>NZ_JBGJZO010000017.1:0-100764 GCF_042610485.1 Paenibacillus oryziterrae | reverse complement strand
TCTCGCACTTTCCACCGGCGTTCCGGTTGTTGTCCCTGTCTGCGCCACCGGCGTCACTTCAAAGCTGATGAACTTCGCCAGATCCACAGTTTGGAGCGTGTACGTGGAACTCGTTGCCCCCGCTATCGCTGTCTTGTTCGTTCCAGAGATATCATCCGCCCGGTACCACTTGAACGTACTCGTTCCTTCTTGATCCGTGTTCGCATCACTATACGTGTAACTGCCCGTCAGCGTCTGTCCTACCTGCGCCGTTCCGGATATGCTCACACTGGATGCTACCGGAGCTGCTTCTCCCGCTACAACCACCGCTGTTCTCGCACTTTCCACCGGCGTTCCGGTTGTTGTCCCTGTCTGCGCCACCGGCGTCACTTCAAAGCTGATGAACTTCGCCAGATCATCTGCTTGGAGCGTGTACGTGGAACTCGTCGCTCCTGAAATCGCTGCCTTGTTCGTTCCGGAGGTATCATCCGCACGATACCACTTGAATGTGCTCGTTCCTTCAAGATCAGTGTTCGCATCATTATACGTGTAACTGCCCGTCAGCGTCTGTCCCACCTGCGCCGTTCCGGATATGCTCACACTAGATGCTACCGGAGCCGCTTGAACTACTAAAGTAGACACATCCAGTTTGACTGGGGCTCCCTGCAGATTTGGCAGTCCCTCATCATCTTCTGCCACAGCATAAACATCGTAAGCAGTACCGGAGGTAAGTCCGGAAACGTTAAACGTATGGCTATAAGGCCCTGAACCCACAATATTCGATCCACTTGCAAGAATGCTTACGCCGCTATACGTAACACCTGATTTCACTTGCGCTGCCGTTGGTGCAGTCTGTCCATCCCCTACAACAACATAATAAATCTTACCGGCTTCATCGATACTGGCCGAGAGATCAAAAGCAGTGGCTGCCACATTTGAAACATTAGGAGTGATATCAAAGACAGGGGCTGTGCTATCAGCCACAGGTTTGATGTCTGTAATTTCGATATCCTGGAACTCCGTGTAGCCACTTACAGTCAATATGACTTGAGTAACATCATTAACCGCATTTGTAAAAGAGTTGACGATGGAATACCCCAATGTACCATCTTGATTGACTGCATAAGAATCGTTGTGGGGTACACCTCCTGATGTGAAGCTAACATCCACCGAAGACATGTTCCAAGTTGTTTTATCGGCAGCAAATTTAAAACTGGATAAATCAAAGGTATACCCGCTCTCCGCTGTAATATATAAGGTAACGGTAGAGCCTATTCCAGAATATGCATAGATGCCTCCAGGGAATCCGGCGTTCTCATTCGGGGCATACACACTCAAATAACCTGTAACTAAATCCTCAGGGTACAATGAGATATCGGCCGTATTCCCGGCAGTAACGGTTTTGGTCAGCACATTGTTCACGATACTGGCATTATCTGCCGTAGAGAAGTTCACATCATTTACACCAGTCACCGTTACCGCAACATTGTGAATACTACTGCCGTTATTATCGGTAGCGGTAATTATCACATCATAAACATTATTGGTACCTGCGTCCGTAGGCGTCTCGTAATCAGGCGCGCCCTTAAAAGTTAATGCCCCTGTAGATGAATTGATATTAAATTTGCTCTGATCGGCCCCACCGGTAAGGGAATAGGTTATCGTCCCAGTTCCAGTTGCCACAGCAGAATATACCGTTCCTGAGGCATTCTCGGCAAACGTTGCCGTAGCTGATGAAGTAAAGACCGGCCCTGAAGTCGGATTTTCAAAGTCGATGTTATCGATAATCATTGTAACTCCCGAGCCAGTATTATCTGTTCTTGTAAAACGGACAGTATCAATATGATCCCAATCGCTTCCGAAAGAAAGTGCGCCTGCTCTGTATACGCTAGGTTCCTTGGTATACGTAATTGCACTACTTCCGCTGCCATAGTCTCCAGAAGTACCAAAGTCGAATCCGCTAACGGTGACTACCGGACTCATTCCTGACCCACCATTGTACCCGGTAATTTCATAGACCTGCGCACTGTCTTGATCTACCACATTGGCATTCAATGAGACAAGTCTGAAATCATTGCTTAGATCAGCCGAAGCGAATTCGAAATAGGTTATGCTGTCGCTAGCATCCCACTTGAAATCATTAATGACGCTATGATCATCAAATCCGTCAATGTGCTCACCTAAAAATGCATCAGTATCATCGATAATATCCACCTGAGATGTTCCATTGGAAGAATAAATCAAGCTTCCAAGTGTTCTGCTATTCGTGGTATTTCCACTGTGTGAATAACTCTCAAAGTTCTCATCTACAGGAGAAGAAGCAACTGCCTTTAAAGGAGATACATTCGAGAATACGATGATACACGCTAAAAAAACCACCCGGCCCTTCCTGGGTAAAGTCCAACTTTCAGCAGTCTTACTTTTGTTCCGTTTCAATAATTGGATCACAAGTTAAGCCTCCCTGTATACGTTATCTATCATCTTCAACCAATAACGAAGCCTTACTCTATTCCTCCCTTCAGTGCCAATCTTTTATCCCATTTAAACAAGTTATACAGACAGGGCCGCCTCACACATGGATACTCGATAAAAGATTCGAGTCTTTCGTTCACAAATTCGACAGATAACATAAATATCCTTTTTTTAACCTAAAAATTGATGTAAGACGACTTGATATGACAACATTCGCACTTTTCCAAAATAAAAACGGCGGCTTGTCCGTAAATACCAGAATCAAGCCGCCGTATAATATATATTGCAAATGTCAAATAGTTACAATTTCAATCAAATCTACTCCGACCAATAAATCGCAGCCGGATTCAGCTCTGCCCCTACTTCGCCTTCTTTAATAAGATCGCAGTCCAGATAACCGTCTTCGTCCAGGAAATACACCTCTTGTCTGTAGAACTGGCACAGTGTCTCCAGGAAAGCTACCGGTGAATCAAACATAACCGTTAAATCACCAAAGTCATGCAGCAAGTCACATACCTGCTCTACTCCATCCTCTGACCGGTAATAACAGATGAAGTCGCTGCTGTAGTTGGTGAGAATCGGCAGAACAATTCCTTTGCCGTCCCAGTCCTTTCCCTTCAAAATTCCCAACACTTCTTCCAGCTTATCAGCGTATTCGTCAATATGGATCAGCTTGTAGCCCGGTATGAACTCAATCAGGCTTGCATCCTCTACTTTCTCGCTTGTCCCAGAGACCGCGCTGTAAATAGCCTTGAGAAGTTCAGGTGCATCCGGCACTATATCTGTAATTGGCTTGCCGTATTCTGCTGCCGATGCTCCCAGACTCTCCACGTATTCCGGCCGCAGCTGTGCAGACAGATCAAGGTATTCATTAAATTTGGTTGTTAGCATGTCTTCATTCCTTTGTCTGATATTTCACTAAAAGATATACAATCCCGCCACCATCAACACAGCCACTACGATCCCCGGGATCAGGTTCGCTACCTTGATCTTCGTCATCCCCAGCAGATTAAAGCCAATGGCTGCAATCATGATACCGCCGGTAGCCGTCAGTTCAGCAATACACTGGTTGAGCAGCTCATCCGGCATGAAACGGCTAATCTGTGTAGCGAATAAGGCTATGGCCCCTTCGTAGAGAATGATGGGAATAGCCGAGAACATTACTCCAATCCCTAGTGTCGTCGTAAGGATGATAGAGATGAATCCGTCCATAATCGCCTTGGTATACAGGATATCATGGTTTCCTTTGATGCCGCTGTCCAATGCACCGAGTATCCCCATGGCACCGACCACAAACACCAGACTTGCCGTGATAAACCCCTGCGAGATACTTCCTGGCTCGTTCGAACCAATCGTCTTCTCCAGCCAGTTCCCGACGCGGGTGAACTTGTCCTCCAGTGAGATAAGCTCCCCGATGACTGCCCCGATCACGAGACTTAATATGACGATGAGAAAATTATTGCTCTTAAAACCCATTTGTATGCCCAAGACGATAATCGCCAGGCCAATCGCGTTCATTACCGTAGTTTTCATACTTTCCGGTATTCTGCGCAGTAAGCGCCCAAGCAGCGTACCGAAGATTACAGTGATCCCATTCACCAGCGCTCCCAGTAAAACCATCTCTTCACCTATCATTTCTATATTTATGGTCGTTCTTTCCGTCACTCATTAAAATCCGGCGGAATCCGCCGGGCTTTCCCGGTCGCAATGGCTGCCTTTATGACCGCGTATCGTACCTCTTCCACCACTTTTTCGTTAAAAATACTTGGAATGATGTATTGCTCATTCAATTCATCAGGATGGACTACCCCGGCGATGGCTTTGGCAGCAGCCAGCTTCATCTCCAGATTAACCACACTGGCCCGGCAGTCTAAAGCGCCCCGGAAAATACCCGGAAAGCACAGAACATTGTTGATCTGATTCGGGTAATCACTTCTACCTGTCGCCAAGACACGGACATGATGTTCTGCCAGCTCTGGATCGATCTCCGGGGTTGGATTAGCCATGGCGAACACGATGGCGTCTGCAGCCATATCCATGACATGCTGCTCCGTCACAATCCCTCCCCGGGAGACCCCGATGAACACATCCGCTCCTCGCATCGCATCGCTCAGATCCCCGGTCACCTCATCCGGGTTCGTCGCTTCCGCAAGACGCTGCCATTCCGGGTTATCGTAATGTTCTCCCTTACGCAGAATCCCTTCCCGGTCAACGGCAATAATGTTACGGGCGCCCGCCGCGAGCAGCAGACTGCAGATCGACACACCAGCAGCCCCAATACCTGCAACAACGATCCGGACCGACTCAATCGACTTGCCGACCACTTGAAGCGCGTTCAAGAGCCCAGCTAGGGCAACGATAGCCGTGCCGTGCTGGTCATCATGAAAGACAGGAATGTCCAGCTCGGCAGCAAGCCGGCGTTCGATCTCAAAGCAACGGGGGGAGGCAATGTCCTCGAGGTTAATACCGCCGAAGCCCGGTGATACCGCCTTCACGTGTGCGATAATCGCTTCCGTATCCTTCGTGTTCAGACAGAGCGGAAAGGCATCGATCCCCGCCAGCTGCTTGAACAGCATCGCCTTGCCTTCCATCACTGGCATCGCAGCTTCCGGACCGATATCCCCGAGGCCCAGAACAGCTGTACCGTCGGTAACAATGGCTACTGTGTTGCGCTTCATAGTCAACGAATACGCTTTTCCCGGATCTTCGGCAATCGCCATACATACGCGGGCAACCCCGGGAGTATATACCTGTGACAGCTCTTCCCGGTTCTTGATCGGCATCTTGGGCGTGATTTCAATCTTGCCGCCCAGATGCGCAAGAAAGGTCCGGTCCGACACATTGATCACCTTGATCCCCGGCATAGCGGATAGCCTCCGGGTCACTTCTTCATTCCCTGCATCCTGCACGTTCACGGTGATATCCCGGGTGGTGACCTCCTTGCCTGCACGGATTACGTCTATCGCAACAATATCCCCGCCGGCTACCGTAATTACAGATGCAACGTCTCCAAAAGATGCTACCGATTTACGAATATCCAGCCGGATAATGATTGTAGTTGAAATCGACATGTCTGAGACCTCCTCTTATGGCTACCTGGATGTTCAAAGACTTTCAGCGTACCAGCGCGGAATAATCCGCGTGAAATCATCATAATCCGTGAACGCTGTCTGGTAGCGCTCAATCATGCCTTCGACATCGGACGGGCCAAACGGGATAGCCCAAATAATAGAGTACAGCGCCGAATACGCCACATAAAGCGCATGTCTTCTCCAGAATTCCACGGGTGGGCTGCCTTCAAAGTACCCTTCTATCTTCCCCTTGGCAAAAGCAATACTGTGCTCTCTGTCGAACATCTGCACTTTATAGAAATCTTCCACATAATCCCCGCTGTCACAGCGGTTGAAATCAATAACCCCAATCCCGCCCTCTGCGGTATAAATCAGATTGCCGATATGGAAGTCCCCGTGGCGGTAGACCTGCTTCACATGATCCAGCTGACTGATGTTATCGCGCACATAGGCAATCACACGTTCATCCCCGTGAACCCGGTAGGGACAGCTTTCATACTGCTCCACCCGAGAAAGGATTCTATTCTTCATCCAGTTCCCCCATACGGGATCATCACCGGAGTGCGGGACGGAATGCATCTGTTTCAATATTTTCCCGGCTTCGATACCCAGCTCATACTGCCGCGCTTCCGGCAGAGAATGTATACATTCGTGCAGGGAGACGCCTTCGACCCAAGTCAGCAGCATGTACACATTCTGCCCACCCCGGGTTAATCCAAAGTCCACTGCCCGTGACATCGGGAACGCAAGCTGGTTCATCCGCTGAATGAACTCATACTCCGCCTCTTTGGCCGCATACTTCTTGCTGTCCGCGAGCCGAAGAAGAAGCTTCCGGCCTAACCTGTCTTCGATATAATACTTCTTGTCATCAGACCAGCCCTTGAGAACAGGCTCGGCGATCTTCCAGTCCTCGTAACCCGGAACTTGGGCTATGGCATCCATCGTATCCAACGTATTTGCCCTCCTTTATTAAGCCGTTAAGTCTCCATCTGTGGGGCTGGTTCTCCGGCCTTCAGCAGCACTTTATTGGTCAACAGGAACAGCCCCTGGATGAATAGTAGCAGCCCGGTACCAATCAGCATCCATTCGATGCGCACGTAATCCGCCATAGGCCCGAACACCAGCATGCCGAGGGGCATCATGGAGCTTGAGATCATTCCCATCACTCCGAATACTCTGCCTAGATAGTCCGGTTCCACCTTCTCCTGCAGCATCACGGTGGAGGGGGTATTGAACATCGGCATGGCCACACCGACAAACCCCATAACAAGCAGGTAAATCCAAAATACCGGAATCCATCCGAGCGCGAACGTACCTGCTCCGATGACGACACTTGCTAGTGTCATCGTATGTACGCGGTTGCGGAATCCGCCCCAGGAAGCCATGAACAGGCCGCCGCTCATCATCCCGAGGGAAAAGGCAATCTCGATTGCGGTCAGCCGCCATATCTCCTCCCCGAATGAACGGTTCACCTGGAGCGGGGTCAGAAAGGCCACCGGAGCCGCAAGAATAAAGAAAAAAGCACAGAACGTAAAGAATGCCCGGATATAGTTATGGTTCTTAATATAGGTAAATCCGAGACGCAGGTCATTATAATAGCTTACCGTCTGCTGCTGTGCGGCTTTGGCATGAACCGGCACATGCAGAAATATTAGCATCACTGCAACCGCAATCGCCGCCGTAACGACATCAATAAAAAAGATCGCCTCAATGGAGGCAAAGGTAAGCAGTGCCCCGCTGAGCATGGGTGATACCAACATCACCAGCGCCTGGATACTGCCATTCAAGCCGTTCACCTTGGTCAGCTTATCCTCGGCAACTAGCTGAGGGATAAACGCTCCTACAGCGGGCGTCTGTACACCGGTCCCCAGAGCACGCAGCGCTGAAGCTACAAAGAGCAGCCACATGGCATCATAACCCATCAGGAACAGGACAGCCAACACTAGCGTAGATAAAGCAATCATCGAATCTGATACCACAATAAGCAGCTTGCGGTTATACCGGTCCGCCCATACTCCTGCAAAAGGAGACAGGAAGAACGTCGGCACAAAGCCGCAAATAATGGATATCGTCATCATCAAGCCCGATTGCGTATTCAGGGTAATGTACCACATGATGGCATACTGAACCAGGGATGAACCGAATAGGGACAAGGTCTGGCTGGCGAGGAAAAGCACGATATTTTTGTTCCAATCGGATTTAGCTGTCAAAGGTCTCACTCCTGTCCTTACTTCTTGTCGCTATCGTAACATAGAGTGCTGGGTGATTTGAAATGAAAAGTCGGCAGTCACAACAAAATACCCCGCCGTGGCCTATAGCCATAACGGGGTATTTTGAGCGGCTTTATTGTTTAAACCATGATTTTGCAAATATCATTAGTGAATTCTACCGGATCGCCGACAGGCAGACCTTCAATCAGTAGTGCCTGGTTGTACAGCAGATTGGTATACAGTCCAAGCTTCTCTTTGTCGTTAGCGTGAGCTGCCTTCAGAGAACCAAACACCTCATGGTTAATATTGATTTCGAGCACCTTATTTGCTTTGACGTCTTGACCGTTCGGCATCGCCTTGAGAATCTTCTCCATTTCAATGGAGACATCACCCTCCGTAGACAGGCAGACCGGATGGGATTTCAGGCGCTTGGAGGCTTTAACATTCGTCACTTTACCGGAGAGCATGCCTTTCATCGCTTCGAACAATTCCTTGTTCTCATTCTCTTCGGCTTCCGACGGTTTGTCTTTCTCATCGGCTTCAATGCCGAGATCGCCGCTGGATACAGATTTAAATTCCTTCTCCTTGTAGTTCATGATCGTATTGATGGCGAATTCGTCAATGTCATCTGTGAAGTACAGGATTTCATAACCCTTGTCAGCTACCAGCTCGGTTTGCGGGAGCTTCTCAATCCGTTCAATAGACTCACCGGATGCATAGTAGATATACTTCTGCTCTTCCGGCATTCTGGATACGTACTCGTCCAGCGTAACCATCTTCTTCTCCTTGGAGGAGTAGAACATCAAGAGGTCCTGCAGTGTCTCTTTATTCATGCCGTAGTCGCTGTAGACACCGAATTTCAGGCCTCTGCCAAACGATTTATAGAACTGCTCGTATTTCTCTCTTTCTTCCTTCAGCAGGCTTTGGAGCTGGCCTTTGACTTTATTCTTGATATTCTTCGCAATCAGCGTCAGCTGACGGTCATGCTGCAGCAGTTCCCGGGAGATGTTCAGGGACAAATCCTCGGAATCCACCATCCCTTTGACAAAGCTGAAATAATCCGGCAAGAGATCCGAACATTTATCCATAATCAGCACGCCGTTCGAGTACAGCTCCAGCCCTTTTTCATATTCCTTGGTGTAGTAGTCAAACGGCGTATTCTCCGGAATGAACAGGATAGCGTTGTACACGACAGCGCCATCCGCACTAATGTGTATATGTTTCAGCGGCTTGTCAAAGCCGTAACGTTTCTCCATATAGAAATTCTCGTAGTCTTCCTGGGTCAGCTCGCTCTTGTTCTTGCGCCAGATCGGCACCATGCTGTTCACAGTCTGCTCTTCAAGTGTATCCTCGAACTCACCTTCACTGCCTTCCACAGGCTTCCGGCCCTTCACTTCCATCTTGATCGGGAAGCGGATGAAATCGGAGTATTTCTTGATGATGGCCTTCAGGCGGTATTCTTCCAAATACTCATCATACTGCTCATCTTCAGTGTTGTCCTTTATCGTAAGCACAATCTCAGTTCCTACGGTTGCCTTCTCGGCAGGCTCAATCGTGTAACCGTCAGCGCCACGTGATTCCCACTTAAAAGCCTCATCGCTGCCCAGTGCCTTACTCGTAACTGTAACCATATCCGCAACCATAAAGGCCGCATAGAACCCGACCCCGAACTGGCCAATGATATTATGTCCATCCTTGGCTTCGTTCTCTTTCTTGAACGCCAGGGAGCCGCTCTTCGCAATTACGCCAAGATTGTTCTCCAGCTCTTCCTTGCTCATGCCAATTCCTGTATCGGTAATGGTCAAGGTCCGGCTGCCCTTGTCAGCCACGACTTTAATATAATAATCCTCTTTATTGAACACCAGACTATCGTCGGAGAGTGCCTTGTAATAGATTTTATCGATAGCGTCACTGGCATTGGAGATAAGTTCTCTGAGGAAAATCTCCTTATGCGTATAAATGGAGTTAATCATCATCTCCAGCAATCGTTTAGATTCGGCTTTAAACTCTTTTTTCACCATGGGTTTCTTTAGATCTCCTTTCGAATGTGGAAAATTGAAGAATTACGCTTACGCGTTAATATTAGCACTCCATCTCTCTGAGTGCTAATGCTAACTTCTATATACCATATCCGAATTTTCAATGTCAACATTAGGACTGGAATAATGGATAACGCCCCCCTGCTTGCACAAAAAAAGAGTTACCCTCCAGTACCCTTTCGGGCCGGGAAGGATAACTCTCTGGTTAATAACGGTCATTCATTTCTCGGCGAATATAAATATTGATAAGCTCCGGTAATCAGGAAATACACTGCCACTAAGGAGACAAGCACAATTGCCCAGGAGTACTCACGGACGGTATAAATGAGAGAAGTAAGTACAATAAATAAGGTAAGCCGCAGAACGCCTTCTCTCTTACTGCCTTTTAGTCCAATAGCCCATTTAGCCATTATGAACCCTCCCTTTCCTAAAGCACGATACTTAATATTACCCACAAGGAAGGACAGAAATAACAGCTACATTAAACCTTGATGCAGAAACCGGGATTCCAGCAACTCTTCCACTTCAGAGGACGGCATTGGTCTATAGAAATAGTAACCCTGGATTTCATCACATTTCTCTCTTTTCAGAAACTCAAGCTGCTCCTTGGTCTCTACTCCTTCTGCTATTACCCCAAGCTCCATGCTCTTGCCGAGTACGATAATCGCTTTCGCTATAGCCTGGTCTTTTCGAGAGGCCTCGATTCCCTGAACAAAAGGCATGGCGATCTTGATCCGGTCCACATTCAGCCGCTTCAAATACATAAGGGAGGAATATTCTGTACCGAAATCATCTATGGACAAGTAGACTCCCAGTTGTTTCAGACGGTTCAATGTACCCTCAATAGAGGACTCCTTCATGGCAATGCTCTCCGTAATCTCAAGCTCCAAATACTCAGGACTCAGCCCTGTCTCTGCAAGAACTTGCTCAACCAATGTTACAAAGTCGGGGTTCTGCAGTTGAGAAACCGAAACATTCACACCTACGCGGATTGGAGGAATTCCCGCAGCCTGCCAAGCCTTATTCTGCCGGCAGGCCGTATACAGAACCCATCTACCGATATGAAATATAAGTCCCGTACGTTCAGCAATCGGAATGAACGCACTAGGCGGAATCATGCCCAGTTCAGGATGCCTCCAGCGGATCAACGCTTCCATACCTTTGATATGCCCCGTTTCGCAGCTTACCTGAGGCTGATAGTATAGTTCCAGCTCTTTCCGTTCCAGCGCCCGATACAAGTGATGCGTCAGCCTGACGGTCTCCTCAGCTTTATCCTTCATGGCACTATGACAAAGAACATATTGGTTTTTACCTCGACTTTTCGCTTCGTACATGGCGGTATCCGCATTCTTGGTCAGGGTTTCCGCATCGTCTCCATCCGCCGGATATACGGCAACGCCCATGCTCGAGGAGATTACACAGTCCTGACCGTTTAACCTGAAAATAGGGGAAAAGCAATTCAGAATGCGTTGGGCCAGAATATGTATGTTATCCATGCTATCCAGTCGCTGCACCATGATCATAAACTCATCGCCGCCAACCCGGGCGATAACATCGTCATGTGAAAGCGTACACCTCAGCCTCGCGGCCGCCTCCTGCAGCAGCCTGTCCCCACTCTCATGTCCCATCGTATCATTGATCATTTTGAAACCATCGAGGTCGATGTACAGCACTGCAAATAATGAATTCCCTTGTTCGGAGGATTCAATAGCTTGTTTGATATGATCCGAGAATAAAAGCCGGTTCGGCAGACCCGTCAAATGATCCTGGTAAGCCAACTCCTCAATCTTACTCATGTGATAAGCGTTTTCCCTGAATTTATTCGTGAAAGCTTTATTCACAAACAAGGCGGCACACAAAGCAAGTGTAAAAAAACTAAGCCGGGCAATATGATCTGCGGTATTCACCAGCACCTCCAGCTGAGGCCTGAGAATCCAGACGGTTACCTGCGTGAGCATGATAGAAAGGGAGATCACGTAGAACATTTTACGGTCAGTGATTACCAGTAACAGAATAATGATAAAAAAAGGAAACGCCCATACGGTGATAGAGGCACAGTATAGGAAGCTTAAAGTGATGAGAGGGATGGCTAGAGAAACAATAGTACCAATGGTAAGCGTCCTCGCCTTGTCGCTTAATTTCATAAGCGTAGCCGAGTACAACAGTACGCCCATGACCAATAGAAGACCGCTGACTGTTAATATTTCCAGCATCGGCCTTCCCTCAAAGAGCCTGGCTATGAAATTAATGGAGGCTCCCAGTATAAATCCCCCTGCGATCCATTTCACCGCTCTGGATCCGACCTGTCTGCTGGATAATCGAATAATCTCGTTGGCATCTTGTTTCATCTTCATAATCTCCAAATTGTAAATAACCCTCCTACCATTCGGGTCTATTCACCAAAATATGACTTCTATTATTAAATAATATCCCAAAATATAGATTTAAGATATACCTAAAGTCCTAAAATTTAATAAAAAACAGGACTTGAGAATCATTTTAAAATTTGGATATCATCAATACAAATAACCCGCAAGGTAGACACTTTAACCAAGTGTCAGCCTTACGGGTTTCATTTCGGCACGCAGAGATCCGCGTCTGTTTATTTACTCCGTCTGTCGGACGAAACTTCAGCCCATTGCTTTTCCAGCCAAGTATCAAATTCCGCACCTTTTTCGCCTTCGTACACATCGTAGATATCGATTCTCATCTTTTTCAGCTTCTCTTTAAACTCTTCATAAGTGTGATCTTGGGGCAGGCTCTTCTTAATTCTGAGCAGAATCTTGGAGAGACCCTTCACCGGATCCGGTCTGTTCTTCGAGGGTGCTGCTACGGACTCGCCAAAAGCTTTGAGCTTCTGGTAAGCTGCTTCCTGAACGGTATATACCGGATCACTTGCGGCAAGACGTGTCAAAATGCTGATCGTTTGTTTATTATTCCACTCGGCCAGCTCTTCAACAGCCGCCAAACGTGCTCTCCAGTCGGACGTGCGGTTCGCCGCTTTTTTCAATTCTCCGAAATTCTCCGGAAGGTCAACCTGCAATTCTTCATTTGCCATATCTTTCAATCCCCTTTAGTCACATCTCTTGCATGAATTACACAATACCTAACAGTAACAGTATAACCCGGGAAATTGCAAGTGATAAGACTTATCCAAGGATTTATTTATCTTAAAAAAGTAATTCCGCACGATCTGTATATCATAATCTATCTCACCTCTATTTTCCCTTTGCGGTAGATTAGTGAACCGATGGTAAAAGCCACTACTCCCCACAACATCAGGATGCCCATGCCTGCCCAGAACTCTCCGCTCAGGATGCCAGATGCGTACACCATGCCATCCCGCATGCCTTCCACGAAATAAGTGAGGGGCAATAGCTGTGTAACGGGCTTCAACCAATTCGGCAATGTGCTGGTAGCGAAAAATACACCACTCAGGAACATCATCAGGAAGCTGGTGATATTCGCGATCCCCATGTAGGCTTCAATGGATTTGCTGAAGGAAGAGATCAGGTACCCAAGGGCATTAAAGGCAAGAACCCCTACAAAGAAAGCCACGATTAGGGTAGGCAGCTCTACATGAAGATTCGCTCCAAACCCGAACACTCCGATTACAGTCAACAATACGATCTGGACAAAGCTGAGCACGAAGCGCACCATCATGCCGCCAACCCCGTACAATCCCATGCGTGCAGGCGTCATACGCAGCCGCTTAAGTAAGCCAGATCTGCGGCTTTCTACCATATCCACCATGCCAAAGAGACCGGACTGGGCAACAGACAGGGCGATCATCCCCGTCAGCAGGAAATCGGCACTGCTTAAATCGCTGCGTCCGCTGGACACTACTGAAGATTCCAAAGTGAATGCTGGCTGAATTCCAGCCGCGGCGAAATTGGCCTGCTGCAGCGACTGATCAAGAATACCCCGTACGGCCTGGGAGGTAGCGTTGGTCTCATTCTCCACGTTGACGAGCAGCTGTACTGCACCACCCGTTTCACCTTCTGGAAGAATGATCACTGCGTCTACGTCTTTCTCCTTTATCCATTGATCCGCCTGCTCCTTACTGACTGGCTGCTCCGACTTCCATTCGAAGACCGGAACTTGACGCAGCCCGGCTTCCAGTTGATCTGCAGAAGCGCTGGCCTGTGGCTTCACGAGAGCCACCTTGGCCTTGAAATCGCTGTTGTCTCCGCCGCCAAAGATCACCATGAATACCACCATCAGAATGACAGGGAAGAATAAATTCCAGAACCACACCTGCTTCTCACGGAACATCGTTTTAAGCTGTGCAGTGAACAGCTTCTTCAGTTGTCTGCCTGTACTCATCCTAGTCCCTCCATTCTTTGCCGGTGAAGGCAATAAAGACATCTTCAAGACTCATTTCGCGAATGGATACATGCTCAACCCGGTATCCCCACTCCTTGGTGTATCCCAGGAGTTCATATAATGCCTGCTCCGGCTGAGCCGACCAAAGCGTCAGATTGGCGCCATCCCGCTCCATGCGGATAATACAAGGCTGATAAGTCATCGCTTCTTCGGTCTGCCGTGCCGCTTCCTGACCTTCGAAGAAGGACAGGCGGACTTCCCGCTCTTTCGTCAGTCTGCCGATCAATGCGGCCGGTGTATCCAGACTGATAATGGTCCCCTGGTCGACAATACAGACACGGTCGCTTAGCTTCTCCGCTTCCTCCATGTAATGGGTTGTCAAAATAATCGTGGTGCCGAGGCTCTTCAGCTTAAGAATAATGTCCCAGATATTGCGGCGTGCCTGGGGATCCAGGCCTGTCGTCGGTTCATCCAGAAATATAATCCGCGGATCGCTGACCATGGCCAGCCCGATCGCCAGACGCTGCCGCTGCCCGCCGGACAGGGACTTGACTCTTTTACGGCGGTGCTCTGTCAGATTAATCATCTCCAGCACTTCATCCGTACTTCTGGATTTGGGATAAAAGGAAGCAAATAAGTCCAGATTCTCTGCTACGGTCAGCAGGTCAAACAGCGCTCCCGACTGCGGTTGAACTCCGATGATGGTCTTGATCTTGCTCTCATCCTTGCTCCAGACGAGACCGTCTATTGTAATTGATCCGGCATCCGGCTGCTGTAATCCTTCAATCATCTCCAGTGTTGTGGTCTTGCCCGCACCATTGGGCCCGATGATCGTAAAGACCTCGCCCGCTTCGACTGAAAAGCTGATATCTTCAACTGCTCGCACCTGACCGAACGACTTTTGTAAATTCACTACCTCCAGCACTGACATGATATCCCTCCCGATAATTTCCTGTGTCTTGCTCGCAGCCTCATTATACCCTGGACACGAGCCGGGTCTGAACCGTCTTCAAGACCATTTGCATATCCGCCTTGAGATGTAGATGCAGCACAAAGAACCGCCCCGGACACACCGGAGCGGCTAACTTGAAATTTCATAGGGTCATGAACTGCCCGTGCCGGGCCAGATACTCTTCCTTAGCTTTATAATCCGGCATAATACTGCCCAGCCGCCGCCAGAAGGATCTGTCGTGATTCATATGAAGCAGATGACACAGCTCGTGGATAATGACATAATCGATCACTTCCACCGGAGCCATTGCCAGACGGTAATTGAAAGTCAGTTTCTTGTCCGAGCTGCAGCTTCCCCACTTGGTCCGGGATTCCACGATCTCAATGCTCTTGGGCTTCACGCCAAGTTTCGCCTGATAATCGCCGATACGCTTCCCTACAATCTTCTTACAGCTGGCGAAGTAAAACTTCTTAAGCTGGATTCTGAGTTCTTCCTCGCTTAAACCGTCGGTATCAATCAGCTCATGCAGCGGAACCTCTTGACCAAGATGTAAGAACTTCCCCTCGTCCTGGTACTCCTTGGCCTCCGGGGTCTTTCTGGCCTCTTCAAGTTTATGCAATTGCTCTAATATCCACGGTCCATGCCGCTCCACCGCACTTAGTACCATCTCCTCGGTTGTTCCCTTGGGAGCCTTCACGGTTACAAGGCCAATGGGATCGATATGAATGGAGAGTTTTTTTCTATTTTTATACGTGACGTTAAAATCTATCGGCTGATTCTGAACTACAATTCTCATATCCACCATCGTTTCTGTTGTAATATGCCTAAGTATATCAAAACCACTATCTTTAAAAAGGGGGTCTTGCATATAATGATAGGAAAGTTTATGGAGAGGCAGGCGGAATGATGTTCCTAAAAGGTCTGAGGTTCGGGATGCTGCTGCAGCTTGCGGTAGGTCCGGTATGTATTTTTATATTCCAGCTTGCCGCAGCTCAAGGGTTCATTTCAGCGGAAGCGGGGGTGCTCGGAGTCACACTTGTGGACGGGCTGTTTATTACAGCCGCCATTCTCGGGTTAACCTCGGTGATCTCGCGAACGAATATGAAGCGGGGCCTGAAGCTGTTCGGAGCGGCTGTCCTGTTTATTTTTGGTGCCAATATGATTGCCGGCGTATTTGAACTCAGCTTCATTCCCAGTTTAGACGTCACGGGTGGCTCTGATACCCCTAACGCATTCATATACACCCTGCTGCTGACGGCCTCTAATCCGCTCACTATCCTGTTCTGGGCCGGAGTATTCTCCGCCAAGCTGACTGAGGAACATTTACATAAGAGTGACATTTATATCTTTGGCCTGGGGGCGCTGGGGTCTACAGTCCTCTTTCTCACGCTGATTGCTTTCATCGGCAGCCTAACGCAGGTATTCGTCACACCTTTGGTCATGGAGGCATTGAACTTCGCGGTAGGTCTATCCTTTATGTATTTCTCCGTTAAGATGTTCATGAAAAAAAGTTACGATTCGTAATGTCTTGCGGCTTCATTCCTATTCCTCACACTTACTCATTAGCTTGTTTATGCCGCTAATATCTTCTATTCGTTCGAATCTTAATCCTTAGTCTTACTAATAGTCCGTATTTTAGGCATATATGATATGATCTCCTCAGGAGGTGGAACATGGACGATATCGATCTCAAGATTATTCAGCTGCTGGAAGAGGACGGCAGGTTATCGCATGAAGAGATCAGCAAGCATGTGTTACTGAAGCTGCGGGCGCCCTCACCGGAGGAGCTAACCCATTTCATTGATGAACTTGTGAAAATACCTGAGATTCAGGAAACCTCAACCACATTTGTGTTATCCACCATTTACGAGAACGGAATCAATGAGCTGAATACCAGCAAAGGAGATACCGTATGAAGTCCGTGAGCATTGCGGCAACAAAACCTGCGGCGACAGGCTCGAAGCTTGCCGTTACCCTAATCGCGCTTATATCCCTTTATATCTTCTGGGGAGGTACGTACCTTGGCATGAAGGTGGCTATTGAGACCATTCCCCCATTTATCATGGCGGGAGTCCGGTTCCTTATGGCCGGCACAATCCTGTATTTCGTTGCCCGGATAAAGGGTGACCCCCGTCCAAGCCGCTTGGAATGGAGGGGTGCCGGAATCGTGGGTGCATTACTGCTGCTTGGAGGTAATGGAGTAGTTGCTTGGGCGGAACAAAGAGTACCCTCAGCGATCGCTTCACTGCTGGTTGCTACGGTTCCCTTATGGATTATTATGTTTAATTGGCTGGGCGGCAGCCGGAAGAAACCCAATACCGGGGTTATCTTAGGAGTAGTGTCAGGGTTTCTGGGCATTGCCGTTCTGGTGCTGCATTCAGGCGGAAGCTCAGATCAAGGCATGGATGTTGTGGGCATACTGGCCCTGTTGTTCGCTTCCATATCCTGGTCTATCGGGTCTCTATATTCCCGCACGGCCAAGCTCCCGGATTCACCGCTGCTGTCCACAGCCCTGCAGATGATTGTTGGAGGAATTCTGCTCATCGTACTGTCTCTGTTCCTTGAAGACTGGTCCGCGCTGCATCTGTCCGATATTTCGCTGCGCAGTTATCTTGCCTTTGGCTATCTCGTGTTGTTTGGCGCTATCGTAGGGTATACTGCCTATATTTGGCTACTCAAAAATGCCGACCCCACCTGGGTATCCACCTATGCTTTCGTAAATCCGATGGTGGCGGTAGCCCTCGGCTGGTTCATCGCTGGTGAGCAGCTCCCTGCGAACTCCCTGATCTCCGCCGTACTGATCATTACCGCCGTTATTGTGATTACGGTGTATGGAAAGAAGCAAAAAGGTTAGAACGGTACTCCCCTCCGGCAGAGAAGAACCTATGATAACCCGCAATGCATAGCCAATCTGCGAATTTCTGCACTTAACCGGGGATTAACCGGATACATCTCCTCAAGGTACCCCAGAATGGAAACCGCGGATTGCGGCACCCTGTTGTATCCCTGCAGCATGGTGCCAAGCCTTGCGGCGAAATCCGGGAATCTCTTCTCGAATCTTCTTTCATTCCCGTAAATATCGGGATAATAGTTCACCTCTTCCTCCAAAAGGTGTAGCACAGAGATGATGCTGTCCACCGCATAACGTTCGATGAATTTCAGGGCCGACAGCTTCTCGCCTCTGGCGTATCGGCACAGCCCCACATACTGATTGGTCAACGCTTCATTCAGGGAGAACTCCACTGATTCCGCGCGTATCCGGGGGAAAACCTTCAACGGTTTGGTGATTGTCCGGTTGAAGTATCCGGGAGCCATCCATACGATTCGCCCTTCCGAATAGTCAGAGACTGCAAGCTCTGCTTCTTCGAATACCGCGAACTCCCCGTAAATCCCATCCTCGAATAGAATCTTATGCCCGAGATCACTGTTCCGGAAATGATAAGCCAGCGGGTACGTGTCCTCCAGCCAGTCCAGTTGTTCAATAAACCGCTGTGTATAACCTGGCGCTACAATTACAAAGAAATCCAGGTCAGAATATTCATCCAGCCGTCCCGTCTCTATTCCCACCGACCCGAGCCCCAGCAGCGCGAGCGCACCGCCTTTCACCTCCAGCGTCCTGCCGATGTCATCCAGTCTGTGCATCAGCAATTGTGTTCTTTCCATTCTTAAACCTCCCCGGATAAAATAAAATGCAAAAAGGGCCCAACCACGTGAATACGAGGTTGAACCCAAAGGTTTCATTGCCTTTTTGTTAGGATAAAATTAACACTTGTTTGAATGTCCGTCAAGTCACCGTCACTGACATACCGTCAATCAGTTACCTTCGTACGCTTCTCTTAAACCCGCAATATCAATCTTGCCCATCTTGAGCATTGCCTGCATGACCCTTGACGCTTTGGCACGATCAGGATCACTCATGAGCTTCCCGAGTTCCGTAGGGACAATCTGCCAGGAGAAGCCGTATTTATCCTTCAGCCAGCCGCATGGACCCGGTTTGCCGCCTTCCGTCAGCTTCTCCCACAGCTCGTCCACTTCCTCCTGCCCCTCACAATTGATCAATATGGATACCGCTTCGGAGAACTTGAATTCCGGTCCGCCATTGAGTGCCGTGAATGTTATCCCATTCAGCTCGAACGTAACTGTCATTACCATGCCTGCAGGCCGCCGCCCGCCTTCACCATAATACGAAGTATTCACAATTCTTGAATTTTTGAAAATAGAGGTATAGAACTCCGCAGCTTCTCCCGCTTCCGTATCGAACCACAGGTTAATTACGATTTTCTGCATAAACATCTCTCCTCAATTTTTTTACATCGTCGTTTGGTTTCTTCCTCCGTGCTTAGCAGCATACAGCTTATGATCTGCCTTTTCCAGCAGCTCGCTGATCTTCTCACCCTTGTACTCTTCAATTCCTATGCTTAGCGTTAGCCTGATGCCCTGAACAAATTCCGTTGACTCGACAATTTGTCTTATATATTCTGCTACCGTAAAACCTTCCTCTATGGAGGTGTTCTCAAGCATAATCAGAAATTCCTCGCCCCCATAACGCCCAACCACATCCAACTTCCGTGTGTTCTCTTTAAGAATAGTGGACAGCTGCTTCAGAATCTTATCGCCAGTCAAATGTCCATAACTATCGTTAATATTCTTGAAATGATCAATGTCGAGGATCAGCACGGTGAAGCAGTCCTTCTGCACATTTCGCCCCGCAGCCATTTGCTCGAGCGTATCATAGATATGCCTGTGATTATACAGCCCGGTCAGCCCGTCTACGGTCGCCAGATCCTTCAGGACACTGTTCTGTTCAGACAGCTTCTGCTCGGAGAGCTTCATTTCCCGGAAGATGATATCATAAGGCTCCTGTATGGCTTTAACGATGATGACCTTATAGATCAGGAAGAAGGAAAAGATTTTAAAGTAGTGTCCGACCAGATTGGATAATCCGTAATTATCAATATATATGGTGAAAGCAAGCTCTGATATAATCGTAAAAATCATGGATACGGTCAGCACTTTATATATTTTGCCCTCAAACGCATCTTTATTGATATGGAGCATCACGATAGAGGCAAGCAATATCGTACAAATAATATATTCGCTGTACTTTTTAAACGGAGTAAGCCCCTGCCCCTCAATAAAACATACAGGGAATACTTTCCAAACGTATATGGACAGCATCAATAGAGCTGTAATGAGCGTGTATACGCTAAAAATGACGTTCGGATTGAGTTCTCTTTTAGATTTCACAAATATAAATGAGAGCAGAAGAACAACACTTTCAAAAAAACGGGCAGCGATCCACATTTGATTGGCATAATAATCATAATCGGTGAAAATCCCCATGCCTTTATATGACATCGTATGAAACAGGTCCATAAACCCAATGAACAGATAGGCAATGCCCACAAGCAATAAATAGTTATTTTTGATATAGTGGCTCGAATTCCAAGAGATTAAAAATACCGTTGCAGCGATACAAATGCTGAATATTTCTGCAGTGGTATGGAAAAGCAGATAACTGTAATAGCTGCTGAAGTACAGCAGCACAAGTACTATTAAGGTAAACCAAGTACCTGCTGTTCTTTTTGTAAGGAGTCTCATTCTACTATCACCTTCTTCTCATTCATGATGCTGACAACTTTAAATGACGTATGTTTATTTACTAACGCAGTTTCTGCCTTTTTTCTTAGCCCGGTAAAGAGCAGCATCTGCTGATTTCATCACGGTGTCCGGGGTTTTGTTTTTCTCGTTTTTTTGTGAAACGCCGATGCTTATGGTTATATAAATTGTCTTGCCAGGCGAGGAGCCTTGGGATCTGCTTTTGGAGCTGCTGGAGGACCTTCCCTTGCCACGCAAGGTGAATCCGCGTTTGGACACCTTCTCTCTAAGCTCCTCCAGATGCGGAATGGCATCGCTTATGCTTTTGCCCGGGAATAGAATGGTGAATTCCTCACCGCCATAACGGAAAGCCTTCCCGCCGCCTGTCACATCCCTGATCGTTGAAGCCACAAGTTTAAGCACATCATCACCGGTATCATGACCATACTTATCATTAAATTTCTTAAAGAAATCGATATCGAGCATCGCAATCGTATAGTTCATGCCAAGCTTCATCATATCCTGTTTAAGCGCCCGCCTTGACGGCAGACCTGTCAGCTCATCGGAGAAAGCCATGGAATACGAATCCTGAATAATCGAAGTCACCAGAATAATGCCCGAAGCTGCAAAAAATATCGGATACACGATAGGATTACTATGGTCATTCAGCACATAAAACAGGGCAACCAGCACCGCTATAAAAGAAATATCCTGCGACGCTCTGGTCATAAACTGTTTAACGCCAAGAATCAGCAATGTAATTACAAAAAGGAGGATAGACATCTGGGACATGGAAGTCAGTGAATCCAGCTTCAGAGGGAGTATATCCTGATGAATAAAGACAAGAAGCTCTCTTGAGCCCGGCTGTATGACCCACCAGAGAAACATAAACTGCGACATAATGAAAGCAATACGAAGAATTCCCCATAAACTAAAGATGCCCCGTTCTTTAAAGAAGGAGAATACCGCAATGTTCAAGGGAATGAGCACACAAATGAGCGTATAAATATCAGCATGCTGCGCAGGTCTGACGGCTGAGGCCGGCAGGTGAGTTAGTACAAACAGACAGACCGCAAGAATTAGCAGGATGAACAATTCCCTGCTGCGGTTAAACTTCCACGAAAGTGCCCCACCAATAAGAAATACGGCATACGGAGATAATGAAATGATATCTAATTGCGGTTTGGACATAGTGCCTGTCTTTGTGAAAAATAAATAGGTTAATACAAGTAAAACAAATGGCAGGATGATTGAAACAACAGCCTTTATTGTAGTCTTCAAACCGTATAATTCCCTTCGTTGGCTTCTCTCTTATTAATTCGCTTAATCCGCGCTTTTCTCCTTGTTTCCGACAAAATTTGCATCGCTGCTCCAGACAAAAAAGAACCTTGTATGCAAGGTTCTTTGCTTAGATCTTAATTAGAGAATATTTCGATTACAGTTCACCCGTCACAGGACCGAAGTTGCGATGAACAAGTCATCTGACTGCTGCGACATCGCCGCTGAATTGCCTTTAATAAAATATTCATAGGGCCCGAACCTCGAAAGTGCCTTGGTATCTTCCTCCCATACCCACTCATCGAATTCAGACTGGCAACGGTGGTCCCGGAACGCTGCAAGCTTCGCCTGCAGATGGTTCTGTACATTAATTCTGGTAATATCCGCACGGGTATAGCCGTATCTCCCCGGCTGCTTCATCGCATCACCATAGGATATGAAATATAAAGCTCCCCTGTGTCCCGAACGCATAACAGCAGCCGTCGTCACTTTGCCGATCGCGCAGTGATCAGGATGTCCGCCAAGCTTCTCGTGGAACGTAAGGATCACATCGGGATCCTCTTCGTCAATAAGATCCGAGATTCTGCCGATTAGTAGCTCCTCGTCGATAAATTCCACTGTCTTGTCACGGATATCAAAAAAGATCAGTCTCCGGATGCCCAAACTGTCACAGGCACGGCGTAATTCGATTTCCCGGGCTGCCGGAATGGACTCCCGGTTCAGGTAATGCGGGTTGCCCATGCGGCGTCCCATTTCACCTCTAGTAGCGCTTACCAGCGTAATGTCGGCTCCCTGGCTGGCATATTTGGCAAGTGTGCCTCCGCAGATGAAGGTTTCATCATCGGGATGTGCTAGAACAGCCAATATTTTTCGCGGTGTATGTAATTCGTTCATTCTGGAAAAGGCTCCTTTCCTAAGTGCAGGGCGACATCCATTCGTCCCTTATCATCATAACCTGCTAGCAGCAGACGGGCGTTACCATCTACTTCATAATGAGTCAGCGCCTCAATCCGCAGCCAGCCATGACCGTCAAAGCGCAGGGCCACCCGATAAGGACCATCCCCGGCAATAAAAGCATCACTTACCTTCACCTTGAAATTGCGGACGAACAAATATGAAGTCGCCTCGCTGTGAATATAAATCTCCTCACCTACGAAGGTCCGAAGCGTGGCTTCCACTTCGCTTTTGATTATATCGTTCATTATGTTCAGACTTCCTTTGCAATGGAAATAAGTTAGTTCACTCGTTTAGAGTAAGTCGCTGAACCGTCAATGTCAAACCGCTGTGATCCACAACTGTCAAATCTCTCTTCTTAAAATAAACTGGAGATGCACAAAAAAGAGAGGGGCAGTCCCAAAAGCCATGAAATGGCTACTGGACGACCCCTCTGTTTTTTTGTCGGGATGGGCGAGCCCTTCCCAGCAATACAAGCAGCGGTTACTTTAACATTGAAATTAGGACTTCACATAAAACTTAGTACCGATGCAAGATTTAATAGCAATACTATTCGGGTACCCTCACTTAAGTTTGCTATCTTGTCTATATGGTTATTCAGAGCCATTTCTTTAAATACTGCTGGGGCTTCTTCAAGATTGGTCTTCGGGAACTTTAAGACCTCCGAGACTGAATCTATAAGAATACCCACTCTTTTGTTTTTGAATTCCACAACTAAAAGCTTGGATGAATGAGTAGCGGAGCCTTGAACCGCAAATAATTGCCGGAGATTCAATAACGGTATTGTTTCTCCACGCAAATCTACCATTCCCGAAATAAAAACCGGAGCTCCAGGAAAGTGGGTCCATTCGTTAATGACTCTGATTTCTTGAACGTTTTGGGTTTCTATTGCGTATTCTTCCTTACCCAGTCTAAATATCACAACATGCTCTAGGTTATGATCTGCTTCATCTGGATTCAGCAATGGATCATATTTATGATACGCATCCGAACTCGCTTTCACTTCCTCCGGACGTACCAGTCGACTAGGCTCCAGCATCATAACTATCCGTTTACCATTATCAAGAGTATACATCCCTTTGATAAAATCTGTATGGGATAAGCGGGCGATCAGGTTGTCCGCTTCAAAAAATTTCTTCTGCACCCCAATGACATGCAATACTTTATCAACCAGCACCCCATAGGATTGGCTTCCATCATTAATAATTACAACACGGCTAGAATCGTCCAGCCCCTTATTGTCGATGCCCAGAAGATTTCTTAAGTTAATTACTGCCAACAGCTGCATTCTTGTAGAAAAGACCCCTTCAATGTGGCTTGCCGCATTAGGTACTTTTGAAAATTCAGGTACTCTGATTATTTCTTTTACATTGTTAATATTAAATGCATACTCTGCTGTGCCAATATTAAATATAACTAACTGCTCTTCTTCAAGCTTTTGCATTTCTGAACGGGATAATTCCCTGGAGTTTGCATGTTGTTGCATTACTGTGAGATCATGATTCCCCACATTTGTAATTCTCTCCGCATCGAGAATCATAACCATTCTTTTACCTCTATTAAGAATTACAATACCACCCACAATACCGTTCAATGCGCCTCCAACTATTCCCCTGATGTTAGCGGGTGGTTCTTTAATCATCGTCTCTTCAATATTTATCACTTCTGATACCTTATCAGATACCAATCCAATCATCTTCCCATGAATGTCTGCAACAATTATTCTGCTGTTCTCATTTAATTCCTGCGCTGGCAGACCAAACAATTGTCTACTATCCATAACAGGCAGTAACTCACCCCTCAAACTACACATACCGATGATGTGATTTGCAGCATGAGGAATATTGGTCATTGAAGGAACTCTGATAATTTCTTTTACATGCGATATCCTGAATGCAAATTCTTCTTCAGCCACCTTAAAAACTACAAGTCCAATTTGTTGTGTTCTATTCACTATTGGTTCTGGATTCAAAACCATAGTCACAGTATCTGTTTGTGATATTTCCGAATTTTGTTGCATCTCAGCTTTCTGCTTCTTTACAGCCATTTCCCTTTTCATCTTTTCAAAATTACCCTGTT
Organism: Paenibacillus oryziterrae; assembly: GCF_042610485.1. NCBI lineage: Bacteria > Bacillati > Bacillota > Bacilli > Caryophanales > Paenibacillaceae > Paenibacillus > Paenibacillus oryziterrae. The sequence goes on along the minus strand of NZ_JBGJZO010000017.1, from coordinate 75,806 downwards.
CTTTTTTACCGCTTCTCCCTGCCATGTATGCTCACGATCCTTTCCACAATTTGCTCAAATTGCTTAGAGGATTCGTCATCATATTCATAAACAGTTTTTCCCATTTTACCACTTTCTGTAATCTTAACTCTTCGATGTATAGGTTTCGTTAAAACGTCGGTGTCCGCAAAAAACTCTTGGAGAAACTCCAGATTTTCCTTCCCATCACTGGTTCTTTGATCATACATATTGGGAACTACGAGTGAAATCATGCGGTTGTCCAGCCCAAGATCGGAAAGATACTCATAGATGTTCCCTATGGCCCTTACAGAAGCAGCTTCTACTTGTACTGGCACAATAATTCCGTCTACAAAATACAAAACTGCATCATTAATTTTGCTGCGCTGAGGTCCACAGTCCACAACTACATAATTGTAGTCAAGTTGTTCTAAGGTACGCAGCTTATCCTTCAAAAATGAATGGGTATTAGATTGCTTGTAAAGTTCTGCGTTTATACGGTCTATATGTTTGGAAGGCAGCAAATCCAAATGATCTCTAGCCTTGATAATACAGTCACTAAGAGAGAGATCTTCATGTTTAACTAAAAGATCATAAAGACTCCGTTTATAGTCTTCTGAAGTAAAGCCGAGGAAAAGACTTGCATCATTCTGTCCATCCATATCGATCAGCAATACTTTTTCGCCTTTAGCAGCAAGTCCATGTGCAATATGTACCGCTAGTGTACTTTTGCCCACTCCTCCCTTATTATTTAGAACGGCATACTTCTGAACCCTATTTATCATACCGGTTATCCTCCTTCTACATACGGTGATGATCTTATTTCCCTGCAAGCTCTAAGATATCCGTAGGATTCACAATTAAAACCACTTGCCCGTTTCCAAGTAAAGTTGAACCGGCTATCCCGGGAATTGCAGACAAATGCCCCTCCAAAGTTTTCACTACAAATTCCTGTTCGTTTCTGAGCTTATCCACAACAATTGCGTAATTTTCAACGCCGTTAGAGAGAATAACAGCATTCAGTTCTTCTTTGTCCAGATCTCTTTCGCCTGTTAGAAAAAGCTTGCACAGCCATTCCATTCCGATGGCAGCACCTCTTAAATGTGTGAAGTACTTTCCGTTAAATTTATGAATGTTACTTCTGTTTATTTTTACGGTTTCTACTAAAAACTCTAGTGGAATAATATAGGTATCTCCAGATACCTCCACAATCAAGCCGCGCGAAACTGCCAACGAAAGCGGCAATCGAATTGTCATTTTCGTACCTTTGTCAACTTCACTTTCTATCGTTATATTGCCATTTATTTTTGAGATATTACTTCTGACAATATCCATTCCGACCCCACGACCCGATACATCTGTAATTTGCTGTGCCGTACTGAAGCCTGGTAGGAAGACAAGGTTTATCAACTGGTTCTGAGTCATATGTAGAGCCTCTTCCTCAGTAATAACCCCTTTCTCTATTGCTTTTCTCTTAATCTTCTCGGCGTCAATTCCTTTTCCATCATCTTCAATTTCAATAAAAACATACTTGTTCTTGTTATAAGCCCTGAGAACAATATGACCAGTTTCGGGTTTCTGTTTGGCTAGACGCTCTGCTTGATCTTCAATGCCGTGGTCTGCAGAATTCCGTATCAAATGTACTAGAGGATCACTGATCTGCTCGATGATTGTTTTATCGATTTCTGTGTTCTCCCCCTCCATAGACAGTTCCATCTTTTTACCTGTACTCTGAGCAATATCTCTTATAACTCTAGGCATTTTTTGAAAAATACTTTTAATCTCTACCATTCTTATAGACATAATTGCATTCTGAAGTTCATCCGAAATTTTATTAATATAAGCGCCTACCTGTTTTACTTCTTTGGACATTTCCGGCAGATCATACTCCATATTCAGCTTTGTAGATATGTGCAGGAATGAATTTTTGGCAATAAAAAGCTCTGAAATGATATTCATCATATTATCAATTTTATCTTGATTGACTCGAATACTTTGTATAACGCCGCTACTTGGTTTTATATCCCCAGCTTTAGCCGCTTGCTGCCGGACTTGTGTAGTAAGATTATGATCTGTGTTGGTTGGCAAAGCTTGAATAAGTAACATCTGCTGATGAATCTGGTCAAGTAGGCTATCGACCGTTTGTTTACTAGATTCTTCAGAGTCACTTGAGCTTATAAAGGACTTTAAATAGTCCATTACGATTAAACTTAAATCTATGAGACTATTATCAAAATTACATTCCTTGTCTCTTAGCAAAGCTAATAGACTTTCAAAGGTATGCACAACATCGAGAAATGCTTTTAACTCAGCGTGAACTTGACTATGTGGGGGCAAAGTGGCGAGATATATTCCCGTCCCTCCTTTAATGCTGTGGACAGACCTGAATACTTCATGGATCGCTTCCTTGTCAGCATTATTGCTATCCAGTCGTATTAATAAATCGTTCTCAATTCTCTCAATGTGCTCTGAACTTTCAATTAAAAACTGCTCCTTGACTCCCTCTGCCAGTCCGTTCTTAAATTCCTCAGAATGCAGAATATCTAGCGTCACTTCTTCCTTTAAAGTTACTTCTTGATGTATGGAGCTATTATTGCTCTCAACCATATACTGTTCACGCGCCAACTTTAAGCTTTCGAGGATCTGTTCTTCCTTCAGGTCATCGTCAAGATCTAAATATTGTGCAGTTGCTTCATCCCCCAAATGATATGGGCTCAATTTCTCAAGAAGTCTTTTGGTATATGTATTTAAAAAGTCCACACATAATAGTAGACTGTCGATACGCTCTGTGCTGGCAATCATCCTGCGTTCCATAATAGCCTCAAGGATAAATTCCATTTCAAAACTTAATTTTGTTATACCTACTAGTCCTATAAATGAAGACTCTCTCTTCGTACTGTGAATATATTTGAGGATATTATAGAGTAAATCATTGTCTTCGGTGTGAATTTCAAGCTTCAGTACCTCTTTTTCAAGTCCTTCAAGACCATTCATCCACTTATTAACAAGCATTATTACTACATTAATATCCTCCAAATAAATTCTGTCGGACATCATAATCACCCCTTAGCTTTTAAGAAGAATTTTTATTGTTTGTACCAATTTTTCAGGATCCGTTGGTTTTACCAGATGTACGTAATGATCTGGGTCCAATTGGGAAGGGCCTCCTATATATTCATCTTCTGTAGAAATTATGATAATAGGAACCGTAATACCCTGTTCAATCATATTTTTGATCAGTTCGTATCCATCCATTCTCGGCATATTAATATCCGTTAACAACAGTTGGTAATCGCCGATAAGTAACTTTTCCAGAGCAACCGCACCATTTTCAGCAGTCTCCACGTGATATCCAAATATCTTAATAATATAGCTATGAAAGTTTCTCACCATTTCAGAGTCATCCACAATCAATATTTTCACTTTAGAATTCTGTTTCATACGCTCTTCCTCCTATTGAGGCTTGGAATATACGAAGCTATCCCCGATTCTTCGAACCTTGAAAGCTGATGTGACTCTTCCCACAGATTCGGAATGACCGAGAAAGATGAACCCTCCTGGATTCAAGGATTCGTAAAAATTGGATACTACACTTTTTCTGGATACCTCATCGAAATAGATCAAACAGTTTCGACAAAATATGAAATCACAACCGCTGATATTACTCATCGCATTTTCATCCATCAGGTTGATTTGTCTAAATGATACAGTCTTTCTCACCTTGAGATTGACCAAACACTTATCATTGCGTCGTGTAAAATACTTTTCTAGATATTCAGGAGGCACATCTTTTACCGCTCTGCTTTCATACAGTCCGATTCTAGCAGCCTTTAATACCTCGGTGTTTATGTCAGATGCAAGAATTTGAATATCCCATTCTTCCGGTTTATCAAGCATTTCCAGAAGAATGATAGACAAGGTATATGCCTCTTCTCCTGTTGAACAGGCTGCGCACCATATTTTAATTTTTTTCCTGCCTTGTTTTTCTTTTTCGAATATAGGCAGTACATTTTCTGCAAAGTTGCTTAGTTGAGGAAAATCACGAAAAAAGTAAGTTTCGTTAATAGTGAGGTCATTAATTAATTCATAAAATTCAGAAGAGTCCGTGGAAAATTTCAACATTATTAGGTACTCATTCAAGGATTCCATTTCCAATAATTGTGCACGCTTCTCAATTCTTTTTTGGACATAATACTTTTTATTGTATTCATAATATATTCCTGTTTTTTTATATATCAATTTCACAAACTTGTCGAATAGGTCATCCGATAGAATCATTCTGCCACCTCTTTTATAGATAAAGCATCCGTAGCAGCTTCCCTGATCTCTTCTATCTGATCTTCCAGCATTCCTTGTAATATACTAATCGCTTTACCGTCATTCATAAAACTCAATGCTTTAATGGCTGCCATCCTTGTGAGAGCATCTTCGCTGCAAGAGGCCTCTTTCAGAAGCTCCATAACATCACAACTATTAAATCTATATAAGTTAGAGACAATCTCCATCTTATTTAAAGTATCCGATTCATCCCTATACAATTTTTTCAGCAATTGCAAACTTTTATCGTCTGTTTTTTTGTTTAACGCTTTTATCGTCTTTTTCCTTACTACTAACGACGGGTCGTTAAGCATCGTATTCATAAAACTGTAAAATACGTTATCCGAAGAATACCCCATAATATCCACAAGTCCCACTCGAACATTCTCATCCATACAATCCATTTTGGAGACGATATATTTCCATCCAATATCACCATTTAAACGGAAAAGAACTTCAAGGGCTTCTAGCCCTTCCTCTCCTTGATTGCGCTTTACAAGCGCCTCCAGTAATTCTATGTCCACATCACTAAAAAACGAAAATAGCTTTTGGGCAGCTGCTTTCCTGACTTTCCGGCTTGGATGCTCAAGTCTCAGAAGAAGATAATCAAGGATCTCCGGCTCTCTTTCATTTGTGCTTACTATGGATGCAACCTCGTTTTCTTCACTAAAATTCGTCAGTTTCTCAAGCAGTAAGACATTCTTATATGAATCAAGTTCAGTGATAATACAAATTGCCATTTCAGATATGTTTGTATCTTTGAAATAGCATAATTTCTCCACGATGTTATTAAATCCAGGTATTTTTTTGGTATATATCAAATTTAGCCCCATCAATACCAATACTGGCTCATCAGCAGTCAGTATTTCATTAACAAAGCTGAAAGGGATATTCTCTAGTCTCTGTACAAGTTCAACAAATCTTTCAATAAAGAACTCTTCTTCCTTATAAAAATCATATATTTCTTTAATAGCAAGGAGAAAGAAATCCTGCTGAAGTTTAACAAAGGCGGCGATGGAAACAAATATTTGACTTGAGTCCTGATAATCCCAGCGCTCCTGAAAAAACCTCGAAATCCCCCGAGTAGTTTCTACAGGAAGTTTAGAGGTTTCACTCTTTAGTATTAAACCGCTTAATCCGAAGACGAGGTTAGAATCATCAAACATGATATCCTTGGAATACTTATTTAGAATCAGTTCAATATCGTCATAGGAACCTGTGCTGCCTAGAGTCCGAACATAAGTGTTCATTAAGATGCTTTTTTCAAGGGTAGTAGCCTCTAGCGAAAGTATTTTTCTTTCCATAACTCCCGAAATTTTGATATCAAGGTCTGCAAACGCTCCTAAAAGTGCATTTATGATCCAGACACTATTAGTTTTATGCAGAAATTCCCGAAGTTTGTCCTCCGCCTCTGTATAGTGGTGCCCTGCAATGACTTCCAAGGCTGCCTCTACAACATTTTCATCCGGATCTTCAAGAGCCTCTAAGGCAATCTCGCAGCTAGCGCTTCCTTTTATACTTTTCAACGCATCCATTGCGAACTTCCTTATGTTTCTATCCTTATCTGAAAGTTTATCTTTCAAAACGGGTAATGCAGTATCCTCAAGTGCTATAAGCATTTCAATGGCAATATTGCGAATAAATGCATCTCCTGAATATAGAAGTTCGGCTACAAGTTCAGCAGTACGTTCATTTTTTATTCTTTGAATTTTTAGGGTGATCTTCTCCTGCTCATATCTTTCTTTTTCTGTAAGGAGACTATGAATAAGTGACTTGATATCTTGTTCATCGAATACGTTCATGCTACTATTCATGCTCCACTCCCTTTATTCTACGAAAAGAGCCTTCAGACTCAAACACCCCAAGAATAGCATCAAGTTCTGACCTAAACACCTTGAACTTTCCCAGTGGTTGTATAGAATCAAAAATGTTAAGAAGCCTTCTAGCACCAGGGCCTTTTATAATAATACTGATTTCTATATCTTGATCTTCTAGCTGTTTCTTGATCTCCATTAAATCCTTTATCTCATCATGATGTAATACATCCAGCTTACTTATATCGATAAACATGATTGAAATGGATGACTTATTAACCATTTCTATAAAATTCGTTAGGCTATGAATAAAATTGTCATTTCCTGATTTGAAAATGCTGAATATATATTTCCCTTTGGTAAGGTTATAAAATTTTTCCATTTGCTTTACCAGCCGTGTTTGACTATTCATGCGGTTTATTTCTTCAATGCCCGATGGTACGTCATATATTGTAAGAGCTTGGTTATACAACTCATTGAAATCTTTGATTAAGATGCTGTTTTTTTTATTTTCCAGCTTAGAAATGGCATTTACAGTATCCTTGTATAAGGATTCTATAATGTATCGCTCTTCTATCTTCCTATTAGAATCGTTGAACAATAAAGCGTACAGCTTCAACAGTGTTCTCAAAATAACAATGTAAGGCATATCATCAGTATCATTGAAGCTATAATCATTTCCCTCAATAATACTTCTGCTCAAATCCACAATATTTATTTTCTCAACATAAAATAAGGCAAAATAAGAATACAGCTCCGCTTCATCAACATCTGTGCATAGGATGATATCAAACGTTTTTAGATCATGATCGCCCGTTTGACCAGCAAAATATTGATCAGTCACACTGGAATACACGAGTGTTCCTATAGCCGCAACACTGTTTAAAATTATCATTAGTACAGGAGATATCATTGGCGCATCTTCTTCGATGAAGAACGTGATATAGTACTTATTTTCACCCTTTGATTCTCTATGTAAGTGGGATGAAATAATCCCCATCTCTGGCTGTATAGAGCTACTCTTTTCTTCTTCCTTTTTATTAGTTCTAATCAAGACCTCCACCATTTCGCTAATATTGGATGCAGCGTCTAGAAGGTCCTGCATACTCTCCTGAGTAACTGGCTCAGTTTTGTATTGCAGCATTTTTTTCACGGTATCCAAACCTTTAAAACAGAGGGAAACTATACTTTGATCAAACAAGATAGAGCCGTTCCTTACGCAGTCAAGCATATCTTCAATCTCGTGCATCAGTTTCCCGATATCTTCATAACCCACCATATAGGAAGAACCTTTAATGGTATGCGCCATTCTGAACAGTTCATTAACATCAACAGTCGAATAATCTACTTCAAGCCTTATGATGCATTCCTCTGCCCTTTGCAGCAAATCTTCCGTTTCTTCCATATAGGCTTGCATCATTGCATCCATTAAGAACACCTCCGAGAGCTATGTGTTTCTCTCATTCCAAGTTCATTATTTAACGAGTTGTACGATAGTCTCTCGCCATCTTTCTAGATTGTGTACAGAATCATTGACCACCTCTATGACAAGCTCAGCACTCTTAAGAGACATATTTAGATAATCGTTCGCTCCATATTCTAGTGAGCTTAATATATCTCCTATATTGGGATGTTCCGTCATCATGATGATCTGTGACATTGGATCGTATTTTTTCATTCTCTTCAATAGCTCAATCCCATCCATATCGGGTAAATCTGAATTAATTAAAATTATATGATACTTACAGCATTCAACTTTACCAAAAGCATTGTCAGCACTAGGGGCAGTTTCTACTGTATAACCCTCCTGTCGCAGAAGCCCTTCAAGTGTACTTGCCATTTGTTCATTATCGTTAACAATCAGAACCTTATATTTAAGCCTCATCATAAACCTCCATTCACTAACCTTTTCTCACCGCTCGTATGATTGCATTCGCTATCTTATAGGAGGGCAATACAAATTCAGCACCGCCTCTTTCTATGGCTTCCCTTGGCATCCCAAAAACCACTGCCGTAGACTCATCCTCCGCAATCGTAACACCGCCGGCATTTCTGATCTTTACCATGGCGTCTGCTCCGTCGTCCCCCATTCCAGTCATCAAAACCCCAATCACATTCTCACCACCATAAGCCTCCAGCACAGATTCCATGGTCACATTTACTGAGGGCATAAAAATGGTTTTGGGACTGCTGGGTAGCCGCAGTGCACCTGCTTCCCCCCTCACCACCAAGTGGTATCCTCCTGCCCCAATATACCCTCGTCCGTTCTGGAGTACATCACCGGCTTCCGCCTCCTTGATATGAATTCGGCATGCATTATCCATTCTTTTGGCAAAGGAGGTCGTAAAGGAAGGTGGCATATGTTGTATAATGATTACTGCTGCTTTGAGATCCTGTGGAAGCATAGGAAGCACCTCCATCAAAGTACCTGGACCACCCGTGGAAACACCAATTACCACTACTTTTGACACCTCTTTGTTTCTCGGGGAGTCCTGCTTTTTAGAGAGGGGTACTGTTTTTTGAGTTATCGCAGCACTTCGCCTTAGTGATCTTTCCCTTATACTTTTTTTGTTGACACCTTTATAAGCCAGTTTAACTTTTTGAATGATTTCCTTGCCCACGATATGCAGGTTAGTCGATACAGTCCCCGATGGTTTGCCTACATAGTCAAAGGCTCCCAGTTCTAAAGCTTCAAAAGTGGTCAATGCGCCTTCAGCAGTAAGGGAACTCACCATTAATATAGGCATCTCTGGGTAATAACTTAGAATATGCTGCATAGAGGTTAAGCCGTCCATAACCGGCATATTGATGTCCATTGTGACCACATCGGGCCTCAGGTCATGAACCTTATCAATGGCTTCCTGCCCGTCTCTAGCCGTCCCCACCACTTCAAGACTGGAGTCAGTCATAATGATCTCTTTCAGCACTTTTCTCATTAGGGCTGAATCATCAACAATCAATACTTTTATTCTGTCAGACATATGCAGACCCACCTATCATAATGATTAATAAAAAGGGTATCCCCCAGAGTCGAAATTGATTGATACTCTAGGCAATACCCTTTTAATAAATCCTCAAAAAAAACTCAATACTTTACTAATATTCAGAATCAGAATCATTCTCTTACCGCCGTCGAGTTTTCCAACACCTTCGACATATTCACTGTCAATACCATTGCTCAATATAGCGGGCGGCAACTCAATCATTGCCTTCTCGAACTTGAGAACCTCCGAAACCGAATCCACTACAATTCCTGTTCGTTTCCCGTTGAAATCAACAATGATAATTCTGGTGGCATCAGTCACCTGCTTATCTGATAGTTCAAAGAGCCTTCTTAAATCTAGTGCAGGAATTACATTCCCTCTAAGATTTACAATACCTTCAACGTAATGAGGAGCTCTGGGTATCTTGGTAACCTCTGTCATCCTATTGATTTCCTGTACATTGGCTATCTTAATACCATACTCTTCCATGTCAATCTTGAAGGTCACTAGTTTTTCTTCGTCAAGAAGCTTGCCCGCAAAGTTCTCTCCAACGGCATCCTGCACACCATGCGTTTCAAAGTTGAGGTTGAGTCCACTAATTTCATCGGCAGTAATCAGCTTTGAGGGCTCAAGAATCAGAATCATTCGTTTACCGTTATCAAGCTTTGCCACTCCCTTTAATTGTTCTCCACTTTGTGTAGAGAATTTAGGCGGAGCCTGAATTGAATTTGCCGGTACTCTCAGAACCTCCGAAATTTTGTCTACCATTATTCCCGCTGAGTAGTCACCCATATCCACCACAAGTATTCTCGTCTGGTCGTTGATCTCCAGATGGCTCATTCCAAAGTAGGTTCTCAAGTTTATAATGGGCAGCAGGTTATTGCGGATAGACACTACACCATCTATATAATCTTCACAACTAGGAATTCTTACGATTTGAGATACACGGATGATTTCTTTAACCTTCATGATTCCAATGGCATACTCTTCTTTATCCAGCAGGAATGAAACCAGTTGTTCTTCATCTATCGAATCCCCACTCGAACTGTTGAGCATTGGATTAATATGATGTAAGCCCTCATCGTTGCTGTCGCTTATCCGGTTATTCCCGGTGTTTAAAGCACTTACTAAATCTAGGAGCAATACGAGTCTGTTTCCGTTGTCCAGCTTCACAACACCATTTAAATAGTCCGCATTCACATTTTTCACGATCTGCGGTGGTTCCTCTATATCCATGGTGCTTACCCTTATTACCTCAGATACCTTATCTACAACTACTCCAGTCGCCTTGCCGTCAACATCTATGACAAGAATTCTGCTATTCTCATCCTTTTCTTTTCGAGTTAAATTAAATCGGGTTCTACCATCAATAATAGGTAGAATATTTCCTCTCAAGTTACAGGCACCTTCAACATAGCTTGGAGCATTCGGTACCTTTGTGATCTCCGGAACCCGGATAATTTCCTTCACATCCATAATATCTGCCCCGAATTCATCATCTCCTAGCAGGAAGGTAACTAGCTGGCACTCTGCAAAGCTTGCATTCTGTATTTCAGAAGCCATAACTATTCCCTCCTATTACATATTCTGAAGCTCATCAGCCAGTCCTGATATCTCTTCTATAGCTTCTGCAAGTTCCTGCATGCCTTTTGATTGTTGATTAGCAGCAACTGAAGCCTGCTCTGCTCCGCTGCTGGCTTCTTGGGCTGCTATAGCAATCTGGTCCACACCTTTTTTCGCCTGTTCCAAGGCAACCATTGACTCCTCAGCGCCTTGTTGAACTTCCTTGACACCTTTTAGTATTTTCATCATGCTTTCTTCTATAATGCCCAAGTTCTGAGTTGTCTTCTTTGACTTCTCGACTTCCGCAAAGGAAGCTTTGCTGGAAAAGTCTGTATCTGCCGAAACTCTTTGGATTTGGTTTTGAATACCTCGTACAAGATCTTTAATCTTATCCGTATTTTCTGCAGATTCATTAGCAAGAGCCCTAATATCTCCAGCTACTACAGAGAACCCTCTTCCGAACTCTCCTGCTCTAGCCGCTTCAATGGAACCATTTACGGCCAACATGTTTGTTTGTATGGTCACATTCACAATCGCATCTACGATTTTGTCAATTCTTCTAGTGGTTTCCTCAAGACTCTTTATATTTTTTGCTGCCACTTGGGAGATTTGTGCCGAAGACGAGATCCCCGAAATCATGTTATCAATTGCAATTTTATTAGATTCTAATAGTTTCTGCAGCTCTTCTGTCTTAGTACTAGAGAAAGCTGCTCTTTCACTCATTTGAGTGGCTGCTACTACAAGCTTCTCTGCAAGCACTCCCGCTTTATCAGTAAGCTCAGCCTGAGCCTCCGCACCGGAAGAGATCTGCTGCATGGCCTTTAGTATTTCTGATGCTGTTGAGTTTGCTTCTTCCACGTTTGCCGATAATTCCTCTGAAGCAGCAGCCACAGACTCAGAGGACTTTTGGGCATCGGTAGACACCTTTAGGTCTTCCGCCATTTGGGAAAGGTCTCCTGCACCTGCGTTCAACTCATTAAAAGCTTTATTCTGCATTTGGATGGATCTCTCTACTTCCTCAGCAGCGCTGCTTTGCTGTTCAGCAGCCGCAGCAATCTGTTCAGCTATTCCAAGGAATTCTCCCGCTCCCTTATTTGAATCTGCTGCATACTGGGATACATCGAAAATAGCTTTTTGTACCAATACAATTTCTTCATTAATCTTTATTAGGTCTGAAGTTGTTTTCTTTGCTTTATCAACTTCTTCATTTGCAGCTTCACCTGCATTTTGAATATCTTCAACTACTACCTTTACATTATTCAAGATTTCATTTACTAACTCTCTTATATTTCTAGCAGACTTTTCAGAGGTTTCCGCAAGGTTTCTAACTTCATCAGCTACAACGGCGAACCCTTTTCCGTGCTCACCCGCTCTAGCTGCTTCAATTGCAGCATTTAATGCAAGTAAATTTGTCTGGTCAGCAATTCTTACAACAGCTTGTACTATATCTCCTACCTCATTGGACTGCTTCTCCAGTTCCCCCACAAGTTTTACGGATTCCAAATTGGTATCGGCGGAATCCTGTATTCCTTTGATCATTAACTCAATATCACTAGTCGTATTTTCAATAAGTTCCTTCGCAATGTCGACCTTTTCAAGTGATTCCCTAGCATTCCTGTCCGCTATTAGTGATGCTTTATCAACCTGATTAATGGCAGTTCTTGACTCTTCAGCAGCTGACGAGGCTTGACTGGCTCCCGTAGCGATTTGTTGCATGGTTGCACCAAGTTCCTCTGCGGCACTGCTAGCTTCTTCTATCCCTGAAGCAAGTTGTTCTGTTGCTGTAGCCACACGCTCCGCCAACTGCTGCTGCTTGGCTAATGTCCTAGCTCTCACCTTATCCTGAGCCTGCTTTCTTGCCTGCTCTCTCTTTCTTTCCATTTCATCGGTCGCGGGTACCGATGTGCTTGCTGTTCCCTTTTTGGCTCTTTCACTTGAAGGCGTTGCTAGTTTCTTCTCCATTATGATATGTCCTCCCGAATATCTACTATGGTTCACGTTCTAGGCACAATGTGAATAAATGCACATTATGAAGTATTACTTATCCATCACCATTACCATCATGATAATGTTATTAAGAGGCAGGGTTGTGCATGGTATCCTCGGGATTGAAAATGATATAGTACATATTCACACCGTCTCCGGTGGACTCATTTCCTATATATCCATCCTTGTGTAATGCAAGTATCTTCTGTCTGATCTCTTCAATACTGCACTGTATGTTATGTTGAATGAGAATTTTATGGATTTCAGCCAAAGTATTGAACTCGGGTTCACAACTCTTTATAAAGTTCAAAAGAGATTCATCGGTTAAATGATGCATGTTCTCTCTTCCACTCCTCGTTCAAGTTATCTTCTGAACTTATTCAACTGTTTGATTACTCCTTCTGCATTGTAAGGTTTAACAATAAAGCCTTTTGCTCCCTTCATGATTGCGCTTTGCACAACAGATTCCTGTCCCATAGCAGATACCATAATTACAATAGGTTTCTGACTCATTTTCATAATCTCAGTGATACATTCAAGTCCGTCCATTTCTGGCATCGTAATATCAAGCGTAACCAGGTCAGGCTTTAATTCCTTGATTTTTTCCAGTGCAACCAATCCATTTTCGGCTTCACCAACAACATCAAAATCATGTTGTACAAGCATTTGTTTAAGTTGTGATCTAATAAATGACGCATCATCTACTATTAATACCGTTGTCATTTTCAACTTCTTTCCCGGCTGACTACATATTGAATATCAAGCCGATTTTTTTCAAATCTTCAATCAGCAGATCTATATTGATGGGATCAGCAACAAAGTTCTCGCAACGAATTCCAAAAGATTTTCCCTTGTTATACGAATTGATGTGCACTTGAATTTTGCTCATTAGCTTTACCTGTATGTATCTCAGTATATCCTTCCCTCATAGAAGGGCTGCATTAGTATATATGTTAAATAGGTGTATCAAATATATAACGAAAACCTCAACCAAATTCATATTTCTCAGTTGTCTGAAAGATTGCATGATCATCTTTATGAAATGCTCGATTACTTCAATAAATTGACGAAGGTGTTGGGGGGTCTCTCAATAAATCCCTTTTTTAGCAATATCCTGGGTAGATATATCCTCCACTCCACACTCATTAATTGGCTAGTATAATCGCTCCCCTTCTTCTCTTAGATTCGATAATAACGCCCTAAATATGTATAAAATACCGTATGATTTGACATTACAGATCAGTCTTCACTAACCCTTCCTCGCGATTATAGTTGCAAAGGGGATATTTGTCAAAGCATGTCGGATTTTTTTAAAAAATATCAACTTTTACTCGCTATTTTCGACATAAATAGTTCTAAAGTTTTAAATAATCACTCTATTTTTCGACAATAATTTCAAGTATTAGTGCAAAAGACCTTTAATTCCTTAGTCCTGATTTTGGTGAGACAAAAGAAAACCGAGTGATACTCAGAAACGCTACCTGAATATCGCTCGGTTTAAATTATCAATAAATTTTCAACACCAATCAAATGAATATTTATGCGAATAATTTCTATACTTATGCATTGCGGGAAGGAATTATAACTAGCACATTATACACTGCACCCGGATTCAAGTCCTTGATGATACTGTCTTCTGTATAATTGCCGTTAACATATACTTCTGTTTCCGTAACACTGGAGTCCCGCTTCATCTCGATTTGCAGCTCCGCGCCCCGGAACAACCGTTTCACTGTGACCTCCTGCCATTCTGCAGGCAATTGCGGCTTGATATGGATACCCGCTTTATTCCCTTTTACGCCGAACAGGCCATCAATCAGACAGCGATACACCCACGGAACAGTTCCGGTATTGAACAAGTGGCTGGAACGTCCGGCAGTATGCGGAATTTGTCTGTATGCCCCCCGGTAGTAATTGGGGATAAACACAGGCAATTGACCGCGTCTTTTTATATCCTCAGCGTCAGGTCCAGGAAGCATCTTCCGCAGTAAACGGTACGCATCATCCTGCTCGCCCACTTCGTACAGCGCATAGATATAAAAAGCAGCCGCATGATTATAGACCGCACCATTCTCAGCCGTTCCCGGATGCTTCTGCGTAACCCGGCCGACATCCTCCCGCATTGCTGTGTAGGCCGGAGCCAGCTTCTCAACACCATACGGTGTCTCCAGTTGCTCCTCAACTGCCCGGATCAGCTTCTCTTGCTTCAGAGAATCCGCAGCACCACAGAGCAGCGCCCAGCCTTGAGGGTTAATGAAGATCCGGCCCTCCAGGTCGGTGCTAATACCGAATACCACATTATCATCCGTGATTCCCCGGGCATACCACTCTCCATCCCAAAGGTAGGTGTTAATAACAGCATTCGTCTCATCCGCAGATTTGCGCAATTCCTGGCCGAGATCCGGTTGCCCGCTGACCTCACAGATATCCGCCCAGATCATAAAGGCATAGGCTGAAGCCATCGTTAACCACCCAGACACACCTTTTCCCTTATAGCCCACCATATTCATCGGGTCACACCAGTCGCCTTGATCAATAAAGTTCAAACCCCGGTCATCTCTCGCCGTCTGTAGCCAATACATCGCCCGGTTGATATGTTCAAATACAGTTCCCGTTTCCTGCCCTTCCGCAAAAGGGACCACTTCATCCAGGATGCTGTAATCATTCGTCTCATCCAAATAGGTGCTCAGGCAAATCGGCAGCCACACGCAATGATCCATATGCGGAACCTGATTAATATATTTCAGTTCAGCCGCTTCATGGAGAATAATGCCGTCCGGCATAGCCCCGCTTACATTTTGCTGGCTTAACGCTGTCAGAAAAGCCTGTCTTGCGATCTGCGGCTTAATATAACTCATACCCATGTTATCCTGCAGATAGTTCCGGGTCTGGGGATCTGTCGTTAGGCGATTCGTCTGACCATGGTAATACATCTGCCGCGGCAGCCAGTGGTTCACGAAGTTATCCAGATCACCATCCGGGGTCTTGATCTCGATGCACCCTCTGCCTTCCTGTATGTATTCCGCATATTCCCGCTCCGCCTGAACAAAACCATCCTCACCACCGGCATTCGACTCCAGGAAGAAGCTCTGACGGATTCCGGCGATCTCTTCCTCTGTCTTGGCAGGGCCGAATATAAACCGGTAGGTTTGCTCTTCACCAGGCTCCAGCTCCAGACGATATTGCAAGACAGCAACCGGCGATTCGTAACGGGACTCCCCTTGGGACAACACTTCACTGCGGAGCGCCGACGGTGATTGAATACCGCCTTCTCCTTCGAAGGCTTCCTGGTTAACTTCCCATGAAGAAGGCTTCTGATCAGCTAAGAGGAATGTTTTGTCTTTCAAAAGCTTGATTTTTGCGTAATCCTGATATTTCTGATAAGGCGTAACCGCAGAGCACACAATACCTTGCAGCTCTTCCTTGTACTCACCGGATTGATTCATCCATGACATATAGCCAACGGTAAAATAAGGATAGATGCTTAAGGTCCGCTTCTTCTGCGATAGGTTCGTCACCTTCACCCGCCAGAGCTCCATGGCATCCTCTTTAGGCAGGCTCAAGCTCATTTCGATGCCGATGCCGTCATTTTCGATCTTCCACACAATATCATTTTTGCCGACTGCAAAAGTGTATTGATCTGGAAGTCTCCGAACCGGCTCATAAGGAGCCGAGAACACTTCACCATTCTCTTCATCCTTCACATATACAAAGCGGCCGGGGTGATGGGCATAATATGGCTGTTCCGGCTGCATGAACGTCTTCGCTTCCAGATTCGGTGCATACGAATATTTGGCAGGTTCCGGCTGCATAAACTGTGCCACCGCATACCCACGGCAGTTCACATGAATCATCATCTTCTCATTCCACAGAAACCCCGATGCCTTCGGCAGGCTGGTCGGACTCGTCAGTTCATAATACTGATTGTCTTCAGATGCTCTTATCATGAATTAAGCCTCTCTTTCGTCTACTTGAATGATTAAGAAATAGACCGTTTTCATTATCTCTCTCAGATTACTGCAAACTCAGTTTCATTTCCAATGTTCTTTTCCCGCGTATTTCAACTGATCCTGCCAGATTCTTAAACACCTTATGGTATGATGAATTATCATCTGCCTTCATCGCTAAAAGCAAGGTGTTCCAAATAGATTAGAAAGGAGTAATCCCATGATCTACACCAGCACCATCGATACCCCGCTCGGACCTGCGACAGTAAGTAGTGAGGATGGAGCCTTAACAGGCTTCTGGTTTGTCGGGCAGAAATACTACCCGCAGCATACGGCAGACTGGATCGTCGACTCCTCCTATCCTGTATTTGCGGACCTGCGGGGCTGGATTACCGATTATTTTGCCGGAAAAGAGCCTCAGCTCACCTTCCCTCTTGCACCGAAGGGTTCACCCTTCCAGAAAGCAGTTTGGGATATTCTGCTGCACATTCCCTATGGAGAGCTTACTACTTATGGAACCATCGCTAAGCAGCTTGCCCAGCAGCAAGGACTGTCATCCATGTCGGCGCAGGCTGTAGGCGGAGCGGTAGGACACAACCCGGTTTCGCTGGTGATCCCTTGTCACCGGGTGGTCGGCAGCAACGGAAGCCTGACCGGGTATGCCGGAGGAATCGACAAGAAAACCGCGCTACTGGAGCTGGAACAGGTTAACTTGTTTAACTGGCAGCATCCGGTCACTTAAGAAGCCCGGGCACTTCCGCCCGGGCTTCTTAAGTGCATGCTGCTCCAAAGTTATTCCTTATTCCCCATCCATTGAACATGAAAGCTTCCCGGCTGATCCAGCCGCTCGAAGGTATGCGCCCCGAAATAATCGCGCTGCGCCTGCAGCAGGTTGGCCGGAAGCCGCTCCGAACGGTAGCTGTCGTAATAAGCCAGTGCAGAAGCAAACGCTGGAACAGGAATCCCTCTTTTAACGGCCAGTGCAATAACCTCTCTCCAGGCTTCCTGATAGTCATGAACCACGCTGCTGAAGTATTCGTCCAGGAAGAGGTTCTTCAATTCAGGGTCCCGGTCATACGCGTCCTTGATATTCTGCAGGAAGCCTGCACGGATAATGCAGCCCCCGCGGAAGATCATCGCAATGCTGCCATAGTTCAGATTCCAGTTGTATTCGTCGGAAGCAACCCGCATTTGGGCAAAGCCTTGGGCATACGAGGCGATTTTGCTGGCATACAGAGCTTTGCGCACAGCCTCAATAAATTCCTTCGTATCTCCTTCATAGCGCTTGGCTACCGGTCCTCTCAGACGCTGGCTTGCCGCGACCCGCTCTTCCTTCATCGCCGAGATAAACCGGGCAAAGACGGATTCGGTAATGATCGACAGCGGCACGCCCAGATCGAGGGCATTCTGGCTCGTCCATTTGCCTGTCCCTTTTTGTCCGGCGGAATCGAGGATCACATCCACCATTGGCTTACCCGTGTCCGGATCGGTCTTGGCGAAGATATCCGCCGTAATCTCGATCAGATAGCTGTTTAACTCGCCACGGTTCCATTCCGAAAAAATCTCATGCAAGTCATTCGTATCCAGACCCAGCACATCTTTCAGCAACTGATATGCTTCCCCGATGAGCTGCATATCGCCGTATTCAATGCCGTTATGAACCATCTTCACGTAATGTCCCGCACCATCTTCCCCGATGTAGGTAGAGCAAGGATCACCGTCCACTTTGGCTGAAATGGCTGTCAGGATCGGTTCCACCAGCTCGTAGGCATCCTTTTGCCCGCCCGGCATTATGGCCGGACCTTTCAGCGCTCCTTCTTCTCCGCCTGATACTCCTGCACCGATAAAGCGGAAGCCCTGAGCCTGTAGCTCTTTATTCCGTCTTTGCGTATCTGGGAAAAAGGCGTTGCCGCCGTCAATCAGAATATCCCCGGGCGACAGGTGCGGCACCAGCTGACTGATGGTATCGTCCGTCGGCTTGCCGGCCTTGACCATAATCATGATTTTACGCGGCGTTTCCAGAGACTGGACAAACTCCTCGATGCTGTACGCGCCAACGAAGTTTTTGCCCGGCGCTTCGGCCAGAAGCTCATCCGTCTTCTCCCGGGAACGGTTGTAGAGCGCCACCGAGAACCCTTTGCTCTCCATATTCAGTGCCAAATTTTTACCCATGACGGCCAGGCCGACCACGCCAATCTGTTGCTTTGACATCGTTAATATCCTCCCGTTGATTCAAATGATTTCTTATTAGATTTAATTACAGTATTAAAAGTTCGATGTACTAGGCAAAAGAATTTCGCTTTCTTCTTCCACTACATCGTCGAACCACCAGTGATATCCGTCTCTCGATAGCAACTGCTCACTTTCGTCAGGCCCAAATGAGCCCGCTGCATAGTGCTGAAGAGGAATCTGATTCTGCTCAAAAGCGTTAAGGATCGGCTGCACCCATTTCCAGGAAAGCTCCACCTCATCCCAATGCGCGAAGAAAGACGGGTCCCCGTTCAATGCATCCTGGATCAGATTCTCATAAGCTTCCGGTACGTCGATAGAGCGGGTATGGAAATCAATGTGCATCGGTTTGAACTTGCCTTTATGCCGTGGATCCCGCGCCTTAATCTGTAAGGTGATGCCCTCATTCGGACTGATCTCAAACACCAGAAGATTAGGAATATCATCCTCGGCGACGGAGGAGTTATGCTTGATCGGCTCTTTGAACTCGATGACGATCCGCGTCGACTTCTCCTTCATTCTTTTACCGGTACGGATATAAAAAGGCACACCACGCCAGAACAGATCATCGATCTGCAGCCTTGCGGCAATAAACGTATCATTCATGGAGCCTGCTGCAATCCCCGGTTCCGAAGCATATCCAATGACCGGTTTACCCTGAATGGCACCTGCGGTGTACTGCCCCCGGATCACATTTAGTGCAAGACTTGCTTCGTCCAGCGGCTCCAGGGATTCCATAACCTCTTTCTTTTTGAAGCGTAGCTCGGAAGGAGTGCTATCCTTCGGCAGACGGACCGCCAGCATCATCAGCAGCTGCAGCATATGGTTCTGGAACATATCCCGGAGCGCACCCACATGATCGTAATAGCCCGCTCTCTCCTCGACACCCACCGTTTCAGCCGCAGTAATCTGCACATTGGCGATATACCGATTGTTCCACAGGGCATGAAGCACCGGATTCGTCTGCTGCAAGACATCCAGCTCCTGCACCATCGGCTTACCCAGATAATGATCAATCCGGTAAATTTCATCCTCGGTAAAAGCTTCGCTAAGCTTCCGGTTCAATGCCTGCGCAGACAACAGATCATGGCCGAAGGGCTTCTCAATTACGAGACGTTTCCACCCTTTGGCGGCACCCAGTCCGCTCTCCTTGATATTCAAGGCAATCGTTTCGAAGAATTCAGGCCCTACAGACAGGTAAAATAACCGGTTAGGCGAAATGCCCATCCCTTTCTCCTGCTCCTCAATACGCTCAAGTAGCTTAAGATAATCCTCTGTATGTCCTACATCCAGCACATTATAACGGAAGGCCCCAAGGAAGCTGCTCAGAGACGCAGAATCATTCACTTCCCGCCTGGAAAAATCCCAGAGCGACTGCTCCACCATGTCCTGAAATTTACTGTCAGCCAGTTCTCTTCTGCCCAGACCAATCACAGAGAATGAATGGTGCAGCTTATGATCGAGATACAGATTATACAGCGCAGGGTAGATTTTTCTCCGGGCCAAATCGCCTGTCGCTCCAAATAAAACAAAAGTGGTTGCCTCCATCCTCATTCTCCTTTATCTCTGGTTTCTATTTCTTGGATACACTATAATACAAATACGAGCCATACAAGTAATTAATATATTTAACAGGAGCCATAGATCATGTCTATGAACAATTTTGAGCTATACAAGGTTTTTTATTGGGCCGCCAAGACCGGAAGCCTGACCCAGGCCGCCAAAGCGCTGTACATCACCCAGCCAAGCGTCAGCCATGCCATCAAGCAGCTGGAGGACAGCTTCGGCCTCACCCTGTTCTACCGGACTTCTAAAGGTGTTGACCTAACCCCGGAGGGTACCACGCTCTACTCCTATATCGAGCAGTCCCACATCCTCATCACCCAGGCGGAGAAGAAGATGATCGAGCTCAAGAATCTGGACAACGGTGAGCTGCGGATTGGCGGAAGCGACTCCCTGTTCAAGCATTATCTGCTACCCTTCATCGAGATCTTTCATCAACAGTACCCCGGCATCAAGCTTCAGCTCATTCATGGAACCACACCGGAAGTCATCTCCTATTTAAAAGAGGGCCTCGTTGATCTGGCCGTGGTGCGCATCCCGATCAACGATCCCCAGCTTGAGGTGCGGCAGGGTCTTCAGCTTCAGGACTGCTTCATTGCCGGGTGCCATTATGCCGAGCTTAACAACAAAGTGCTGTCCATTGAGGAATTGCTCCAATACCCCATCATCCTCTTCTCACGCAGCAGCCGTGCCCGCATGGCGATTACGGATCTGTTCCAGGGCTACGGCTATGAGCTGAAGCCGAAATTCGAGGTCGGCAGTGTCGGCCTGCTTATCGAATTCGCGCGCAAAGGGCTAGGCATCTCGTTCGTTACCCGGGAATTTGTCTCCAAGGAGCTGGAGGAGGGCTCCCTCTTCGAGATTAAGCTCGATGTGCAGCTGCCTCCCGCCCAGGTGGGCATGATGACCATGCGGAACATGCCGCTGTCGAGCGCAGCCAGCAAGTTTATCGAGCTAACTAAATAGCGGCCTAACTTAAAAGCCGAACGTAAATCAGGGTAATTACCTGAAATTCGTTCGGCTTTTTAAGTTAAAATTGTGCCATCTGGGCGAGATCGTAACTACGGTGAATGTTTGGACTTCCGAATGCAATCGTTCACTCCAATGTAAAGAAAGAATGAAAAGACGGGGCTCTGTTGGTCGTTTATTATGTTATAATCTCAAGCACCAATAACAGAACAAACAGAAATCAGGTGATCAGATGTTTGAACTAAAATGGCTGTGGCAGAACCTGGAGGGAAACCGTAAGCGCTACATTCTCGCCCTCTGCCTGTCTGTGGTGGGCTCTTCGCTCACGATCGTGAATCCGTACATCAGCCAGCGGATTGTCGATACGTTTATTGCTGGAGATGGTGCAGTGCAGAACCTCTCGCAGCAGCGGGGGCTCTTGATCGCGCTTTGCTTAGGGATGATCGGCTTCTCCCTGTTGCGTACGGGTCTTGCTTACCTCACGATGATGGAGTATGAGCATACCTCGCAGAACATGCTGTACCGCGTCCGCATTTATCTGTACAACAAGATTCAGGGCCAAGACATGGAATATTACGACCATAATCGTACCGGGGATCTAATGACCAAAATGACCGGGGATCTGGATATGGTCCGGCATTCCATGGCGTGGATTATTAAGACGATTATTGAGTCGTTGACGGTCTTCGCGGCTGCGGTTGTGTATTTTTTTACGATCGATGCCGAGCTGACGTTATGGCTGCTTATTCTCTCCCCGCCGATTTTTATAACAGCCTTCCTGTTCGCGAAGCGGGTCCGTCCCATGTACATCGATCTGCGCGAGCGGCTATCGCAATTGAACACCACAACACAGGAGAATATCTCGGGCAACCGCGTCATCAAGGCCTTCGCCCGCGAGGAGTATGAAATTGAAAAGTTCACAGACAAGAACCTCAACTATTCCAAAGCCAACAAAGCGGCTGCTCTCGTCTGGCTGGATTACTTCCCTTATCTCGAAACCTTCGCACAAGTCTTCAACGTGATTCTAATGTTCGCCGGCGGCCTGTTCGTCATGAACGACCGGATTACCTTCGGCGAGTTCACGGCCTTCTCTTCCCTCATCTGGGCAGTATCCAACCCTATGCGCAATATCGGCATCATTATCAATGATATTCAGCGATTCTTCGCCAGCCTCACCAAAATCGTAGAGATTTATTATGCCAAGCCCAGAATTCTTAACCAGCACAACGCTTTAGACAAACGCCGTTATGACGGAAAAATCGAGTTCGATCATGTCAGCTTCAAATACGACAGTACAACAGTGCTGCATGATGTCAGCTTCACCATCGAACCCGGCGAAACCATTGCCATTATGGGCTCAACAGGCTCCGGCAAAACAACGATCGTTAACCTCATTCCCCGTTTTTACGATGTCGCGGAAGGACGCGTGCTAGTGGATGGCATTGACGTACGCCAGTTGAAGCTCGATGAGCTCCGCAGTAACATCGGGATCGCCACCCAAGATGTGCTGCTGTTCTCCGATACGATCGACGGCAACATCGCCTTTGGCGAGCCCGATCTCCCGGAAGAGGATACAGCTAAGTATGCTCAGCTTGCGGCTGCTCACAGTTTCATTACCAAGATGCCGGAAGGATATGACACTATTGTAGGTGAACGCGGCGTCGGCCTGTCCGGCGGGCAAAAACAGCGGATCGCGCTTGCACGCGCACTTGCGGTCCGGCGTCCGATCCTGATTCTCGACGACACCACATCCGCTGTCGATCTGGAGACCGAGGAACACATCCAGAAGAGCTTAGACGAGCTGGATTTCCCCTGCACGAAGATCATCATTGCGCAGCGCGTCTCCACCACCGCGAAAGCCGACCGTATCCTTATTCTGGACAACGGCCGCCTGATTGAGGAAGGCACCCATGCCGAGCTCGTAGCGAAGCGGGGCTATTACTACGAAGTCTTTATGCTGCAGAACGAGGGTATTGGAAGGCAGGTGATTACTGATGGCAAGGAATAGATTCGACATCGATGAAAATCTGGAATCCCCGTTTGACATCAGGCATTTCCGGCGGGCCATGGTGTACATACGTCGTCAGCAGAAGCCCATGATTCTCGCCTTTGTGCTCAGCGCGCTGTCGGCGGCCATCGCCCTGTCCGCGCCGCTCATCATACAGCATGTCGTAGACGTGACCATTCCCGCCAAGGCCGTTTCAGCACTTGCCGGCTGGTCAGTGCTTCTGCTGTTAACCATCGTAGTCAGCGTGATCTTGGCAACGTTCCGCTCACGTATTATGACGAGGGTCGGGCAGGATATTATTTATGAAATCCGTATGGATTTGTTCAAGCATCTACAGGAGCTGCCGTTCAAGTATTACGACGACCGCCCGCAGGGCAAGATCCTGATCCGGGTCGTGAACTACGTCAATTCCGTATCCGATGTGTTATCGAGCGGTATTATCAACTTCATTCTGGAGATTGTGAACCTGATCTTTATTGCTGCGTTCATGTTCGCCGTCGACGTACGTTTGTCGTTCATCATTCTGGCGGGGCTGCCGGTCTTCCTCGGCTTCATGCTGCTGATCAAGAACCGGCAACGGCGGTCATGGCAAGCTGTATCCAACAAGAGCTCGAACCTGAATGCCTATATGCAGGAGAGCATCAGCGGGATCGGCGTGACGCAGATCTTCTCCCGCGAAGAACGCAATGAGGGCATATTCACCCGTCTCGCATCCAATTTCCGCACCGAATGGATACGGGCTGTGCGGTACAACGCCCTGATCCCGTTCACGGTCGACAACCTGGCTACGATTGTCATGACCTTGCTATTTCTGGTGGGTCTGCTGGCCTTGGACCCCAAAGATGTAACCTTTGGCGTCATTCTCGCTATGAGCAACTATGCGCTCCGCTTCTGGCAGCCGATTCTGAACTTGTCGAACCTGTACAACAGCTTCATCAACGGCGTCGCTTACCTGGAGCGCATCTTTGAAACGCTGGATGAACCCGTAACCGTCAGCGACATTCCTGGGGCACAGGCGCTGCCGCCGGTTCAAGGCAGGGTGACCTTTGACGACGTAACCTTCGCCTACGATCCGGGTCAGAACATTCTGGAGAACCTTTCCTTTGACGTTAAAGCAGGGGAGAGCATCGCTCTCGTGGGGCCGACAGGCGCGGGCAAAACCACGGTCGTCAACCTGATCTCGCGCTTCTACGATTTAACCGGGGGGCGCATCCTGATCGACGGCAACGATATCTCCGAGGTGACACTGAAATCGCTGCGCAGCCAGATGGGAATCATGCTGCAGGACAGCTTCATCTTCTCCGGAACCATCCTTGAGAATATCCGGTACGGCCGGCTCGATGCCACTGAGGAAGAAATCATCGCCGCTGCGAAAACCGTATGTGCTGACGAGTTCATCCGCGAATTCGAGCAGGGCTACCTGACGGAAGTCAATGAACGCGGCTCGAAGCTCTCGCAAGGTCAACGGCAGCTCATCTCGTTCGCCCGGACGCTGCTGGCTGACCCGCGTATTCTCATCCTCGACGAGGCTACCTCGTCGATCGATGCCAAGACCGAGCGCCTGCTCCAGCAGGGTCTGAACGAGCTTCTTAAGGGACGTACCTCGTTCATTATTGCCCACCGGCTGTCCACCGTGAAGAACTGCGATCGCATTATGTACGTGTCTGACAAGGGCATTGCCGAAAGCGGCTCGCATGATGAGCTGATGGCGCAGCAAGGGCTGTATTACCGGCTGTATTCGGCGCAGAAGATGGAAGCGTAAGGCTAACTGTATGACGAACCCCCGACTCCAGAGTGGAGTCGGGGGTTTTGAGTTACAATCATTGAAAGTGTAGTTGCATTCCACGAATATGAACCGCAGCCTGTTTGACTCTATGCTAACAGCCCCTAGGGTGCTTATTGGAGTCCCAACGGCTTGTTTTAGGAGTGGTAACGGACTCCAGCGCCGTTATTTCTTCAATTCAGCCGATATTATGGGGTTATAGACCAGATAAGGTCATCTGAGTCCGCAAGGGATGACACACGTCGATCGGGCTCCAAATAGAGTCTCCTATGTCCGTTACGCTTGCACCACTTCTAATCCCCAATTAGCATCTTCGTTCTTATATTTACATACAACTAAAACAAAAAGCTGAACACACAAAAGCTGAACACATTCAATACAGAACACATAAAAGCCGAACACGCTGGTGTCCGGCTCACTCTCTTAATCTAAATTTCACTTTTATTTATCGGTACTGTTAGTGGAATCATTGGTCGAGCTGTCGTTATTCTGCCCGTTGTTCACACCAGGCCCGCCGTTCACATCAGACCCGCCATTCACACCAGACCCGCCATTCACACCAGACCCGCCATTCACACCCGGTCTGCCGTTTGTTCCCGGATTCCCGTTCATACCCGGTCTCCCATTCATACCCGGCCTTCCGTTCGTTCCGCGCCCCCCGTTCATCCCGGGGAACCCGCTGCGGCCCCCGCCGTTCCCGCCAGGGAAGGAGCCTATGCCTGTGTTGGTGATCTTTTGCGCGGTAATAGCGTCACAGGAGACGAGTACCAGGGAACATACGAGCAGGATCACACCTGTGAGTAGCCATTGAACTCTTTTTCGCATAACGTTACAGCTCCTTTCCATGGGATGCCCGGTAACGGGGTAGGATACTCGTCAGCATGTAATCATGCACGTCTTTGAAGCCCATATAAGATAACACGATCAGCAGCGGATACACCGGATAAATATATCTCGATTTGATCTCCCATAGAATATAGAACCCGATAAACCCCAGAATCACCAGAATTAAAGACACCTCATCAAATCTCTTCGCCCGGATCCCGCCGATCAGCCGGACCAGAATCATGCCGTACATCAGGAAGTTCAGCACATATACCATCCAGAGCAAGGCACTCCGGTAAGCGGAATCTCCTGCGAATAAATCCGTAGCAAAAGTAGAATAGCTATATCCACCCATGAGCGCGCCCATACGCTGGCCCCCGCCCCCGCCGCCTTCATTGCTGATGCCATAACGATCCATCTGATAGGTTCCTTCTGTCCAAGTCCAAACGATCTTCTTATAATACATTTTCGCCAATTCACCGGGGGGTGCCTCGGATAGCTTACGGCTGATTTCCTCCTTGAATAGCTCTGTGCTGGCCGCTTTGTCATACCCCGCATCATTCTGATAGATACTATAGCTCTCCCGGTTATCCCAGAAGCCGAACGTATCCGTATTGATCCCCATATTCAGCCACATATACACTGGCGCGGAGTTTGCGGTAACCGATTCATCGACGATACCAGCAGCCTGCAGAGCTGCATTTTGCGTCCAGTTCGGAACGTTAAACAGCACGGCCATGATGCCCAAAGCCACTATACTCTTTTGGATCCCAATACGCTTAAGGTTTAACAATATGCTAATCGCCGCAGCGATGAGTACAATCACACCCACGCTTCTAAAATAATTGCCGATAGCCAAGGCAATCGCGGCCCCAATCAGCATGTTCAGCTCTTTGCCTTTGATGAATCGGATCACCAAATACAGAGCCGTGGTTAGAAACGCTGTAGCGATAATATCGTTGTAGATGAGATTGCTCATAAACAAAGACGGAATATACGTTGCCGCGAACACCAGAACACCATAGTCGTTGTCCTTGGATTTGTAATTCAGTTCTTTATAGATCAGGTACACCATTAATGTCGTAACCAGTGAAAAAAGGATATTAAAAATCTTGATCACCAAATAGTTGTCCGGAAACAGGAGCAGCAGCGTTTTTAAGTACAGGACGATGGAGAAATTAAACGGAAACATATGGAGATATCCTTCGGTTTGAAACGAGGAATAATCCTTGTCATACAGCATGCTCATTGCCAGCGAGAGCACCGTCTGCGAATCATCCGTAGGCACTCTGGTGAACAGAAAGATGATCACGAGTTGAATCCCGAAGGAGCACAGCAGCACAAGCGGAATAACCGTCTTCCAGCTATACTTATTCAGCTTCAGGCACAATCGGTACATCGCGATGCTGAGCAGAACTACTAGAACGATCACCAGCAGGAATATCCCCAGCTTTTGCCGCTCCAGAACCGGCGTATCGCCGTACACAAAATAATTATACTGCGCCCTGTACACAAATGAGGATGCCACAAACAGCCCGATAAAACCTGCCAGCATGAAATATATAGTCTTCTGAAACAACTTCCCCATATCCAAACTCCTTCGCGGCGAGATATCTTTGAAGGTAGTATAAGGGGCTATTATGAAAATTAGCTGAACGCGGTGGAAGATGCCTTAATGAAGCTGTATAAATTAAAAAAGAGGAGCTCGCTGCTCCCCCATACTACTCCTCTAATCGATTTCATATCCAACCGTCAGTCTGAACCCGTACAGTTCGTAACCAATCTGCGTATACAGCCGGATGGCCTTTCGGTTGTTTCCATGCGTGCCTAAGGTGGCGATGGTTTTACCTTGCTTTTTCAGCTCACTAAGCGCTGTACAGAGGATGCTCCGGGCGACGCCTTTGTGTTGCCATTCCGGAATGACAAACACATTCTCCGTTGCACTTCTCTCCTCCGTAATTCTCCATGTTGAAGTATTGCCTATGAATTGGCTGCCATGAAAAGCACAATAGTTAACCATCTCCTGCGCTCCCTGCATCCATCTCAGCTGATTCATGCTCCACGCCACCCCATCGAAGGAAGCAAGCTCCGCTTGATGATATTGCTCCAAAGCCTCGCTGTGATCCAGTGCATAAGGCAGCACCCGCACACCTTCCGGTAATGGATAGTTAGGGATCTCCTTACTCAGGTCAAATTTAAAGACGACGATCGTATCGTGGATGGTAAATCCGCGTGCAAGCAGATAGCTCAGCTCTTCGAAATCATCCGTGTCGATATACTCCGCCATTACAATACGCTTGTTTGGATATTCGGCTTTGATTTCTCTGGCTCTCTTAAGCAGAGCCTCTGTCAGCGCATCTTTGACACGTTCATCCTCCAGATCAGCCGCAAAGGTGATCTCAAAGGTAAGATACCGGATGAAATTCAGGTCGTCATCTGGACGGATGGCATGAAAGGTATCATGCTCCATCAGATGGGCAACCGCTACAATCTCGTTGTCCCCACGGACTGCGCAGAACATATTCTTTTTATCAAAATCATCATGATACAGGTATCGCAACTTCAGAATAAAATCCAGCCCTGCGATTTGCTCCACATCTTCATCTTGCGGATTTCGGATTATAAATTCGTTTAACAGTGAACATCGTCTCCATTCTTGTCTGCTTTCTCATGTAAAATTATGGACGAAGCAAGCCGTTGGAACAAGGGAGACTTTAGGTTTATACATCTTTCACCAATGGAAAAATGTAGTATTCAGACCAACTCTGGCGCGGTAGAATGAATACAGGTTTATGTGAAATCAAACAAAACTAGGCGGTGGATACGATGATGGAGCGGTATACAGCAAATCTCGAATTGTTCGCGGATAACGCGCAGAGAATGAAAAAGGCGTTTGTCTGGCAAAATGCCATGGTCAATCGATTGGCTGCATTACTGTATACGGCAGAAAATAAAATCGTAGACGAA
This sequence comes from Paenibacillus oryziterrae, assembly GCF_042610485.1. Taxonomy (NCBI): domain Bacteria; kingdom Bacillati; phylum Bacillota; class Bacilli; order Caryophanales; family Paenibacillaceae; genus Paenibacillus; species Paenibacillus oryziterrae. The sequence goes on along the minus strand of NZ_JBGJZO010000017.1, from coordinate 46,854 downwards.
GATGCGATACGTCAGAGCCATGAGCTGATTAAGGAGAATACCGGGCTTTTTTCTTCTTTCAGAGGAACTTCAGCCATCAGTATCGCTGCCCTGCTATCTCTTACTACAGATAGACAAACGCTGCTGACACACACGCTTGCCGTTTATGACCTGATGAAGAACGCCAAATTCAGAGCCTCCGATTATCTCGTCGTTGCCGCCTATCAGATCGCCGCTCATACGACATCAGATCAATACCTGCACACCGTTGAGCGGGCAAAAGCATTCTACGACGGCATAAAGGTACACCACCGCTTCCTTACGGGACAGGACGACTATATTTTTGCTGCAATGCTTGGCTTGTCCGACATTGACGTTCATCGCGGTGTGGCGAGAATAGAACAGCTCTATACGGCTCTGAAGCCCGAGTTCTTATCCGGGAACAGTGTTCAGGCCCTGACACAGGTATTAGTTCTTGGAGACGAGGCGGCAAACGAAGCAGCCCGTGTACTTGAATTACGAGAAGCTTTCCGCTTGCGGGGGATCCGACTGGATAAAGAATACACCCTTTCTTCGCTTGGCGTACTATCATTACTCCCCTCCGACAAGGAGACTATCATTAGCGATGTCTCGGATACCTATGAGTTTTTGCGTACGAAAAAAGGGTTCGGGAATTGGTCCATTACCAAACAGGAATTACTGCTGTTATCCGCTGCGCTGGCAGCCTTCAAATCTGTGGATGGTGTCAAAAGCGGCATCCTTACCACAACGCTCTCCACCAGCATTACCAATATAGTCATTGCCCAGCAGACCGCGATTGCCGCAGCTGCCGCCGCATCGGCTGCTGCTTCCTCGTCGAACTAAAGCTAAGGAGAGTCTCTGTGTGTAACAATCGAACTCAAGATTCTGCCATTTGAGCGAGGAAGTAACTACGGTGAATGCTTGGACCTCCGGCCGCTGTTGACTCCCGATTTCTTGATTAAAACCGTTGTTCGCGGTTGAAATCCGGAGACTGCATATGCTTCCGATGCTAGCTTTCCTTTTTGTTACGTTCCTAAGTTCTACATACATATTTTCCTATAAAAACAAAGAACCCTGCCCATTGCGGCAGGGTTCTTCAGTTCCATATATAACTCCATATGCCGGGGCTTAGCATCGTACATGCTTTCGTTTGAAACCAATTCGCCCCTTATCTACGGCCTTTTGAATATTTCCGGAAGGATCGAGGAAGCTGCTTTTGTCCTTATCCCGTTTAACTTCTAATGGGCTTATTGCCTTTGCGGTTTCAACGGCTTTGTCATGGAGCGGCAAATAGTTGACCCCTACGGTGTAGATAAAATTACTCATCGAATATTGGGCCCGTTCGGGAGCATCGTGAATCGTTTGTTCCGCCAGTTCAAGCATATGGGCAATCTTACTTTCGGAGAACTCATGGTCCGGGCGATTGCCCAAGAGCCAGCAGTAACAGCTCCAGCCCGCTGACCTCCTCAGCTCTTCCCCGCTTGCGATCCATTTGTCGGCAACTTCCTGTGCAATATCTGCTTCTGCCAAGGTTACTGCAACCACGAAATCAGACAACATATAGAAATAAGCCGCATCGATCCAGCGGTCAAAATCGTCTTCAGTCATAGCTTTGGGGTCTGCAATGATGCCTGCAAAGTACATGGCGTCATAATTTCCTGTAGCGTACAGCTGCTCAGCTAGAGGCTGATTGATTTTAGTTCTCTTAAAAATGGGCTTCATAGCGCCTGTAGCCACACCAAAAAGCGGCTCGTGCGCGCCATTGGACACGTACATCTTCTTGGTTCGCTCCTTGCCGAGAGCTTCAAGCTCCTGCATCACCATTTCTAAATCCAGTGCTAACACTTCCTTTCTTAAACATGCTTTGGATCTATTATAGTATAGAATTATATTACTTCAATTCAGTACCTGCGGCCGCTTTAAACTTCAAATAAAGAACAAGTGAATAAAAGCGCACAGTTTCTTCCACCCTCACACAACCGGTCAGTTTCATGGTACACTAGCCTAAATATAATTGCCTTAACATAGTAAAGCAGCTATGCATCAACATAGTAAAGCGACTAGGCTTAGTTATATTTCCATAAATGATACCGGAGGGAAGTCATGAAAGCATTAGTACACAAGTGGAATCAATTCAGCCTGGTAAAAAGAATTTTTGTAGGGATTGTAGCGGGTATCATCCTGGCCTTGGCCATTCCTGATGCTACAGGGTTCACTATCTTTGGTTCCTTGTTCGTATCCGCATTAAAGGCGGTTGCGCCTGTATTGGTCCTGCTCCTGGTCATGACAGCAATTTCGCAGCATAAAAAAGGCCATCAAACAAATATGAAATCGATCCTCGCCCTATATGGGTTAAGTACATTCCTGGCGGGACTTCTTGCTGTAATCGCAAGTTTCATCTTCCCGGTAAGCTTGTCCCTTGTTACAGGAGCCAGTGACCTGAGTCCGCCTGACGGGATTGTAGAAGTACTTAAAACATTGCTGTTCCAGATTGTGGACAACCCGGTTAACGCACTAATGAAGGCCAACTATATCGGCATTCTGGCTTGGGCGATTCTTCTCGGCGTAGCTCTAAAGAATGCGAATGACAGTACCAAAACCATGCTTTCCAACTTCTCCGATGCCGTCTCCCATATCGTTAAATGGGTAATTAATCTGGCTCCGCTGGGCATCATGGGATTAGTCTTTGATTCCATTACAGCTAACGGGCTTTCATCCCTGCTCGATTACGGCAAACTGCTTCTCGTTCTCATTGGATGTATGCTCTTCATGGCGCTTGTGGTTAACCCGCTCATCGTATATGTGAATATCCGCCGGAATCCTTACCCGCTTGTGTTGCATTGCCTGAAGGAGAGCGGAATTACCGCGTTCTTCACCCGGAGCTCAGCTGCTAACATTCCAGTCAACATGAGCTTATGCGAGCAAATGAAGCTGGACAAGGATACCTATTCGGTCTCCATTCCATTAGGCGCTACGATTAATATGGCGGGGGCAGCGGTTACAATTTCCGTTCTGACTCTTGCTGCTGTCCATACGGTTGGTATTGATGTGGATTTCGGTACGGCGCTGATTCTTAGTATCCTGTCGGCCGTAGCGGCTGCCGGTGCTTCCGGTGTTGCCGGCGGATCCCTCCTCCTGATTCCTCTGGCGTGCAGCATCTTCGGTATTTCCAATGATGTAGCCATTCAGGTCGTTGGAGTAGGGTTCATCATCGGCGTACTGCAGGACTCTTTTGAAACAGCCCTGAATTCATCTTCTGACCTGCTCTTCACTGCAACAGCCGAATATGCGAAAAAGCGTAAAGAAGGCAAAGAATTTATAATTCATACGTAGAAATCATTCGATTGATAATCATAAAATAAATCCCCTCACAGCCTGATAATGATAGAAGAACACATGAAATCACGTTCTTCTGCCACGATCTGCCGGAGGGGATTTTTTTATAACTGTCCATATCACTTTTTATTTTTTCCAATGATGCCAATGGTATTACCATTCGTGAAGCCACCCGATTATTAACCATCCATTCCCTTCTCTAACCTCCCTAAGATAATCCACGCACCCCGTAGCTTCATGACATGCTTATATTTCGTTATACCTTCCATAGGACAGTACTCATTTCAGTCGATTCGGAGGTTCCACCTGATGTTTATTGTTATGGACTTCTGTGAACAGCGAATCAGCCCCTGCCGACCGGGATTCTGCCGAGGGGATGGAAATATTGGGCATACTCGGCTGCATCGCCGCAATCAGTCTGTCTATATCCTCTTTGGTCGCATACTGCTTGCCCGGCTTTAAGAGATAACCCAGTTGTCCGTTTGATTCTATGGTAGCCCACTGAAGATCACTTATCGTTGGGACTCCCTGTTGCCGGAGTCGCACTTCCAGCATATCTACGGATAACCGTAATCTCCTCATATTCTTCTCGACTATTGCCCCATTCTCAACAACCATACAAGATTTACCGTTAATAACCGTCTCAAGCGCATTCGATTTCAGGACACCATACTCAATCCCTATCAGAGTGATGACCATTAACAGCGTGATTAACAACGTAATCCATAAGTTACGATCCCCCACGGGTTGAATGATTAATGAACCTACCGCGACCATCATGACAGTCTGGGCAACCGTTAGTTGTGAAATGGATTTTCTTCCCGCGAACCGCAGGATCAGCACCCCGCCCACCACAATAACAACCGATTTCCAAATAAAATGAAAGTTCACCCCTTCCCTCCTTTCAATGAGCTGTCCAAGTAATTATTTGTTAATTCACCCAGTATTATTCGCTGAATAGGAAGGCTACCCTAACGAAAGAACCTTTGTCCAGATACAAACAAAGGAATGGCCTGATGGTTCCGGGTTCCCCCGTTCTCCATTCATCCATTCCTTGTATTCTTCGTACCTCTATTAGCTATTGAATATTTCATCTAGTGCTCTGCCGTCACAAGGATTGAAATCAATCCCTAATATCTTTGCCATTGTAGGGGCGATGTCTACCATTTCGAGATCACCGATGGCGTAGTCTTGCTTCACCTTAGCTCCAGAGACAACGATATTGCAGCGATAATCGCTTTTTTCAGGAGAATAGCCATGCGTTGCATAGCGGACCCCTTGCTCTTTCAAATCTACAATCGTCGGTTCTCCCATGCTTTCATCGAAACTATAGCCTTTCTTGGCTTCAAGCATGAACCTTGTGGATCGGCCCACATGAAGACGGTCTAACTCATCCCTGTCATACACACTCTCGATACCTGAGGAGTCATCCTTCATATAATCTTCAAGCGCAGCCAATGCTGCTGCTTCCGCTTCTTCATCACCCGGCTGAACATGCAGGTAGGCCGATCCGCCCCCGCACTGAAAATACGCTCTCCACTTCATCTCGCCATTCTCTTCAAAGATCAACCCTTTGTCCTGCAAAAGATTGTTCAAATGCACTTTGTATCTCACATCAAACTGTCCATGGTCGCCCAACACCAGAATAACCGTCTCCTCCGCGATCCCGGCGTCCTCCACGGCCTGCATAATATCACCCAGCCTGCTATCCATCCGCAAGATGACCTGCATCACTTCATCGCAGTCCGTTCCATACATATGCTTGGCATCATCCAGATCAATCAAATGCATCATGAGCAGATTAGGTTTTTTGCGCTTGATCGTGTCTACCGCACACTTTGTAGTAAAATCATCGAGATACGGCTGAGCAATTCCTTGTCTGACCCGCCCAAATTTCATCTCCATCTGGAGACAGTATAGGGGGCTCCCGCTTCGGAGCACCTTGAGAGCCTGGTTCTCGTTATTGATCGCTCTGATTTCAGGGATATTGTACTTAATGGAGGATTTGCCCGATACCGGCCATAGAATACCAGCAGTGCTCATCCCGTGCTCGCGTGCCGCGTCATAGATTGTTGGCACTTTTATCGCATCCCGGAACCAGAACCAGTTCTGCTCCTCTTCCTTCACAAACGGCTGAAACGGATTGTTGTGATGGATACCATGTTTATCCGGATATACACCCGTGGCGATAGTGCTGTGAACCACATAAGTGAGCGTGGGATACACGCTTTTTAACTTGTTGCTGTGGGCTCCGCTCTTCATGAGTTTCGATAAGTTCGGCAGTCGGCTGGCCATTTCCCAATGGTCTTCAGAGAAGGCATCGTAAGAGATGACGATCAGATGCTTAGCTTTTGCCGCTTGTGCAGTTATGGATTTCATAGGATTACCTACCCCTTGGCTACAATTTCAGTCTGCTCTTTAGGTAAAGTTAGAAATACGAACAATCCAATCATAAATAACGGGATAATCGCCAAAATACTGAACTTGGCATTGCCTGTTACCGTTGTTGTCAACGACATCACCGCAGGACCGATAATCGCCGCGAACTTGCCAAAGATGTTGTAAAAACCGAAGAATTCATTGGAATTCTCCTTCGGAATAATCTTCGCATAATAAGACCGGCTGAGCGCCTGGATTCCGCCCTGGGCCGAACCGATCATCGCACCCAGAATGAAAATATGCCAGACCGAGGTAATAAAGAAAGCCGCAATACAAGAGATGATATAGGTGAATATACCGACGATAATCATCGTGCGGGCGGAGTATTTTTTGGCAAGATTACCGTAGAGGATCGCACACGGGAACGCAATGATCTGGATGAGCAGCAATATCCCCAACAGGGTAAAAGTATCTAAGGAATCCGTACCTAGTACTGTAGTGGCATATGGTACCACCATTTTAATAATCGTATCGACTCCGTCAATATAGAAAAAGTATGCGCCCAGGAACACAAACACAATCTTGTGCTGTTTGATATTCTTAAAAGTGACCGCCAGTCTGCGAAAGCTGTTAGCAATCGGTCTGGGTTCCCGCTCAATATAGTGTCTCTGCTTCACATCTCTGATCATCGGTACCGTCAGCAGCCCCCACCAAAGGGCCGTAATAATGAAACCTATCTGATACCCGATGGCCTTGTCCATTCCCATCACAAAGATCAGCAGTAAGCTGATTCCGAACGGAATGACGCTGGAGATATACCCGAACGCGAACCCTCTGGTGGATACCTTATCCATCCGCTCATCCTTCGTCACATCGACCAAAAAGGAGTCATAGAAGATATTCGCACCGGCAAAACCTATGGCTGACAGGATGTAAAACACAATCAATACCTGCCACTGCCCGCTCTCAGGTGCAACAAATGCCAATGCAGCCGTAGCCATCACACCAAGCAACGCGAAAAATATGAAGAAACGTTTCTTCGTATCCTTGTAATCCGCGATCGTCCCGAGTATCGGACTAAGGATAGCCACCAGAATACTCGCAATTGAATTGAAATACCCCAAATCCATGCTGCTGCTCACATTCGTGAACATGCCAAATACAATCGGCAATAAGGCAGTGGTAACAGCCATCGAATACGCTGAATTGCCGCAGTCATACAGAATCCATGATTTCTCCTCTTTGGTTAGCTTCATATCACACCCGCCTCTGATCGTTATATAGATTGAACTTAATGTGATTGAACTTAATGGGCTATGAGTATAGGTCCATTCGCAACTACGGTGAATATTTGGACTTCTGGTCGCTGTTGTCTCCAGATTTCTTGATTCATACCGCTTGTAGCGGATGAAATCCGGAGACAAAGGCGAACGCTAACGCTCCTACAGTTCCAAAATTCCCCTTCGTTGCTTCTTTCCCTTTCCTCAATTGTCTAAGTTTAATACACATAGTTATTATTGTTATAACTAGTTACTGTTATATCATGTGATCATATGAGGCATGTTAAATGGATGTTAAATCACAAAATGACCCGGTGACGAAAGAGCAGCTATGTTCGAATAAAGTATGACTTGCGACGGAGAGCAACCCAGTGTTCGATTAGGCATGACTTATGACCGTGAGCAGACTTATGACCGTGAGCAGCATCCTGTTTCCGGCTACAGCGTTTCCGTAGTAAGCGTGAAACCTTCAATGACCACATCCTCGTCAACCTCGATCATGATGCAGCGTTTGCCCTGGAAATTCACCTGCTTCACATATCTTAAATCCTGCGGGCTGATGGAGATGGTTGCGACCTTCGTTTCGATCTTGATCGACTTGGTGGTGAACTTCGGTATCACGTTGCTGGCTTTGAGTTCGTAGTTGCGGTCATCGACGACGGTCTCGAAGGCACGCTCCATTTTTTCCGAGGATATATTCTCCACGCCGCTTGCCGTCAGCACACGTTCCACATCTTTAAAATCCAGCGTAGGCGCTTCTTCCTCCTGGTTGGACTCAATGACTTGGTGGATCTCCTCATAGACATGAGCTAACGTTGCCGTATCCAGTTGATCCCCCGCCACTTCTTTCACGATCTCTTCGAATATAACCCGCTCTTCCAGCGCCGTTACCGTCTTCTCGGCATTCAGGACTTCATCGATGAAACGCAGATTCGGTTCATTCGCCTTGCCCGCGCAATATAGAACCCGGTTCACATCGGAGGTGTTGTCCGTCACGCTAGGGTAGAAGAATCCCTGCTCCGGTGTACTCAATTTGATGATGGGGTCAACGATGATGTTGTACTTGAATTCCCGCTCGACATAATCGAATAACAACGATTTCCGCTGCGGCTCCGTAGTGTTCACGCTGCACAAAATGAACGGATGTGCGAACATCTCATTCTTCTCGCTCTCCTCAGCTTCATCGTTTCGGCTCTTAGTCGGCCGGAAGTATTGCCCGCGAACGAAGGTTACCACTGTATCCCGTTCAAGCTTGGTATCCTTGAGCATCCGGTCCACCAATAGGAGCATCAGGTCCTGCCACTGTTCCGGGTCTCCCGTCACGAGCCCTTGATGAAGCAGCACCTTCGTAGGCTCCTCCGCTTCGTCTTGAAACCGTAACTCGAACAGCTTCTGGCCCAATTCGCCGGTCAGCAATTTTTTGAAATTGCCGATATACAGCTCCTGTTTCTCCCGATCCACCAGCTCGAACGGTTGGCACTCGTAATGATAAATTTCACTGCTTTCCTTCATAACATATACATTAAGAATCTCAAAAAGCTTGAGCATATCATGGTCCAGCTTAAAATGTTTGCGAATGTGCGCGACTTCTTTTTTATTCATAATCGATTCCGCAGCTCCTTAGAAGTGTTGTCTTATTAGTATAAACGATAGGGACGGGATTGGGTTAGAGGGTTAAAAAGTAAAATACCCGTGACCAATTGTCACAGGTATCCGAGTCACTCTTCTATGGAGTCCAAAAGCTTATTTACGGTTCTGCTTCTTGAAGCGCGTGAACAGGTACAATGCGGATAGAACGGCTGCGGCCATACCCAAGCTCGATGCCGATTCCGGCTTCATCCCGAGCAGGACAGAAACATTACCTACCAACATTCTCACCAGCAGCGCCACAATAATAACCATCAGCGGACGCCGGAAGTTATATCTCATTTTACATTAACTCCTTTGCATATGATCTCTATCGGTTACTCGATAATCTCCACAGCGTTTTCTTTGATTATTTGGGAGAGAAAACACATGCAATACATTCCGATACTAAATAAAAAGTACAGTCCTTATTGTGACCCTCTACTTACCTTGACTTCATACTGCGGTTATCGATCTGATATGCCGACATTTCGGAAATCTGCTACAGCCATAGAACTGACCTTTTGGCCCAGAACGAAGTACAAGCTTGCTTCCACATTTGGGACAAATCACTTCATCAGCCGGGGATTCCATAATAACAGCTTTCGGAGTAGGCACAGATCCCTGGTTCATAGCTAGAATCATTTCGATTAACGCCTCACGGTTTATTAACTTCACTCTGTTGGAGTTAGCCAGATCATAAGCAGCTGTTGTGTAATCACTATTTGATATGACCCAGGCTTCAGCAGCTCCATAATGAGCGATTGATGCCTGTGCCTCCTGAACTGCTTTGATCCCAACGTTCTTACTGTATCGTTTGGCCTGAACGACGATTTTTTTGCCATCTTTCTGAATAAGCAGATCGGCACCGAAATCGCCAGCGGCCTTAGTTACTTCAGCCTTGTAACCTTGAGCTCGGAGTAAATGGCCCAGGTATTTCTCGAATTGGACACCATCCATCTTGTCAATGTCAGCAATTCCGGACTTCTTCAAGCGTTCTGCTCTTTTGTTCCCAATATACCCCATGATGGAGATTACAATTGCCACCCCCAGGATAACACCGACTATTCCACCATACAATGACTTGGAAATCAGAAAACCAACAAGTCCAAAAGAAACTGCTGCGATACCCGCAAGTCCTTCAAAAAACTCTTGCTCCTGTTTTGCTTTGCTCTTTCTTCTTGCCATACTCCATCCCCCATGTCGCTTCTTCGATTCTGAATATTTCGACATTTGGAACTTTTTTCCTGCAAAAAAAATAGAAAAAGCGCGAGAAAGCGAACCTTCTTTACTTTAAGCTATGAGATTTCGGAATAGGTACTGCAACCTCACTTATGCTGCTTTTTCCGTTTTTAGCATCCTTATCCCGAGAAGGACAAACCATGCGCAGAAGAACAACTGACAGACAAATACCATAGTAGCACTAATCAACCAAGGAAACGCGCCGACCAAGTCCAGTATTCCAACCACAAAACCAAGATAGGCTACAGGCTTGCCAAGCCCACTTCTTCTTATGGCAAAACACAAGATAAGGGTAGCTGCAGTGAAGATGATCGCTACCATGTGCATCCCACCATAATATAAACTAATTACCAGCTTGTAGATATCAGAGGAAAGTTCGATATCAAACACCGGATAGACTAGCCGCCCCAGGATAATGTCCAGGACTATATTAACGGGTATGACCACTGCCAACAGACCGCAGCCGAATATAGCTTTAATCCGATCTACCTTCACCAATATCCGGTACAAAGCAACGATCGAAGGGATCAACAATACCGTGGCAAAGAACAGCAGCTCGTCCGCCATCGCGATATTGGTCTTCCATTTCGTGAGCCACGTCATTAGATCCGCATCCGCCAGCGGAGGAATTGGCATCGGCAGAAGAAATAGAGACTGGGTCAAAAAGAGAATGGCCGAAAGGATCAAGGTAATGCCGCCGAATTTAATAAGGCTGATTGGTTTCATAGGGGTCAGCTCGATTCTGAGTTAATTGATACAATAAATTCCCTTTTTATATTCAGCAAAGTTATTAACCTATTACTTTATTCGCTACTGGCACCAATGCCGGAGGCATTTCATCCTTTAGTCTCCACACAAAACTGATAGGCTTATTCCCTTCATGCTTAACGTACTCCGCTTCACCTAGGAAAATAAAAGGAGAGGTATAGTTATTCTCTTCTTTGTATTCACGAACAAACAAAGCAATTCGATTACCCATCTTTTTATGGTGGATGTACCGCTGAGCAGTTTTGGACTCTTCCGAGGTTCGGCTCTGGGTCTGCCAGTGAAACAATCGTTCATTGATGGCATAGTCTTCATAAAGAGTCGAAGGCGAGAAGTCCTTATCCGACTTGTTCAGCGTAATGAAAAAGATATCTGTCTTTTTCTCCTCAAAATACTTTACACCTTCCCGGAAACTCGGAGCCTTCTCTTCATTCCAATATTCAAATGCCGCAAGCACTTGATCCATAGAGTATTTGCAGTGAATATCTAAAGGACAGACATAAGGGAATTCGTTCCTTTTATCCACAAAGTCGATATTATTCAGGTTATATTTGAAGATTTCAATTACTTCCTCCCGGAAGGCCTCGCACGTAAAGGTAGACTCAAGAGCATGCTGGACATTCAAGAACCGATTATTTTGAGGCTCAGAACGATAAAAGGTATAGTAAAGTACATTCAGCATTAGCTGCTCTTCTTCTGTTTGAGGACTTACCTCTTCCTCCAAATAGCTAAGTAGAAACTTTAGTAGTCTCTGTGAGTTTATACTTAGCAATGCCGGAATACGTTTGGTTAAATAGTCAGCATTATCCCAAGTATACGGCTCAATCACTTCTGCTTCTACTTTAAGCCCCTGCAACGAGCGGTTTCCTGTTCTACCTCCATAAAACTCATAGAGGCTCATCCCGTGATACTTAACGAAATTCTCCAGAGTAAGCTTCAAACCGGTATCGGCTTCAAAATATTTGATTTTGCGCACCAGACTTCGTCGATTCGTGGTTAGCTGTTTTAAGTTACGAAGAATATAGTCCCTAGCCTGCTTCTCAAGCTGAATGAAGCTACCCCGCGGCAAATTAGCAAACCCGTTATCCACATAGTGCTGCACCGAGTGTTTGGTTTTACCGATCAGCGCACGAAACTTATCCTGGAAGTTATACTCCTGATGGGCTTGTCCAATGAAATCAAGAACCGTTAGGCACTCTTTCCCCTCGTACAGACGTAGTCCACGCCCCAACTGTTGTAGAAATACCGTTAAACTCTCTGTAGGACGAAGGAAAAGAATCGTGTTCACCGCTGGAATATCAATCCCTTCGTTATACAAATCAACAACAAAGATTATCTGAATCTCACCTTGTTCGAGACGCTGCTTAGCAGTAAGGCGTTCCGCATCACTAGAATTACCATGAAGGGCAAGCGACGGTATCCCTGCTTCAATGAAGATATTGGCCATATAAAGCGCATGTTCCACTCCAACGCAGAATCCCAGACCCTTAACTTGATCCATATCCGTAACATACTTTCTCATGCTATTTAGAACCTGCATAGCCCTTATTTTATCGTGGGTGTAGAGATTCTCTAGTTCAAAGAGATCATATCCTCGTCTGGACCATTTCACCTTCGTAAGGTCAACGGAGTCTGTTACTCCAAAATAGTGAAACGGGCTAAGCAACTTGCGATCAATAGCATCCGTCAGCCGAATTTCCGCTGCGACTCGATCATCAAAATATTGAAGTACATTCTTCCCATCCATGCGCTCCGGAGTCGCTGTAAGACCCATAAGTATTTGCGGAGTATAGTAAGTAAGCAATTTTTGATAAGACGGTGCAGCTGCATGATGAAATTCGTCCACAACAATATAATCATAAAAATCTGGAGTCGTCATTTCCGTTAAGCCCATGGAATTTAAACTCTGAATACTGATAAACAGATGATCAACGGACTGAGCTTGATGACTACCGACATGTAGCTCCCCAAAATTCAGATCTTTTACAATAAAGCGAAAAGTATCTCTACTCTGCTTTAAAATTTCTTCCCGGTGAGCAACGAACAGTAATCTCGCTCTCTGATGCTTCTGGGCAAACTGCTTATAATCAAATGCAGAAATCACAGTTTTGCCAACGCCTGTAGCAGCTACGACCAAATTTTTAGTTCGTCCAAAAAGAGTTCGCTGCGCTTCCAGCTTTTCAAGAATTTCTTTCTGATAGTCATAGGGTGTGATCTCAAAAGGAAAATACAATGCTTCCGTATTGTTGAGTTTACTTTTTCGAAGGGCTTGCTGGAGGAGCATCTCATGTTCGGGATCGGATAGCAAAAAGCTTTTAAACTCCTGAGCGTTCCAATAGCTTTCAAATGTAGCTTCCACTTTTTGAAGTACATCAAAGGAGTCTTTCTCTGTTACCTTCAGATTCCATTCCAGTCCACTAGTTAATGCTGGATTAGAGAGATTAGATGAGCCAATATATGCAGTAGTAAATCCAGTATCACGCTTAAACACATATGCTTTAGCGTGAAGCCGGGTTCGCTCTGTGTCATAGGAAACTTTGATTTCTGTGTTGGGCAATTTACCGAGCTCCATGACCGCCTTATAGTCCGTTGCTTCCATATAGGTCGTGGTAATGACTCTTAGCTGACCACCATTTGAAGTGAATTGCTCCAGTGAATCCATCAGAAATCGCAAGCCACTCCATTTAATGAAAGAAACCAAGAAATCAATTCGATCAGACGTTAGGATCTCTTGTTTCAGTTCATGCAGCATACTTGGTTCAGAATGCGCCCCTGTGAACAAAGAACTCTGAGACAAAGGAGTAGCTGGACGAGCCACTTTCTCATTCTTGAATGCACGAATATGATTGATTTTAGAGAAAATATGAGTCAGTACTTCTCCCTGTTCATCCAGTTGCAATTCTTTATATTCTTCTGGACCCATTGCATCCCGTAAAGTCGCTATGATGTCATTACATATCCGTATTTGAGCCACTACAGCTTCCTTATCATCACTGGCTTCCCTTACTACCTTTAAGGCCCTGCGAGTCACAGTTGCTAAGTATGAGGTCAGTAGTTTCCTAGCCTCTTCTGCATCAAGCGGCTCTTTACCGATATCGTAAACGCCGGGATCCAGAGATTCCAGTTGTTGACGGGTGATGTTGTTGATAATTTGCTCGTAAATGCCTTGTTTCATGGATAGGACCTCAAGTCTATGGAAGGTGGTTAACATAAATTTAATGGGCCATGAGATGGTTAGACAATAACGGAACGATGTAATTCCGGTATTCATCAGACTGATTTTTCATTTGGGGCTTGAAATGCCACACATGATGATCTTTTGAGTTATCATTTCGGAAACGTGCTAATACAGGAGTACCTGCCAAAGCTAGATACTGCCTCACTGATTTTTTCCGGAGATTAAGCTCACTATGACTGTGCTGAGACCAACCCAACCATACACAGCTATACTGGCTAAATATGATATCCCGTTTAAAGTCCGTTTCTAACAATGGTAAAATATGAGGATCAAGCTTCAGCTTACTGTATTCCTGCAGTGCATTATCTATATTTCCATTGCGTAGATTGAACAGGTTTAGTATATGTAAATTTCCGCTGAAAGCGGGAACAGCTTCTTCTATTATATTCACAATCTGTTTCATGGTTGGGTCAAGAGCAATATCTCCCGTTACGCTTCGCATTTCTTGCTCAAGAAAAGAAGCCCACTCATGTTTATGGAGTAGCTGACAAGAACCCGGGTTAAGGCCAATCAGTAGCAGCCGCTGTCCATTTCCTTCTCGGAAACGAAGTTCAGCTTTTGTACGAAAGACTAAAGCACCACTTCGAATGAACGTACCTTGTGCTTGTATATGATTCATATATATCACCCTCCTTTTTCTCTTAGGTAAAATTTATGATTTTCATTCTTCATTTATTTCAACATAAGGAACTAAATCCCTTTATTTAGAGAACTCGGGCTTCCCTGTTCCAAGTCCTCATAAAAATTGATTTCTTTAATACAGAAATGCGCCAAGTATGGTTGGTATAAATTAATAAACAATAATAATTTAAGATCCAGAAGTATATGCTGAAACAAGTAAAAAACTCTATCTACTTACAATCTAGTACTTGTAGAATTATTACATATCTTTTATAATAAACACAAATTACGTACGTAATCGGAGGTTTCTATGGAACAAACATTTAGTTATAACTTCCCAGCTATTAGAGGTGTACAAGCAGGTAATGAATATTTTGTTGCCATGTGTCCTCTAAAGTTAATCCCAAGAATTTTTTTGTTTGATGAAGAAGAAATTCCGCCTGAGCATCGTGCTCAGCGTTCTCTTAACAAAGCTAGGATTCCGGAAATTTGCAATTACATTTTAAATAATCCTAAGGATTATGCCTTCTCTTCACTGACTTCATCCGTTGACGGCGAAATGGAATTTGTCCCATTCTCCGATGACCTCCAAGTTAAGGATATAGGGAGGTTATCCATCTCTCTTGATGCCCGTTTTCTCATTAATGACGGTCAGCATCGAAGAGCAGCTATTGAAGAAGCACTAAAGATTGCTCCTGAACTTGGAACGGAGACTATCTCCGTCGTCTTTTTCCAAGATACAGGGTTACTCAAGAGCCAACAATTATTCGCTGATCTAAATCGCCATGCAGTTAATACAACATCTTCTCTAGGAATCCTTTATGAGCATCGGGATCAGTTGGCCAACATCACCAAAACATTAATATCTCAAATCCCCTTACTAGAACGTTATACTGACCGAGAAAAACAATCTCTCGCCAAGCATTCTCCCAAACTGTTTGCTTTAAGCAATCTATTCCAGACCAACAGCAGGATATTAAACAAAAAGCGAGGAGAATTCATCTCAGAACCCGAACAAATCTTCCTAGAAGAATTTTGGAAAGAACTCTGCCACTCTATGACGGAGTGGCAACTCGTAATGAAAAAGCTGCTTTCGCCGTCCGATCTTAGATCCAATTACATAAATACTCATGGAGTATTTCTTGAAGCAATCGGTATTGTAGGTAATTATTTATTTACGTTCCATCCTACTGACTGGCGTGAGTTTTTGACCAAACTGTCAGCAGTAGACTGGCATCGAAGCAACAAGGTCTGGTTAGGACGAGCCTTCGGGACTACAGGCAGAATCAATAAGAATAACGAGACGATTCAACTGACCGCAAACCAAATTAAATTTAGTATAGGACTTTCTTTAACCGAACAAGAGACCTTGCTAGAAGAAAAAATAAAGATAGGATGATACCTTATGTTATTTGGACTCTTAGATCAGTCTAATCGTATAGATAAGAAAATCAAAGACATCCAGGACGTATACCTAGCCGATGACCGGCCTTGGGTTGTTGGTTACAGTGGTGGCAAGGATTCCTCTGTTGTCGTTCAACTTGTTTTTGAAGCTTTAAGCCGCCTTCAACCTGAACAGCGCCATAAAAAAGTATTTGTGATTTCTTCGGATACGCTCGTTGAAACACCTTTGATTATCTCTTCCATTAACAGAACTCTACTCCAAATTCAAAATTTAGCCCTAGAAACAGGGATACCCATTGAAACTCACAAAGTGAAACCCACGGCAGAGAAGACTTTTTGGTCCTCTCTGATCGGCAAAGGTTACCCCTCCCCTCGTCAGAAGTTTCGCTGGTGTACAGATCGTATGAAAATTGATCCGGCAAATAAGTTTATTCTCGATAAAGTATCTCAGTTCGGCGAAGTCATCATGGTACTTGGAGTAAGAGATTCAGAAAGTTCAAGCCGTGCTCAAGTTATGGAATCTCACACCATCGATGGAAAAACTCTTATGAGGCATTCTTCTTTGGCTAATGCATATGTCTATGCACCGATTAGGGACTTTACTTTAGATGACGTTTGGACTTTTCTTTTGAGCAATAATGGTACAACTCCTTGGGGGGCAGATAATAATGAACTTCATGCTTTATACCAAAACTCTAGCAGCGGTGAATGTCCATTAATTGTAGATAAAGAGATCAAGGAAAGTGCTGGTTCCTGTGGTAATAGCCGTTTTGGCTGCTGGGTATGCACAGTGGTTAAAGAAGATAAGGCCCTTGTAGGCTTTATTGAAAGTGGCGAGACCTGGCTTACCCCGCTTCTAAAATTTCGTAACTGGCTGTCGGATATCCGTGAAAATCGTGACTATCGGGAAAAACATCGTATGAACGGTTCCATTTATTTTGTGGGAGAAGGTGAGGACAAGGAGCTAGGTCTAGGACCGTTCACTCTAAAAGCTCGCCAAATGATATTAAGAGAGCTCCTTGAAACACAAAAGGTCGTAGCTAATCCGTACGACCCGGACTACAAACTTATCCAGGATGACGAATTGCGTATTATCCGCAAGTACTGGCTAGAGGACGGAGACTGGGATGATTCTCTCCCTACCATTTATCAAGAAGTATTTGGAGAAGACTTGGATTGGGAATTTAATGACCGTCCCCTCTTTGAACCAGAACAAATTACTGATTTGGAATTGCTTTGCAATCAGTATAACGTTGATATGGAACTGATGAAGAAACTGATTGGAATTGAAAAAAATCACTTGGGATTCAAAGTTCGAAGAGGTCTTCTGCAAGACTTCAATCGCGTTCTAAGTCAAGACAAATTACATTTCGGACAAGTTGAAGGTTATAAACTATGAAATTTATACGTCTCAGAATTACTAACATAGGTGCCTTTCATGGCAGTTACGATTTTGATTTAAGAACAGAACGTGGTCAACGAAATGTCGTCCTTTTTGGAGGGAAAAACGGATCTGGAAAAACCACTATTTTAGAGAGTGTCAAACTTGCCCTATTCGGCGCGCTTGCTTATGGTTATAAATCCGAATCCTTACCTTATTACGACAAAGTACAAGCCAAATTAAATAATATAGCAAAAAAGAACCGCGAAAATCGTTACCAAATCATACTGGATGTTGAGATTGTGGAGGATTTTAAAAAAAATCTGTATACGATCCGCAGAAGCTGGTCCTTGAATAAGAACAATCTGAAAGAAGACTTCACAGTACTTCGGAATCGTGTGGAACTCTCCCAAATAGATCGGGAATTATTCCACAATAAACTGCGTGAAAATACTCCGCCTCAGCTGATGGATCTATGTTTGTTTGACGGAGAAAAAATATCGCATATTATTTCCGATGAAATCTTATCAGACTATTTGCGGGAAACAGCCAAGGTCATGTTTAATTTGGATTTGTTTGAGAATCTCGAATCTGATCTTCATACGTATCTAAAACAGGAGAACATTCAGAATAGCCTATCTGAAGACCAACAGGAGTTAATTGAACTTAACTCCCATCATGACACCTTACAGATACAAAAAGAAAATATGGCGAACGAGCTGGAAGAGCTGGAAAAGCAGTTGGAGGAAAAAACTGCATTTGTTAACGAGCTACTCCGAAATTATGAAATACATGGCGGGTTAATGAAAGAACAAAGAGAAACTCTGCTTCGAAAAAATAATGAAATCGAACAAAATCGCAAAAATCTAATGGATGCGACAAGAGAAGACATTTCTTCACTGCTTCCATTTGCTCTTGTGAAGGGTCAGCTTGCCAATATTCAAAAGCAAATGCAGGATGAAATCAAACACGAACTCATTAACAATATTGATACCTTATTCCAGGCAGATGGATTTCAATATATTTTGAATCAAATGCAGCAAAAAGGTAATATTGCCATAACTAGTCCGCAAACCGCCCAGCAGCTCCGAGAAGAAATTGTTAAGTTTCTTTCCCAAAAGTTGCCTAAGCCGGTTCATCGCGCTTCTTTTGAACAAAAAGCTGAAATACAATCGATCTGTAATCAAATTAAGGAATTCAATCCCACTTCTCTCGTGGACAATTTCAAAAAGAATACGGATCTTATTAAACAAAGCCAGAACTTACGAAAAAAACTCACTGAAAATGACAATACTAGCGAGTTGCATGAATTACTTAGAAACATTACCGATACACAGTCAGGTATTGCCTCTCTTGAACATAATAAAATTCAAAAACAAACTATACTTGCCGATTTAGAGGAAGAACTTCTCGAACTACGCCGGTTGCTGAGCGTTGCTAAAGAAAAACAGATGAAAAATAAAAAATCCGAAAACATATTTGCTGTCTCAACTCGATTAGCCGAGGTCAGTAGACATTTCCGAAGAATTCAGCTTACTAAAAAACTCCAAGAAGTTGAAATCGAAGCTGCCAAAATGCTCCGTCTTTTGTTCCGCAAAGAACTTTTTGTCGTACGGCTATGGATCCATCCGGAAACATTTCAATTGAGACTTTACAATTCATTAAATGAAGAAATTTTAAAAGGCAATCTTTCAGCCGGAGAAACACAAATACTTTTACTCTCTACCATTTGGGCAATGGCCAAAAGCTCCAACCGCAGATTACCTTTTATCTTTGACACTTTGTTGGGACGCTTGGATCAGACTCATAAAAAAAGTATCATAGAGAATTTCATCCCAAGGTGCGGAGATCAAGTTATTATCCTTTCAACAGACTCTGAAGTGGATGAAGAACATTATAAATTAATTAATCGCGCTGTTTCCAAAGAATATGTGCTGGACTTTAACACGGAAGATTCCAATGTTCATGTACATAACCACTACTTTCAATTTCAACGTTAAAGAAGGTATCCATAACTATGCAGTTTCGTTTACGAACTTCCAAAGCAACAGCTGACCGGTTGAAACTTTTGCAAAACAGTACGGGATTGACACCGAATATTTTATCCCGAATATCAGTATCCTTATCTCTCCGTGAGTCTAATATGCTAACCTTTACAGGTGTCAAAGATCAAGGCGGCTTAGAGTTCAATCGCAACACCCTTACCGGTGCATACGATTATATATTTAAAGCACTTATAACCCAGTATGAAGGGCGAGAAATAACGGATGAAGAATACTTTCCCGATCTATTTTATGCTCATCTCGAACGGGGTTCGAAGCTGCTGGAGAATGAATATCAATATGCGGGAAATTATCAGAAACTGATCTTTAATCTCGTAGAAAAAACTAGGGGGAGTTTATCGTGATCTATTTTGATAATGCTGCTACAACTCCTATAGACCCAGCGGTAAGGGAAGCTATGCTTCCCTTTCTTCATCTTCAGTTTGGAAATCCCTCAAGCAAATATTACTCCATAGCTGAAAAAGCAAAGATTGCTGTTAATGAAGCGCGAAGCCGTATTGCTGAGCTGTTAGGCTGTGAGCCGGAAGAAGTTATATTTACAAGTGGCTCTACGGAGAGTAACAACATGATTCTAAAAGGCCTCTCTGACGAGTATTGGGGTTCCGGAAAGCAGATTATTACTAGTAAAGCAGAACATTCCTCTATACTAGAAACAGCTGACTACCTGCAATCCAAAGGGCTTATCGTTATAAAAGTTGAGGTTGATTCATTTGGTAAAGTAAATCTTAATGATCTTGAAGAATTACTGCATTCTCATAAAAATAATTTACTATTAATCAGTTTGATATGGGGTAATAATGAGTTAGGCTCTATAAATAATATTCATGCCATTTCTACTCTTTGCAACAATTACTCTGTAGCTTTCCATACAGATGCTACTCAAGTTACGGGGAAGCTTCCTATTAATCTCTCTAGTATGCCCATTGATTTCTTATCCCTTTCTTCTCATAAAATTTACGGTCCAAAAGGTATAGGAGCTGCTGTGATCAAGAAAAATTCACTGGGAATTCGGACCCATATTACACCTTTGATTCATGGTGGGGGACAAGAATTCGGATATCGCAGTGGAACCTTGAATGTCCCCGCTATCGTAGGATTCGGAAAAGCAGCTGAAATCGCCAAAAGGGATATGGAGATGAATATTCGTCACTTAGAAACACTGGATGAATATTTTTCTAATAAAATTAAGGATAAATTCGACGATATTCTTCAATTTAATTCTCCACTTTCCGGAAAATTACCTGGTATACTAAATATTAGATTCAAGGGAGTTCATAATGAACTTTTAATTAAAAAGATAGCTGAAGATATTGCTATTTCGAGCGGATCTGCTTGCAGCAGTAGTAAACCTTCTCACGTCCTGCAAAGCATCGGTTGTAGCTTGGATGAAATTCGTTCATCACTGAGAATCTCCTTTTCAAAATTCAATACTCTCGAAGAAATTGACCAGTTCATTGGACTCTTAAGTGGAGATCATACTTAAACTATGCAGGTGAAAATATGAAAAAAATGAAAGATAAAGAACTACAACTGCTCTCTAAACTATGTAGGGAACATAACCTTCCCATGAAAATGGTTAATGAACTGCTTAAATCCGCAAACAAGTTTTCTTACGAAAATACAACTGATGCGGTAAGACTTAAAGACTATACTGGATTAATTGATTTTTATTCCAAGGATATCAAAGGTGAGTAGACGATGATCTTAAAAAAACTGCATTTGCAAAACTACAAAACCTATTACGGCCAACAAGAGCTCAACTTTGATATCCCCAAAGATGTTAGGGAAAAAGGACAACAAAATATTATTCTAGTCGGTGGCCTTAATGGTGCCGGTAAGACAACAATTCTTAAAGCCATTCATTATGCTCTATTCGGTGAACGAGGAATGTCGCCTACAGAACACAAAAGACAATTCTCCAATGTACTCAATAATACTTTTTTTGAAGAAGGGGGACGAGAATGCTCTATACGTCTAACCCTTGAGTTGGATGCAACAGAAGAATGGGAACTCATTGTTAAGTGGACTTTCAATCATAACAAGGTACTCGTTCATGAAAATCGTGAGATCACCGTCAAAAAACCTGGAATGATGGGCGGAAAAAAGGCAAATGTAGAAAATATAAATGCCTATTACCGCTATATAGATAGAATGATTCCTTACCATTCAGCTCCTTTTTTCATATTTGATGGTGAGGAAATAAAAGATATTATTCTTCGTCAGAACAGTCAAGAAATGAAAGAAGCCATACATAAAATCAGTGGAATTGAAGCCTACAAGCAACTTATCAAAGATTTAGATAAATTAAAAACATCCGTAGTTGCAGAGATTTCCAAAGCTGAAAATCAGTCTGCAGTATCGAACTATATAAATAAGTTAGAGGATATCGAAGCCGAAATAAGCGTTCTGGAACAAAAAAGAGAATCCAATTTGCAAGATCGCACACAGTTGAATCACCTGCTGCAAGAAATTAATATGGAGAGAAATAATAAATTGCTTCTTAATTCGCGCTCTCGTGAAACTATAATTAAAAAGCAAGGCCAGATTTCCGAAAAATTGAATTCCACCTTACGCTCACTTCATTCTTTAATCCAGGAAAAAGCGATCGAGATTATTTTAAGCGAAAAGATCAATTCGCTACAAACCAGATTAAAACAAGAATATGATCAACGCCAGCGAAAACTCCTTCAAGAAGCGAAAATGACTCCTTATTATGCTTTCTTTAATCAGCTTGTTCAGCAGCCTATAACACCACCACTCTCTGATGAACAATTGCTACAGTTACGAGAGGCTGGCGAACTGTTATGGAAGAAAGAGAACAAGTTCCAAGATTCCATTCAAACAACTTCTGAACATCATGATTTAACCACCAGTGATTTTAATTATTTGACATCAATAACAAAATCAAGTAAGTCCAGTGTGGTTCAACTCATTAATCAGCTTGAAGATCATCAACTCTCATTAAGCGCTATCGAGACTGAGTTACGAAACGCGCCTGAGTCAGTGGATCTTCAGAATGAAAACAATAAAATTGATATGCTTACAAAAAAAATAGGTGTAATGGATGCCAAATTTCGTAGTATAAATTCCAAGCTGCAAAATCTCAAAGAAGAAAAGTCAAAACAACAAAATCAGATTACTCGTATGTCCGGAAGTATCATCAATAGTGAGCAGTTTACTCAACGATTAAACGTTATCAATAAACTCGAAAGTATCATAAAGCAGTATGTGCAGGAAATGACACAGCTTAAAGCTGAGTTTATCAAAGAAGAATTCGCTAAAATGCTTCTAACACTGTTCAGAAAGCAGGATGAATTCGGACAAATTGAATTTGATATCCATACTTACGTCATTCGTTTATACAACGATCGGCATCAGGAAATCAGTATCCATGACCGCTCAGCCGGTGAGATGCAAATGATTGCTTCATCACTGATCTGGGCTCTAACCAAAGCTTCTGATCTTTCATTACCAATGGTTATAGATACCCCCTTAGGCCGCCTGGATAGTCAACATCGAAATCATCTGATCCATCATTATTATAAAAATCTTAGTGAACAGGTTATCATTCTCTCTACAGATACGGAAGTCACGCAAGAATACATTTCTTTAATGAAACAGCATTCCTATCGTCAATACCTGCTGGACTATGATCAAAATAAGAAATATACCGTCATTCGAGACGGCTATTTTGACTTTATAAAGGTGTGATTTTCTAATGTCAAATCGAAAAAAAAACTTGTCCGGAACAGGAAAAGAAATACTCGATACACTATGTATTTTTGCTGAAGTGGAGCGTTCACTTGCTCTCAAGCTCGCCCTGGCTAAAGGAATCACTGCAGGTATTTACAATCTGGAAACAGAAAAAGATGACAAACCAAAATGGACAATCCCCGAAGGATTAATTAAAGATAAAGAATATCTGCTCTTCAAACATCTTATTATTCAAGAGCAGCTTAAACCGCTAGATGATGAGCAAATAAGTGATTACATGCTTACTTATATCGAAGCGGGACTTCGAAAATTTCAAACTTTAATGATTGCCCAAAATTCATTAGAAGACTTTAGAATTAAAATGCTGCAATAAAGAAGGAAGAGCGCCTCCAACAATAGGGGCGGCTCTTCCTTCTTTATAATCGGTCTTTAATTGAGGTAATGTTAACCACATTTACAATGGTTGAGGAAAGTGAAGAATCTTCTTTGAGCAATGGACCATTGAAGATGCACTGTCCTTTTTTTAGATTAGATATTTTTTGCTCCATTTTCTTTTTATCCAATTGTTCATTTGCTAAATTACCTGCAACGTACGAGGATTCCTGCTCAGGCTGTGCAAAATATAATTTTTGGGATGAGTTCTGCATTCGTGCCAATTCATCATTTCCAAGCTGTGCTTTTAAGAACTGCGTTGCGAACCAACCAGACCAACCGAACTTACGTCCCTCGGTAAGAATTTTTGTAGAAGGAGCATTCTCACTATGATCCAAATTTTGGGCCTCATCTAATATTAGTGGAATCGGTTTAGTTTTATTTCCATTTCGTACTGAATAATTCCATAAATCCCAAAGAATAAACTCCGTTAGAACCAACTGCACATCTCTTGGATATCCCGTTAATTGTATAATATACACATTTCCATCGCCTTCTAGCACATCACTCCAATTTATTGGATGAATCTCAACGAATGGATTACGGTCAATTAAAGGCCGAATTTGGGATAAAGCTGTTTTAGCATAGCTTGACCCATCCAATTCAAGTGTATCTTTCAATAGCGGCAAAGAGAATCGCTCACCATGACGATCTAAGCCATGCTGAATTGCATCATAAATGGCGTTCAGCTGTTGAATTCCTAGAGACTTGTAAACAGATGCAAAGATACTTTTGACTCGTTCAGCAATATCCGTATTATCCTCTGGAAGGGTGATCCCTCCGATTTCTCGTACATTTCTCCGAAATGGATTCATTGAGAATTTTTCATTAAATACAATCCTTTGGGTAAGCTTAGAGCCTAGATATTGAATAAACTCGGGTTCAAGCTGATTCGGTAAGAATCCTTCTGTATAATCGATAATTATGCTTGAAATTCCTTTTTTAGACAACTCCAACAGTAAACATTGAATCAGATAAGTTTTTCCCTGTCCTGATTTTCCGGAAATTAATAAGTGTCTGTTTGCAAGATCACCATGTCCATACTCCCAATAGATCTCTCGCTCGCTGTTTTCAGCTTTCCCGATCAATACTCTTATTTGTTCCAAAGGCAGCACACTAGTGCTTTTTGTTTGCATTGAGTTGGCACTATTTTCCGTTACCTCTTGAATCTCTTTAATTGGGTTTTCAGTTTCTGCTTTTGATACTGCCGCCTCTATGATCATCTTGTCGATTTCAAAACTTTGATTAATTAAGTTTCCTTCGAATAAATAGGATAACATTTTCTCCTTAATGAAATCATTATCCCGATTCTGAATCCAAATCTTCATGCTTTCCATTGATTTAGTTAAACCATTATACCCATCATCCTCAGGTAAACTCAGGTAGGTAACGCCATCTTCTAAACTGGAACTTCTCAGGTATGCATCCCTCTCAAAAGACAGGACAGCTCCATCACCTATGAATGGAGTGACATCATTAACAATTTCAAAATCATCCTTCAAGAGCTTCTCAACAGTATCAATAGGAATTTGATACCCTTTTCTCTCCGGCCAGAACTTTCCCTGACTAAGCTTTTGAGCATTTGTTATGAATAGCTGAGCGAAAAAATAACGATAAAACATACTCGTAAACGGATGACTCTCAGTAGTTAGAGCTTCAACAATGACTTTTTTCGTCTTCTTTACCTGCTGCTTTGCTTTATTGAGAACCCCACTATTATTCTGTCCTATTTTGACTTCAACTGGATAAAAATGCATTTTAAGTTTTTCAGGATGACTCTCCAATCCAATTAGCAGTAAATCATCGCTGTGTGCTCCGCTAACCCCCAAATTTTTCGCCGTGAAAATCCCCTCAGATTTATTTAGGCTAACCGCACCCGCCACTCTCAAGATCTCTTCCAAGGAAATTGGAACCCACAAAATATTAGCGTGGTAGAAATAGGCCAATGAAAACTTAATGGCTGAGATAATACTAAGCTTTTCCCTTGTATAATGCCCTTTGCTTCCAATAATTCGGAGCAACCATTCACCATTAAATGTATTAAAAGCCTTTACTGTGTTCTTTACGCTTTCGACGTCGGCTTCAACATTTTTCTCATTCAATACATCCCTTATGACTGAATAATATTGCTGAGATTTGTCTGTCACAGTGATTGCATCATATTTCGAACTCGTTGAGTATTGGTCACTATAATGAATAACAACAAGATTCTTGAAATCATTAAAGAATTCAAGATCAATATTAGAATCTATAAACGTAACCCAATAAGACATGTTAAATATACTCTCTAGTGTCGTCTCATCTGCCGTGGTCGTTCTGGAATAAATCGCTTCAGCTTTGTGATAAACATTGCTCCCGGCGTTTTTCAAGTTCGCTGCTAATTCATTTAAGTGATAGGCAGTATTCATAAGGAGATTATTGGTTTCAATTCTATAGCCTTTGGTACCAAATCCACTCCGATAATTTTCCTCCGATTTCATTGCAGGTACAAAAGAATATAACCCCTCCAAAGCTACTCCGGCGATCATCTCATTCATAGGCTGCAAGGCATCTTTTTCTTGAGCCAACATTTTATAGAAGGATATATGTGCATATTTGTAATCATAATTTTCTTCTTGCTTATAATAATTAAGTGTCATACGGATGATTCTTAACAAGTCTTGTGAATCATATTGTTTGGAAGAGAGTTCAATAGCGAATTTTTCTTGAAATTCTTCTGCTGATTCCACTCTTGAGAATTGGTCAAATATACTTTCAGTACCCTTTCCTCTATACAAAGTAAGTTCTACATTTTTCACTTCTTCTAAACCCTTTTTTTCAATGGATTTCAACATCCAATGGATAATACCTCGAAACACCTCAAGGTCATTTTCAATATGAATGAGATTTATTTTTAACGGAGCACGTGAGCCCTCTGCAAATAAATAACCGAAATGCTCTTCAAATTGATATAACTTGTCTTCAATAACTTTGGCAAGGTATTTGTTGGCATCCGATACCGAGACCTGATTAACAGGTTTGTAAATCAACCACTCCATTAGTTTAGTCTGTGGCTCAGGCTTGTAAATCCGCTCTTCTTGGTCCTCATCAAATAGGAAGGGCAACAGCGCATCAGGTCTCAGCCTATTCAGAATATTGGTCTCCACATCTTCTTGTCCCAGCAGGTCATTAAGCTGGAGTTGGTAAGCAACTAACAATGGATGAAACGGAGTCATATAAATACAATTGCTGGATTTTATGACACCAAGTTTAAAGAGGTCTCTGCCACGGGATCCGGCTTCTCTATTTTCTTTAAAGGAATGGATGACTCTAATAAAAGCTTCTAAGTATTCCTTAGCCCGATTTACAAATTCTCCAGAATAATAAGTTAAGCTCGGAATATTCCTGGTCACGTTAAACTGGTTAATAAATCGGCTGTAGGCTTCTCGAAGATCTTCATCTAACTCAAGATTAATTCGGATTAAGTTCCCTGATTCATAAGTTGCCGATTTGTATCCTTCCTCAATCCATTTCAACTCCCACTCGAAAAATTGCCTATAATCATTGTGAGTGTAGAACTCCCGATTTCCGAGCATTAGACGATTATTTATCCATTCAATGCTCTTTTGGTTTTCCCGTTTCAACTTCCATAGTCTCATTCCAGTAATAGGCGTTGATTCAGGAAGCTCGTTTATGAGCTTTAATGGAATACGAGTACCGTTTGGAGTATTTAGATTCAGAGAAAGTGTTTCTTCGTCATTAAAAGCATCTGGCTGTGGCTGAATAATCAGTCTCCACTCTGGAGGAGCTGACACCTCTTGACCATCCTGAATAACTTCAACCGTCATTTCTTCAATGCCTTCACCAAAAATAAGTTGACTTCCTTCATATTGTAGCGTTATGAATTTGTTCCGGGAATCAATTAAATAAGAAGTTCTGTAGGATTCGATAAATTCAGGCTCGATTGGTAGAATCGCAATATTAAATTCCGCCCCAAGTGCCGGCTTTTTGTTGTGCTTATATTCTACTTTGGCAAAAATGCACCTATCAGAGGTTCCATCAATTTCTATTTGTAATGCTGTTCTTGCAGCTCTAACTCTAACCTGAGAACTTTTGGAAAAGATATAGGAATCATGTAAGCCTTTAATCTCTTCACCTTCAAGAGAAAAAACTGCAGATAATTGAATCGAATTTAACCTTCTTGGATTAAATAATATGATATGGCGTTTTCTTGCTCCTGCACTCGTTTCTTTAGCAGGTTTGTTCCAAATCACCAGATTATCTTTTGATATAAAGTCCTTCAGTTCTACCTTGACTTTATTCTTGCTCATTTGCTCCAGATTATATTTAAGAACCTCAGAAAAAGAAACTTCCGTCCAATCTTCCTTTTCTAACTTTTCTCTTCCCTTGGCAGAGAATTTCCTATCCAATTCATCTGGATCAAGTCCAAAATCGTGTATGTTATTTACGAAACTAAAAAAATCACGATTTGATTCAATGCGTTCCTTGAGCTTATTGCCTTTATAGGTATCTAATTCATTGTCCTTGAACAAACCAAGCATCTTATAGTCTTTATCATATATAGAGCCTGCTGTCAGAATTCTGAAAATTTCTTCAAAATCAAAAAATGTAATCTGCTGATACATTTGTTCTTGTAATGTCAATTCCATACGGTCAAGAAGAATAATCTGCTCAACCTTGCTGAGAGTGCTGATTTCAATCTCTTTCTTTAACTGTGCAACCAAAGATTGCGCATGTAAAGGCATGCCTTCTTTCTGAAGATCGCTACTTCCCCCTTGAATGGAATCCAGCTGTGAGGAAACAATACTAAGCAGAGCTGTATTTTCCCAAACTCCATTTTGTTCTCCCACCTGATTTCTCAAAGTAACTAAAAAATCGGGTTTAACTGAATCAGAAGTAGACGCAATAACTAGCTGTATATCATTAAAATCAATAGCAAATGTTGTATACGCTTGTCCTAATTCATGCTGATAAACAAATTGCTTAACATGAGGATGCTTATTGAGGGCCTCTAATAGGTCCTTGACATCACTTGAATGGTCAAGCTGAAGATAATAACGTTCGCCAGGTGATTTAAGTTCCTCCTGAAAAAAGCTAAAAAGTAGCTGTGCTATTTTCTTAAAGAATGGGTTTGACATATTGAGCATCTCCACTGTCACTTTTTTTGTCAAGAATATTCAAACTATCGTATAAATCTATAATAGCTTTCTTAGAGAGGCGGTCAAAGACAACTCCTCTTCTGGCAAACTCATTAAATAGAGAATTAAGGGGCATACGGGTATCCCTCACACAAATTGCAGTCAGTAAGAGCAGCATGGATTGATTCATATTGAACACCTGTCCTAAGCTACTTCGGCTTTTAATAAATGTTTTGCCACCAAAAGCCTGAATGTTCTTGCCGTATCTTTCAGCAGCCTCCCTGTTTACTCCCTTTCTTACTTTTTCAAATAAACCTTTCATTGCCTGATCAATTTCCACTTTCGGTTTATAGTGGTCTTCTTCTTCCGAAGGAAAAATAGAAGAATATTTAGTAATCCAATCATTCAAACTATTAATAAAGATGCTCTTCTCATTATCATCTGTAAATTGTTTATTTAAATCGGGGTAAGTAAGAAATGGCAATTCCCTTTCTTCGATTGATTGCATGCTCAACTGTGATAATGTATGTAAATGGACAAATAATCGATGAAGTTTATCCTTAATACCCTTAAAACCAAGTTCTTCAGTTGATTTTCGTCTCTTACTTAGTGGTTCCCATTCTAGCGCAAAATAAAATTGGGAAGCTTGGGAGAAATCACCTAGTACAAATTGTTCGAACTTATACGAAATTTGGCAAAGGTACATAAATGAATAAAAATGTGTAAGTAATGAAAAATGTGATAGGAAATAATCCCTGTGTTTACTTATAAAAAGAAGATCGTCCTGATAAAGAGCGGATAGGAAGGGCAAAAGGTTTTGATAACTGCCCTTACTTTTATTTTCATGTGATTTGACTTCAAGATTGTTTAAAATCAGCTCCGTTAAGATGTCCTCCGACTGTTTATCTTTGAAAACTGCCACTACTTCACTGTTTTCCCCTACAAGCACATCAGCAATGAATTTGGAGAATTTGCGATAGTTCTCTTTTTCAGGTACTGGTAGAAAGTTGTAAATATAAGGATGGAACACCTTCATATCATGATTAGCTCCAAATAAGAATTGTCTTAAAAATCGTTCCAAATCTAACTGTGCTTCATTCCTAAAATCAATTTGACTAGTCAACTTAGCAATCAGTGGATCTTCAAATTCAATTTCATCTATTTTTTTCTGTTGTTCTTTTATGGTATGTTTACAAAACTGTCTCACATACTCTCCCATTAAGTCATTAAAATCATCTTTAAGTTCTCTGCCCAAAGTAGTGACAAACGGCAATATATTTCTTACTTGACCTGGTGTTTCATGCTTTTTCTTATATGCTTTTTCCAGCTCACTGAGATTCATTTCTATAGCCACATCCATCACTCCTTTTCAAAGACAAAAGCAGAAAAGTCATCTTTGTAAAATTTGTATATTCGAGAATCTTGAGGGTAATGCACAAGTAACTCTTTATTTTTATCCCCGTAATTCATTAGTTTCTCAACAAACTCTACAAACTTAATAGCGTCTTCTTCATCCTTTTTGTTCGGACAGTATCCACTCAACACTTTCTGCAATAATTCATAAAGTGCATAATCAATTTCTAAGTTTACCAACTGGTTCTTACAACGATATGCTACAGATAAAGATGCTTTAAAGGTTTCGAGTTTTTCTTTAATCAATGTTTGAATATGAGAAATATCAGGATTAAGGTTTAATTTTTGCGCAATCCGAATAGATTCTGTTTGTTTGCTGATATAAACATAATCCTTAGCAGGGGAGTTTTTCCACTTAAGAATAACTTCTTTAACCTCTTCGTAGAGCATCCTAATTCCTTTTCGGTCACCTACATTTAAAGCATATAGACTCTCTATATACTTATAATAAATTACTGGTTTTGTCTTAGTTGAGAATTCCTCATTTGTCAGAAAAGCCAATCGTAATATGAACTCTGAAAAAAGGGCAAACGAAGAATGCGTAAACCTTTCTTCTTCTGTATTTTTGTAAAAATTCAGCCATTTCCTGGCTGTAACATCCAATATATAAATGTCCGTAATATTAGACCAATCACTCAAGGTATTCAATTCAATGATTAGTTTGTCTGTATCTGAACTTCTTGTATGCATAGGATCAAGATCGTAAATAGCTTTCAGAATAAATGATCGTTCGCGGCGTTTAAACAACAATGAAGGGACAGCTTGCTCCATTCTTTGAAAGGTATCCATAAAATCATATGAAGTTTGAAAATCAGGCACAACCAAATCGGCAATAAAATTAAGAAATGCCCGAGCAGATATCACTAATTTATACTTAATGATTGCTCGAATTACGAGCTGTACAATCTGCTTTTGCACAAAACTATTTTGAAGAAGAAGGTAGTTTTCATGCATCATTGTTTTATAATTCCTCGAAATATCTTCCTTGTATGCAAGATAAAATGGATTTGTCTCTTCAAATGAGAATACCCTTTCCAGCATTGTACTGAAAAAATGAGACTCTACACCCTTTTGAGTCAATTCATAGGGATGATAGTCACTAAAACTAATCAGATCAAATTGCTCTTCACTAAAACAAGCAGTTATTTTTTCAGAGGAGAATAAACCACTGTTTTCAACGAAATTCTCCAGCCTGCCATATGTAAAGTTATTATGTTCGTAAGATATAAAATTATGGAGTATCCCCATATTAATAGCCAAAATAACCTTCTTATCTGATTTTTCAATCCGCTCATCTGAAAAATCTCCCAAGATATCCTGTAAGGTTTCCATAGCATCTTTGGATGGAGAAAAACTTTCCGTAGCATCATTAAAAATCGTGTAACCTTCCAGCAGTTCAGGCTTATTCTCCTTCAAGTAGGCCAATAAATGGGACTTACCATCACCAACACTTCCACATAATAGAATAAGGCTCGCCTGGGAGATGCTTTGTCTCTTGCGAAGACTGTTCTCCAAATCCTTCTGCACTTTCCGTTCAATATGAAGATATTCCTTATATTTGCTGAACGAATTGGAATTTTCAATTGCTTCTCTGGATGAATCTTTCAACCTGCGGAGTTCCCTTAATAAATAACTTTGCCCCTCTGAAAGATCTGAAATTAAAAGACTAGCATTTCTGATTGATTTCACTGACACTGCGAATTTATTGGGTGTTATTTCTTGCTCAATTCGGATCATTTCCATAATTCGTTTGACATTATCTTTAAGATTCTTAATTTCCTCTGAGTTCTCCGATGTTGGTTTGGGATATTCATAAGCAGGAACTGAAGTTTGAACTGTCATATAGGTTTCGTAAAACCATTTCGAAATAAAGTAGATGGTTTTATGTAATTTAATCGCTTCACTTAAGTCTTCAAAGTTAGCCGTATGTGCTGCTTTGTTCCCTGTTAAACGTACAGTATGAAACAGCTTCTGAATTTCGCCAGAAAGAATATTTTTATTACTCAGAAAAACCATCTTGTCATTTAAACTCCAGTTAAACTGGGGTACAATGTTTTCAAATTGAAAGACTTGCTTCAGAATCTCCTCAACAAGAAGTCTTGCCTTTACAATCGAACTCGCCGGGTCTTGGTAAATTAGCTCCTCCATCTTCTGCACAATTGCTGCAATATTCGCATCCCATTGCGTAATAAAAGAGACTAACTCTGATGGTTGTGAAGGCAAAATTAATCATCTCCATGGATTAGTAATGTCCTTAAGATAGGACTATTTATTTAATTATAACAACATACATTATTATCGCCTAGTTTTTCCTCATCTGTGGTAGTTTTCTAAATCCCTGGATAAATATAGTATGCAAGAATTATAAATCAAACCTCAAAAAAACCTTATTCCTTAGTCCTGGAAGTCATAACTTATTGATTTCTATTCTTAAGATTCCTCTTCAGTCTAAGATATTTCTCTTTTTCTAATAATTAATGAACCAAACTTTCAGAATCTTGTAGCCAGTTTCACAATTAGTATAAATAGAATTTTTGGTCTTTTTAGTTTCTATTGTTGTTAAAACTATTGGATAAAAGGTTAACAGTTCGAACTATTTTATCCTATTAAATTCGGTGAACAACAAAAAAGCAGAGAGATCAAATTTAATCCTCTGCATTGCCAAGCTATCATCCATTAAATTTATGCATATATGTTTAAATAATCCAAAGTTATCCTTTAATAAGAAGATAACCATTAAAAAACCGATAATCTTATAACACAACTTAATACTCTAAAAAGACTGATGAGCTGGTGGTAAATTTTGAGATGCTTTAAATTTATTTGATAGTAGCCACTTAGGTCCCTTGTCTATTTCTAAGATCAACTTCCTATCTAATTTCTGATAAAATTTGTTGTGTCAGAATTGTAATTCCTCTTGTGCCAGAAAAGTTCTCTGAAACAAAATCTTCGTCTTTCATACTTATCAGTTCAAGTACTTGATCAAACTCATCAACACTGATGACCTCACCAAGCTTATTTTTAGAAATAATGATTTCTTTTAGTACTCTCATAAAAGATGTAAATCCAATTGTTTTATTTAAGATGTATCTTCGCTCCGTTGTATTCCAGGCTCTCGGCCATCTTTTTGAAATGGACGTAAAATAATTATCAATAATTATTGCAATACTGGCATCTTCTTTACCAATAAACATATTTCGAAATATTAACTCCCTCATCTCCTCTTTAGTGGCGGGGGATATTTTTTTCCCCTTTTTGAGAAGATCCCTATCTCGAAGAGGATCCTTTGAAATATAACTCATAAGTGCTTCAACGAAAGTTGCTTGATTTAGTGTTTGCTCTCCATCTTGTGTGGCCTTTCCTAATATTTTTATTTTCCCATAAAAAGAGCTCTTTTTTTGATAGTTTAACAATTTCGCAATATTGTGAGATGTTTTTTGCGGGCTTCTTGCGCTCGCATAATCAAAAAGGTCATATCCTAATGACTTACTAACCTTTTCCTGTTTTAAATTTATTGTTGTAAACACCATTGCTTGATCCTCAATATCCATGTCAATAAAAATTGTTACATTTGCCTGGAAGTCCCTTCCGTGTCCCTTAAAATTATTTAATCCAGCTATTCTATGCTGTCCATCAATTATTTTTGCGGTGTGTGGTTTGTTTATAATTTCTAATGTTGATGATTCTTTGTGGAATTTAGCATCCTCAGAAGAAATCGACAAGATAATACTTGTAGGGAAAGAAGCGTCCACAGTATTTACATAAGAACCTAATTCTTTAATTCTCGAAGGTGATATTGGACGTTGAATTCCAAGATACCTTTCTATTTCATTTTCAATTTCAATTCTACGAGGGTCAGAATAAGAAATGGCCACTAAATCATCAGCATTTATAACTCCTATGTAAAATAAACCTATTGGTTGCTGCACTTCAATGCATTTTACTAGAACCCGTTCGCTCATAATAATCCTCTCACTTTTTGAATTTATTATATTCATCCTCAAGATTGGTCATTTCTATCGATCTAATTCCCTCTACGTTCGGGTCTTGCTGAATCTTACTTAAAAGCTCTGCAAAAAATGCTATTATAATTGATATCAAAAACAACCAAAGAGATATATTTGCAAGTAACCCCATATCAATCTTTATGTCAGAATCAATGATATTATAACTTAACAGCGCTATTGCGGAATAAAGCAATCCAGAAATTATTAATATTATAATAGAAATTACCGCCATCAACTGAAACCCCGGTCTTTTTGCTTCTTTAATTAGGACATATAATGCTGGTGCTAATAACGCAGCACTGTAAAGAATAAATTCCCCTTTTTCGTAAAAAAGGTACCACCCTTGCCACTTGTTAAAAAAGAATAAGAGCACTATTCCACCCCACGTAGGTATTAAGCTTCCCACTAGGGTATAAAAAAGCCATAAAGATGTGGATTTCCATTGCTCACCAGTAGCAGACTTTATAGTTTTAAAAAAGCCCATAACAATCTCCTTATCTAATTTTTGTCAACTCTTAACACTTTTACTCGCAATATATACATGGCATAATTTCCCTCCAACACTTTATCATTTATCTCATCTTACTTCAACCAATTCATTTGATTCTTGTTTCCATAAACAGTGATAACATATCAGTTTCCTCATCATTTTACATTGATATAACTTGCTGAATTATTCTCGTCCCGGCCATAGATTAATACCACCTCGAGACCATCCATTGTACTGAATAATTCTGCATGCTGTCTTCCAAAATTCGCCCCAGAATCCCACCTTAATCACAGTAAAACCTCCATTATTTTATTTCGGGTGCTGAATGCCATATCTTCTCCGAGTCATACGATGTCACTCTATCTTAGGACCAGTGTTCCTACATGGAAAATAAATTCATATAGAGTAGATGCTGCGGATCGATAGAGATTCCTCGCAGGAGATATAACGGACATTATAGGGAATCGCGCACAAAAAAGCCCCATGCCTTAAGCATAGGACCTGCTCTCACATAAACCATTTCCCCTCTGTTCCTATCCCTACCCCTTCACCCCACCCACAAAAACCCCTTCAATCTCTTCCGCAGGCATAGGCTTATAGAAATAATACCCCTGGATCTCATCACACTTATATTTATGGAAGAACTCAAACTGCGATTCCGTTTCGACCCCTTCGGCGATTACATGAAGCTTCAGGTTCTTAGCCAGTTGAATGATCGTCTTGGCAATCGCTTCATCTTCGTTACCTGCTGAGATGCCGCGTACGAACTGCATGTCAATCTTGATCCGGTCTACCGGCAGTGTCTTTAATCTACTTAACGAAGAATACCCGGATCCGAAATCATCAATGGAAATGGATACTCCCAGCTCCTTCAATTCTTGAAGTGCATGGACAATATAGTCTTCCCCATCCGCTGCAGCACTTTCGGTGATTTCGAGTTCCAGGTATTTCGGTTCCAGACCTGTCTCACGAAGTGTGCGGTCCACGATGCTTAGCAGGTTCCGCTCCTGGAACTGGACAACAGACAGGTTCACTGCCATGCGTACAGGCGGCAGCCCCATCTCCTGCCACGCCTTGTTCTGGCGGCATGCGGTCTCGAGAACCCACCGGCCAATCGGGATGATCAGTCCGGTCTGCTCGGCCAAAGGAATAAAGGTAGCCGGGGAGACCATCCCTAAATCCGGGTTGTTCCAGCGGACCAAAGCTTCAAGACCCACGATTTCCTGTGATTGCACACTCACCTGTGGCTGATAATGGAGAACGAATTCATTTCTTTCCAGCGCCCGGTACAGACTGTTTATCAGCTGCGTTTTTTGCGATAATTCTTCTTTCATGGCTGGTGAGCATAAGGTGTACTGATTCTTCCCCTTTTCTTTCGATCCGTACATCGCCAGATCGGCGTTCTTGATCAATTCCTCAGTCGTTTCACCATCTGCCGGATATACGGATATACCTGCACTGACCGTAATGAAGAATTCCTGGCCTTTGACAATCACAGGCTGAGAAATGGACTCCATGATAGTATCAGCGATCTCCCTTATATCTTCTACCCGCTCGATCCCGGCAAGCTTGATCAGAAATTCATCACCGCCAAAACGCGAAACCGTATCCTGTTGCCGTAAACACCCCGATATCCTGCAGGCAACCTGTTTCAGCATCTCATCTCCACAAAGGTGGCCTATGGTATCATTCACGATTTTGAAAGAATCCAGATCAATAAAAAGAACACCAATGAGATGGTCCGTTCCCTTGGCTGATTGAATCGTCTGTTCCAACTGATTCTTGAACAACGAGTGGTTTGGAAATCCCGTCAACGCGTCATAATACGCCATGTAGCTGATTTCTTTCTCGGCTTCCACTTTCACCAGTGCATCTGACAATAAGTTAGCCAGGATTCTCAGCAGCTCCTGATGATTCGCCCCCACGGTTTTTGACGCCTTGACGGACGCCAGGAACAATTCCCCCAGAATTTTACCCTTATGCCTTACCGTAATGGAGATCAGCGATTTCATCTTATGGGCGATAAATATTTCTCTTTCTGCCCGGGCTTCCGGTGGCAGCATGTCAACATCCGTTGTATTTACCAGGTCTGAGCTTAGAATCTTGCTCATCCACCAAGGGAAAGCCTCTTCTGTTAACTTGGGGATATGGTCAGCTACAGATTCAACGCCTTCATTGCACCATTCATATACTTTTTGATGTTCAGTTAAACGGATGAAGAGTGTGCGATCCACCTGAAAATGCTCTCCGCTCAGCTCCAACAGCTCATGGATTTTCTCATCCAGGTCTGCTTCTGTAACCTTGACAAAGTCACCGGAAATCCGAGAAACCATCTTCTGAAACCGGATTTGAGATTCATTCTCCTCCAGACGCTGGATGTATACCCGGTTGACGAAATAGGCCAGCCACAGGGTGATGCTAAAGATTCCAATCCTCCCAAGATGATCCGAACCATCCACCTGAAGGATGATTTTCGGTATTCTCATCCAAACATAGATTTGCACAGCCAGAATAGAAATCCCTATCCAGAAGATCATCATCCGCTTGTTAAACAGTACGGACAGCATCACTACGATGATAGGCGCCGCCCATACGGTAATACTTGCCGAATCAATAAAGTTAACCGCAATCAGAAGGATGGATACTAACATAATCAGAATAAAAATGTATTCTTTGAAATCCACCTTAATCGGCAGAAATTTAATAAACGGCATTATAATTCCTATGGCAAAAAAGTAAAAACTGAATAATAAAATCGTGTTGAAATCGGGAGGCATCTGATTAAAGAAATACTGTGACGCGAAATTCAGCATTCCGCCAAGGATATATACGAAGGACATGATTTTAATGAATCTGTCCATATTGACTTCGCTCAATATTTTTCCCGGTTCAGCCCGATCCGTTCTCCCCTGACCCATTAGGCCATACCGTTTGATCGCATAACAAATGGCTGTAGTGGGCAAAAGTACAAAAACCAGCGCCAACTGAGGTACTCTAAAGGACGTATAAGCATTCATGATTACATCGGTAAGCGTGCCGAATAGCAAAGTTACGAGATAGGAGGACAGAAACAGATAGGCCTGCTTCTTCTTGACCTCATCCTTCGTCTTTCTCCCCCAGTTCCAAAGCAGTAACAAACCCACAGTGGTAAATAAAACATAATACCCATTGAAATAGATATCTCCCCAGCTATTCGCCGAAACGTTTACCCAGCCCAATGCGGAATTCATCAGCTTGTACTGTTCTCTTGCTGAACCGCTAAGTCCAAAAGCATAAACGTTTATTGCCGCCGGAAGGTATAATAGTGCATATATCCATGGGTTTCTCAGGATTTTATTTCTCTCTGTCAGAAGGAGATAAAAATGCAGCAGAAAGCTATATACAGTTCCCCAACCGAGAGCAGCCAATCTGCGCCACAATAAAGCGATTTCATAATTCTGCGCGGAGTTGGCTATGGAGAAACAGAATGCCCATATCGAAAGTGAGAGACATGCGGCGAAATAAAGCCGGTTTAGCTTGCTTTTTGTGTTGATGGATATAATATATATCCCGAAAATAAATAGACGGCAAACGCTATAAAAAAACTAAAGAAAAAATATATGCTGGCGACATTCCTGGCCCCTCCACTTTTCCCGTATACTATGTATGTCAGCGAGAAACCTGATTTCTTTATGACTTATTTCGGCAGAAAGATGGGTCTATATTAATATATAGCCCTGTCGCGGAATAAGAGATGATTACGGGAGGAGAAGTTCAAATGAGCCAAGAGGTTAACGAGTTTATCGAGAAGGTCAAAGAGCCGTGGCAAGCCAGTCTATGCCATGAATTACGCCAAGCCGTCCACAGTGCAATTCCCGATGTTCAGGAGCGTATTCAATACAAGAAGCCGCATTTCCTGAAGAATAAAAAATATGCAGCTGTGATCTCAACTTCTAAGGATGCTGTCAGCTTCACAATCTTCAACACGGCCGGGCTGGAGCTTCCCGAAGACTTGTTCGACGGCCCTCCGGAACGGAAGACGATCAAGTTCCGCAAGGATGAGCCTGTCGATGCCGAAATGCTGACCGATTGGGTGAAACAAGCCTCCCAGACCCTCTAAACAACACAGAAAGGGTGTGCCCATGTATCAGGGAAGGTCAAGAAGAATCATTCTTTTAGGATTGGCCATATATACGGTTTTAACTTTTTACTTCTTATTTGTCGGGTTTCACAGAGCTTCCTCAGTTCAAGAACAGGGCCTGCGGTATAGCTTCAACCCTGAAGGGATTCCGTTACACTTTCCAGCGGGGAGAGATTTTGGAATCTGGTTGTTCGAGCTGGGGAATTATGCAGCGTTCATCCCTTTTGGAATCATCATCCCCCTTCTGTACCGTTGCAGCTTTATCCGGTTTATCTGCTGGTTTCTGGTGAGTATTACAGTGATCGAGATCATTCAGATGATATCCCGTTTGGGCGCATTCGATATCGATGATATCCTCATTAATACCATTGGCGCTGCTGTCGGATACGGGGCACAGCGAATGGTAACGCGCCAGCGTGAATCTGTGAAGGGGATGCTTCGTATCGCCCTGCTTGCAGCTGGAATGTCCATTGGCTTCATTGCAGCCGTTGGCGGCATCAACCACTATCTGGAGCAAGGCGGCGGAGATATCGTTGTCCTAAATGAACTCCCTCTTAAAGAGGGCTCCGTACTGTGGGATAACAACCTTACCGGGTTTACAGCAGCCGAAACTAAGGTTCAGCCTCAAATCAATCTGTACAGCCGGAAGAACACTGGGACCCATTCCTTTTCATATGATCTACAGGGTAACTATGCCAAAATGACTGGTTATGCCGCTATACCAGCAGATGCTGACAACGTTCCAGTCAACGGGAGAAGCGAAATCACCTTTGTTGCGGATGGAGAAGAGATCTATTCATTAAGCTTAGAAGGGGAGCAACCGCCGGAATCCTTTGAGCTTCCTCTGCGGGGTGTGAATGAACTTAATATTACGTTAAATGGCGATCACCTAAATCCGGCGGCAACGATCGTGATGTGGGACGTTACCCTTACAGAGGTAAATACGGGACAGAGGATCATTAACAGCATCCGTTCGATATTCTAAGTTATTGCACCCGAGATTTGGATTTGAACTGCGCAAGCACAGAACAGAAGACACCAGGAGCTTCCTGGTGTCTTCTGTTTGTTGTTCAGAGAGCTCTAAGTAGCTCAAGGTTACAGATCAACTCTCAAGGTGCCCAGCATCTTGGCGAATTTCGGATCGTGATACGATAAGAAGAGAGTTCCCCGGGTATCGAGGGCGGAGATCTGCTTCATATCGTCCGCGCTCAGCTCGAAATCGAAGATGTCGAAGTTCTCGACAATTCGCTCTTTGCGCACCGATTTGGGAATTGCGACGATTCCACGCTGAATCAGCCAGCGCAGTACGACCTGGGCGACGGACTTGTTATGTTGTTCCGCAATTAAGGTCAGCACTTCGTTGCCGAACATGTTGTTCAGTCCCTCCGCGAACGGCGCCCAAGACTGGTGCTGGACTCCCTGCTCTTGCATGAAAGCGGCGCTTTCGATCTGCTGATAGAACGGATGTGTTTCAACCTGGTTGACGGCGGGCACGATGTCGTTATGCACGATGAGATCCATCAGACGGTCGGGCAGGAAGTTGCTGACTCCGATCGCCCTGATTTGGCCTTCCCGGTACAGGTCTTCCATCGCACGCCAAGCGCCGTAGTAATCGCCGAACGGCTGGTGAATCAGGTACAGATCGAGATAGTCGAGCTGCAGCTTCTTCAAGGATTTGGCGAACGCCAGCTTGGCACTCTCGTAGCCGGCATCCTGAATCCAAAGCTTGGTCGTGATGAACAGCTCCTCCCGCGGCACGCCGCTGCGCTTGATTGCACGTCCGACCGCTTCCTCATTCTGATAACCGGCGGCGGTATCGATCAGGCGGTAACCGGCCATCAACGCTTCATATACCGCATTCTCGCATTCTTCGGCATCGGGTATTTGGTAGACACCGAAGCCGAGGATGGGCATTTCTACACCGTTATTCAATGTTACATTATGCATGATAATTCCTCCCAGGTTTTAAATGTATAAGTGCAATCGGCTGCAAATCCTAGGAATCGGACACCGCAGGGGGGATACCGCTTACAGCCGTTTTGCTTTAAAATAAGCTTACGACCTTCGTGTTACACGAAGTCAAGCGGTCTTATGAATTTTGTCCAAGGAGGATTACACATGCATACGGTCAAAGAAGCTGCTCAGATCACGGGACTCACCGAGCACGCAGTACGCTTTTACACGGATAAGGGGCTTGTACCAAGCATACAGCGTAATCCAAATAACATTCGGATGTTCGACGAGGAATCGGTCAACTGGCTGCATGGGATTAAATGCCTCAAACAATCCGGGATGCCGATTGAAGCTATAAAAATCTATGTGGATCTCTGCCTCGAGGGAGATTCGACCCTACAACAACGCTCCGCACTCATGATGGAGCATAAGGAAGCCGCGCTTGCGAGGCTCGAAGAAGCCAAACGGCACGTTGCCCATTTGGAAGAGAAAACGGCCCTCTATCAAGCCATTCTGGAGCATCGCTCCCTGGACACGACCAATCCGGCCAACTGGGATCGAATTCAGCATATGCATAGTGACGTGTTTTATTCGCCCGCTGCCGGAAAGGAACGGCAAGTAACCAGAGCGTGAACCCATCCGTGTGAATACACAAAAGAAGACACTCGGAACCTTCCCGGTGTCTTCTTTGTCATTTCAGCTGAGATTCTCTTGTAACAATCCTTCAAACCATTGAACATTCACTAGATGATGAGCACGCGAATTTTCCATCATTTTTCTAAAATGAGTCGAAATCGACGGATCATGCTCAATGGAATGTTCTAATAAAGTGATCTTCTGTTTGCTTTGTTCGATTTGGATTTCGATTAATTGGGTCAGCTCTTCGCGGTTATATTCATCAGCAAATAGCAGGGCTGCATAAAAAGATAAATTGATATAATCTGTCTTGGCGCCAACCTTAACCATCAATTGTTGGAATTCTCTTTCCCCTGCTTCAGTGATGACATAATTATTCGTCTCTCTGGAGCCCTTGGATGGATCCACTTTTACAATACATTGCTTGTCTTCCAGCTGCTGAAGATTGTAATAGAATGATCCTTTGGTGAAATTCACTATATATTTATAGTGCTTCTCCTCCATTAAGGCCAATAATTCGTATCCGTGAGAACCCGGGTTCTGTTTTAATAAACCTAAAATTAGTAAGGGTATCAACCCAACACCTCATTTTCTAAGCTCAGCTTCGAATTCATCATAGGATATCTTGCCTAACGCTAAATCCAGACTGTGCATATAGATCTTCTCTGTCCGGGTATGTGTTCTGGCATGAATCAGACGGATCAACTCATCCTCGTTATTTAATGGCTGCATTACATGTTGCTTACTGGAAAAAGCTTCATAATACCGCAGGCCAAATTTCCTTTGCGAAATGGCATCCATATGAATCCCGTCCGGATTGGACGTTAAACCTGTAGCTGTGACAAAGGTACAATGGTCTTGTTCCATAGCGAATTTCTGTAATTCCTGATTAACCAGATGATATTCTGTGCAGTGTTTGCCAAACCCGCTTTTGCCTAGGAAATCCCCTAAACCGCCAATTATAAAAGGAAGATCCGGAGCATTTAGCTCCTTACGAAACCCCTCCACAATGAGAAGTAACTTCTCATAATAGACTTTGTAATTACCGTTGGTACTATCACTTTCTCCCTGATGCCAGAGAATTCCGGTTAACTCACTATTCTCCATAGCATACTTAGCCTCAGTTATAGCGTGTCTAAAAAGGGGCTGATCTACCGCCCATTCATCCAGGGAACTTCCGCCCTCCGCACAAGGAATTAAGCCAATACGATCCTCTAGATTCTCTCGGCACCAGGCCTCAGCAAATGAAGCTGCCAGACTGATTCCCGAAACCGGACGGTCCACATTGATAGGCTCCGCCATCATCTGCCATCTGCCATTACGCAGCATTTGAATTCTTTCATTATAAATCGGGGTTACTTCATGTATAAACCCTCGTCCCGCCATATTCGACTGTCCAACCATTAGAAACGATTTAACCATTCTGTTCATTCCTTCTTTGATTTATATTTCAGACTCTATTTCAGCGCTGATGTTAAGTTAGTCTAATTAGACTAACGATACGTAGACTATTATAGTCTAATTAGACTAAATGTCAATTGTGGCTTCACTGGGTTTATCCCGATAAAAATAGAGTGATTCGAATGAAATCTATTCATCAGCCTCGCAACTGTCCCTCAAGTGCAGACAAAAACTCATTCAACGATTCGCTGATATCTATATCCATACGCTCGGACAGAACAATCAGCCACCAGATACATTCGCTAAGTTTATGCTTCAATTCAGATCCTGTATCGCCGGCTTTCGGCCAACGTTCCTGTTGTGACATCGTCAATCGGCCAACCAATCCGGCATCTGTCAGAAAAGCAAGAGCATCTTCTTCTACACTCCACTCTTTCCCATGGTGCTGCCGTTCCAATTTATGATAACGTTCTCTAATTTGAATGGAACGTACAATAATCTCACTAAAGTTCATATCTTCCATAATTCCCTCATCTCTCTGACAATTTTGATTTAGATCGTTATAACCCATTACACCCTTAGTGCTGAATGCCATTTTAACTTTTTAATTTACCTTCACATTCCCCCCTGTTCTACGCATGAAACCCGCAGGAATTAGGACTCTTTCATCCTCTGTAAGTTCATATTATTCCAAGTCCGCAACTAATTTAATGATTTTTCCATCTTCAAGCCAAAATTGATAAAACCCCATAATTTCATTCCCCGGAAAGCTGCCTTTAAATAATACACGCATGTCTACAACATTTTCTTTTACTTTATACTCTATAATTTCCGTATGCGTTTGATAGTTTATGAAATAGTCGAGAAAATAATTTTGTATTTCTACTTTGCCCTTCAAGTCTTGACCGATAGACTTCTCTTCAATCATGGCAGAATCTGAAAAAGCGCTGAGATACATGTCCATGTCATACTTATTGGAGCCTTCGATATAGGTAGATATACTTACTGGCAGTGTTTGTTTATTCATTAAATCCGCTCCTTTCCTTTGTTTATAAATTGTAGCATCTGTAACATGACTACATTCTGTCATATTGCAAATTCGAAAACGTCAAATAGCCTACACCTTGACCTTAAGATGGAGGCTATTTGAAAAACGCCTTTCCCAAAAAATTATTTCATCATTCTCTTCATTTGACCTTCTATCACTTTGTCAAATAGTTTGTATGGAAGTCTTCTGGCAGCTAATACAATCATGGCTTCCTTCATACTGGGCTGATATCTTGTTTTCGGATTCTTATCCTTAATGGATTTGACGATAAGATTAGCAATTTTATCAGGGGAAGTAGCGTAATTATTAGAACTCATCGCTGCAAATCCTTCCACTAATTTTCGATAGACAGAATTGTCAGGTGTAGATTTCTTCATCGCTTCATTTGCCACCTCTTGCCAACCTGTATCCGTGCCCCCCGGCTCAATAATAATTACAT
The DNA here is from genome assembly GCF_042610485.1 of Paenibacillus oryziterrae. NCBI lineage: Bacteria > Bacillati > Bacillota > Bacilli > Caryophanales > Paenibacillaceae > Paenibacillus > Paenibacillus oryziterrae. Next base: position 2,728 of record NZ_JBGJZO010000017.1, on the reverse strand, counting down.
CAATGCCAAATGGTTTTAGCTCATTCCTTAGAGTATCGCTCAAAGCTTCAAGTGCGTGTTTGGAGGCATAATACCAACCTCCAAGTGGAGAATAAATTTGTCCTCCAACCGATGAAATATTTATGATTTTACCGGACTTTTGTTTGCGCATAATCGGCGCAATCAATTGAGTTAAGTTCATTGCACCAAAGACGTTAACGTCAAACTGATTTCTGGCTTCCTGTAAGGGTACATCTTCTAACGCTCCAAGAGACCCATATCCTGCGGAGTTTACAAGAACATCTATAGTGGATGATGTGGAACGAACAAAATCTACAAAGTCTTGATTTGACTTTTCATCTGTGACATCCAGCTTCAAAACTTTAATACCGGTTTTCTCCAGATCTTTCATTTGCTCAACTCTTCTTGATCCGGCAAACACGGTGTAGCCTTCTTTGTTTAATTGAATCGCAGTTGCTTTACCGATCCCCGATGAAGCTCCTGTTACAATCGCTACCTTCTTATTCATTGTATAATCCCCTTAACCAGACTTGATCTGAATCACTCATATTCTGTCGAGATCGTGACTGCATGCCAGCGTTCAGCATCGGCCGCGCGCTGTTTCTCAGCCTGTTCAGCACCTTGTGCAGCCTCTTTGCCAAGCACCAGATGTGCAGGCAGTTCATCCGCGTAAGCCAACTGAAGGACAACCTCTGCCACCTTGACCGGATCGCCCTTCTCGTGGCCCCGCAGGCCATCCATCATTTGGAGCAGCTTACCTACCGATGGTTCGTAGTCTGGAAGCAATGGAGTACGGTTATTGGACGCTCGATTAACCCAGTTCGTTCGCATGCCCCCAGGCTCAAGTGCGCTGATTTTCACACCGAAAGGAGCTGTTTCCATCGCCAGTGCTTCCGTGAAACCGCCAATCGCCCATTTTGCTGCATGGTAAGCCGTACTTCCCGGAGTTGCGAGCCTTCCACCGACCGATGAAATTTGAAGGATATGCCCGCTACGTTGCTTGCGCATTATAGGCAATGCAGCGCGCATCAGATTAACCACCACTTTTGACAAGTAATCCACTCCCTAATTTGAGTTTATGTGATTTAGCAGGCCTTTAACTGGTGGCCTTGTATCTTTTATTGTAATGAGAATATAATTGGGGAGATAGTCGGATCGTGCTTCATTCTTGCCTAAAACTCCGATGAATTAGATATAGTTACCCAGTCAGAAGGCTGCTGTGTTACGCCAGCTTATAGAGAGGAAAATGCTTATGCCACATCCTGCCAAGGAACTTTCAGTTGTTTTACAGCGGTTGTTACACCTTTGTAATGCATATTCCTTGTCCCGCGGAATCTGTGAGACCGGCATTTCGTTTGTGTCTCTGCTGAAGGCAGATCGGCCGACTACGCTTCAATACGGCTTCTTCACGCCAGGGATATGTGTAGTTCTTCAAGGCAACAAAACACTGATTGTCCGCAATAATACTTACAACTATGGAGCTGGAGATTATATCGCATCCAACCTCGATATGCCGATCAAAGGCCAGGTATCTCAAGCAAGTCAGGAAGCGCCTTACATAGCGATCCGGATTGCCTTTACAACTGACGAAATTGCTTCTGTTGTTCTGGATGCCAAGCTCAAAGGTTTTGGCGAGAATCAACTGACAGAAGGCGCGTTTATTGGAAAGACTGGGGTTGAAGTGCTGCATATGCTTGAGCGGCTGCTGCAACTGGCTACAGACAGTGAGGCGGCTGCTTTTCTCGCAACCGGCCTTAAGCGTGAGTTGATTTACCGCCTGCTGACCGATGAGGGTGGCGCGCGCTTCTACAACAACATGCTATTACATCATGACGCAGCAGGCATCAGCAAGGCTATCCATTATGTCAAAACAAACTATGTACGTACCCTTACCATAGAAGAGATTGCCCAAGTAGGCGGCATGAGCCCTTCCACCTTGCATCATAAATTCAAAGCTGTCACTACGCTGAGCCCAATCCAGTATCAGAAGCAACTCCGGCTCCAGGAAGCGCGGAGAATTTTGCTTGCCGACGATATTGATGTCACTTCAGCCGCGTTCGAGGTAGGATACGAAAGTCTGACGCAGTTCAACCGCGAATACAAACGCTTCTTCGGCTTACCACCGCTTAAGGACATACGTGCAATCCGTGTCCATGCCAATGTAAGCTCACCTGAACCTTCTTATGACAAGATATTGTAGCAGTAAACGGCTATTGGCCGATAGGCTGACATAGCAAGCATTACGACTACCGACCAAACCACTATCCAAAAGTTCGAAAATCTGATCCCGAAGTAGTTAAACTAAGCTAATTTCCTTCTTCAACTCAGTGAACCAAACACAGGCCCCTGCATTCACTCTGCAGAGGCCTGTGTTTCTTTTCTGATATATCGTATTAAATAAGGTTGGATTTCTGGAGTAATCTTCTTACAATTACCGCCACCTCGGCTCTGGTTATTCTATCTTTAGGTGCCAGTTTAAAATCACTCATTCCGGAAACAATTCCTGCTTTTATACAAGCAGCCATACTTTCTTTTGACCATGTAGAAGATTGTTGTGCATCCCCAAACGCTGCCAGGAGTGCTTCGGCCTCGTTTGCCTTAACCTCTACATGAAGGCCCGTGATTGTCATAGCCTTATTGATTATGGTCATTGCCTGCTCCCGGGTTATCTTATCCATGGGACCGAATGTGCCGTTGCCATAGCCTGATATTATGCCATACTCATACG
>NZ_JBGJZO010000016.1:0-100814 GCF_042610485.1 Paenibacillus oryziterrae | reverse complement strand
GGTCCTGGGAGCGGACGGCCAGCGGCAGGAGCTGCGCCTGCAGCTCCTGCTGCCGCTTTTGGCCCTTGGCCAAAAGCTCCCGCTCCCGGGCCATGCCCTCCCGCAGGGCTTCCAGCCTGCGGGTGGCCCCGCCGCGGCGCTCGCTAAGCGAAGCCAGCTCGCGCCGGAGCAGGGCGAGCTCGGCTTCCAGCTCGAGCGCGCGGCGGTAGCTGTCGGCCCCCTCGCGGAGGGCCGGTTCTTCCGCCGCAAGGGCAGACAGCGCCGCGGTTTCAGCGGCAGCTGCCCGCGCGGCCTCGCCGGCAGAAGCGGCTGCCTGCGACTCAAGCGCCTCGGCGCGGGCCAAGCAGCCGCGCCAAGCGTTCTCAGCTTCCCGCCAGGCCTTCAGCGCGGGAAGGAGCTTCTCGGCCTCGTCGGCTTGGCCGAGCCTGTTCTCCAGCAGGAGAATGTCATTCTCCTGCAATAGCAGACTCTGACGCTGCAGCTCACGGCGTTCCCGCTCCTCCTGCAGCTCACGGATTCTGGCGTGCTTCTCGTACGCCTTGACCGCAAGCTCAAGTCTGCGGCGGCATTCCGCTGCATGCCGCACCGCTTCCTCCAGGCGTTCTTCCGCCGCCTTCACATCCTGTTCGCCCGCATTTCCCAGCCCTTGTTGTTCAGCTTCAAGTGCGCGGAGAGCCGCTTCGTTCTCCTTCACTCTGCGGCTAAGCTTAATGGCCAGATGGTCGCCGTACTGCTCCAGATGGAACAGCCGCTGAAGCATTTGCCGCCGGTCAACGCCGCGCAGCGAAAGGAACTCGGCGAATTTCCCCTGCGGGAGCACGACCGCCCGGGTGAAGTCATCCATTTTCAGTCCGATCTTATCCTCTACACAGCGGGTTACATCCGCCAGCTTATCTGCGAGGACCTGTTCGCCGCCGGCTGTCACTTCCACAAATCGGCTGATTGTATTGCTGACGGATTGTTCTCCGGTACGTTTGAACCTCCGCTCGACACGGTAACGGTGGGCACCTTCGGAAGAGGTTAACTCAAAGGTGAAGGATACGCTGAGCGAATCCTCGGAGTGGTTCATAATGCCTTGTGTTCCGTTAACCGCACGTTCCACCTTGCCGTACATGGCCAGCGTAATCGCATCCAGCAGACTTGATTTCCCGCTTCCTGTCGGCCCGAATATACCGAATAGCCCGGTTTCGCACAGACTCTCAAAATCAATCTCCTGCTGCTCCCGGTAGCTCTGCAGTCCGGCTACTTTCAATAGTATCGGCTTCACCTAATTCTCCTCCCCTTCGCCCAGCTCACGCGGATCTTCCTCTGCAAGCTGAAGAAACAGTTCTACCAGACTATCATCCGGCTCTGCTCCGCCACTTTGCCTCTGATAGAATTTACGGAATAATTCCTGAATCGGCATCCTTGATCGCTGGGAACTCTCCAATTCCCCTTCCATTTGGGGATACACCGGCCGGATATGTATTATCCCTTCCCGCGACTTACGCAGCCGCTGGATATCGTTCATTGACATGGCTTCCGTCAGGCGGATCTCCAGATCGATAAAAGCCGCTTCATCCCTTCCTTCATCCAGCCAGCGGTAGACCTCCTCTAGCCCGCCTGCCGCATTCCATCTGACGAGCGGACGCCCGCAGCGAAGATAGATTTCCTCAAATACCGGTTCGCCGCCAGGCACAATCTCAACCATAGTCACTGATTTAGCCTGACCCGCTTCAGAGAAGCTGTAGGCAAGCGGCGATCCACTATAGCGGATCATGCCGTCTCCTTTGACCCGCTGAGCGCGGTGCAGATGCCCAAGCGCCGTATATTGCGCGCCTGAATAAAGGGCCGAAGGATCTACCGTGTAGGCGCCCCCTACCTGAATCGGCCGCTCGGAATCGCTCTCGACGCCGCCGAGCACATAGATATGGCTCATCGCCAGATTTACCGTCTGCGGAGTAAACTCCCTGCCCAGCAGCTGCATCAACCTGCCGACACGCGCGCTATAAGCCAGCCTAAGCTGAGTTTCATCACCGTCACCGGCCAGCAGCTCACCTAGACGGGCTTCCGAAGGATAGGGAAGTGCGGCAATTTTGGCAATCTCTCCAGTACGCACGGCCTGCACCGTTACCGGCTCTGTCGTAGGTAATCCTACCAACGTAATTCCCTGTCTTGATACCAGCGGGGATACCGAAGAGACCCGCTCCGGCTGGTCATGATTGCCCGCGATGACTACAAGCGGCCTGCCGCCTGTGGTCAATCTCGCAGCAGCCTCGTAGAACAGCTGCTCTGCCGCTGCCGGAGGATTGACAGAATCATAGACATCACCGGCCATCAGGATTACATCCGCCTGTTCTTCATCCGCTATCCGGACGAGCTCATCGATGAACTCCTCCTGTTCTTTCATCCGGCTTCTTCCTTCGAGCGTCCGGCCCAAATGCCAATCGCCCGTATGCAGTATCCGCATTCTGTTCCTCTTTCCCCGCTGATCAAGCGATCTAGTTAATCTTTCTTTAATTCTCTTTTTGCTCAAAGCAACGAATCTGGTCATTCAAATCCTATACTATACACGCACAGCATGACCGCCGTCCAAAAAGTACAGCCAGGTCTCACTAATCTCTTCACCTAAAATATCATGCAACGCCTTGCCGTACAGCTCCAGCTGGAAGCTGTACTTTTGTGTTAGGGCTTCCAGCCCCCCTCTGTGCTCCAGTACCGTATCCGTCTTGTAATCCAGCAAAATCAGCCGTTCTCCTTCACGGAACAGACAATCGATGACACCCTGAATCAACACGCCCTGCGGTTTATTGCCCGAGTGATCCTGCGGAGACAGTCCCTGAACAGCCTCATCCAGGAAATCAAGCCCGCGGTATGCTTCTACCGCCGGAACCATATAGCTGAAAGGCAGCTCTCTTCTCTTCCATGTGGAGGCGATCAGCCTCGTACCTAGCTCACTTTGGCAAAAATCCAATATCGCAGAAGAGTTCACCGCATTCGCCTGCTCGTCCGTTAGTATGCCGGTACGGACAAGCCGTGCCAGCGTTTCCTCCACGGTTACGCCATCTACACTACCATCCAACGGAATATGCTGCATCAACGTGTGATGAACAGTCCCCCGCTCTGCCGGCGTCATGCTCCGTTTCTCCATGAATTTCGGACGTCTCAGATGTAAATGGTCTGCACCTGACTTTGGCCTCATCTCAGCAGTATTTCTATTACGGTATTCCTCCTCGGCTTCGAGCCGGTCAAAGGATGGCTGTTCCTGCATTGACAGCAGCGCCTTCAACTCCGTAACCGAGGTTTTGGCAGGAATCACCGCACCTGCCGCGAAGGAATACGCCCACTCCAGTCTTCCGGCAGCTTCGGCTGCGAACTGTTTGGACTGCGATGGAAGAGATGTACCCTTACGGAGCGCTTCAAGGGCCGCATTGCGTTTCTCTTGATCACTCTCTTCTCCATCAGTTGCGACTAGGGAGCCGGCGCTCAGACTCGCCGCATCGGTTACGCTGATGCTCCAGTTGGAGACATCGCCATGCAGTACTGTCGATACCGCACCTTCCCTCGCGGCAAGCTTACGGAGGATCGCCGCTCCGGGATGCCTGATCAGCGCCGGACCGACCCAGTCCAGATAACTGCGCCCCCGGGCAAGCAGATGATCCGCCAGCATTAACTCCTCTCGGTCCTGCAAAGAAGCCCAATTGGCCAACTTGCGCGGAAGGTCGCGGAGTGTACCTACCAGAATCATTTTGTCTCTCGGCCGGGTCAGCCCGACATAAAGTACCCGCATTTCTTCCGCGAGCAGCTCCAGCCGTGAACGACGGGTAATGGCCAGATAAGGGAGCGTCGGATAGCTGACACGGGTCTCCCGGTCGACAAACCGGGGGCCGAAGCCAAGTTCTTTATGCATCAGGAAAGCAGCGTGCAAGTCCTGCCGGTTAAACGCCTTGGCCATTCCAGCCAAAAAAACGACGGGGAATTCAAGCCCCTTGCTTTTATGGATGGTCATGATCTGAACACCGCTGCCTTCTTCGCCGCTTCCCCCGGCAATGCCAAGATCGCCCCCGTTCTCACGAAGACGGTTAATAAAGACGAGAAAGCGGAATAATCCTCTCGCCGAAGTGTCCTTCTCGAACTGGACCGCCCGTTCATATAAAGCCTTCAGGTTATTCTGGCGCTGCGCTCCTCCGGGCAGACCGCCAACCCATTCCAAATAACCGCTTTCGGCATAAATACGCCAAATCAGGTTACTCAGACTGCCCTGACGCGCTTCGTCCCTCCAGCTTTCGAGCTGCTTCACAAAACCTTTCAGCCGGGAACGCAGCCGACCTGTTAACTGCGGAATCTCCCTGTCCGCTGAAGAAGGATCAGCAACTGTTATTACAGTTGGCACACTGTCCGTTATCCCAGCAAGAGTACCAATCCTATCGGTGTGATCAATTTCCAATGTTTCGATAGCTGTACTGTCCGTTCCACTAGAATCCTCGATCGCAGTCCCGTCAGTAGCACCCCCAATTTCAGGTGAATCAGGCCCCTGTTCCCCGGCAGATATTTCCTGACCAGAATGATCACCCTTCGCCGCTTGAAGTGCTTCATAGAACGAACCTCCGCTTTGTAGCCGGACGATGGCCAGATCTTCTTCGCTCAGACCGACAACCGGAGAACGAAGCACTCCGGCCAGCGGGATGTCCTGCCGTGGATTATCCACGATTTTAAGCAGGGACAGCGCGATCTCGACTTCCGTCGCCTGGAAATAACCCTTGTTCTGATCGCCGAAAGCCGGAATCCCTTGCAGCCGGAGCTCCTCTATCATCAGCGGAGTCCACATCCGGGCAGACCGGAGCAGAATGACCATATCGCCGTATACGACCGGACGCATCACCTTCTGACTCTTGTCATACACAAGCAGTGGAGAGCTGCCGGTCATCCCGGTCATCTGCATGATGCGGCGGGCAATAGCCCTCGCTTCGAGCTGGGCAGTTTCACTTTCGGCAGCTTCATTATCGCCCTGCGGCGCTTCATCGTCTTCCGCGGTTTCTTCCGGTTTCCCTGCTCCCGTAGCCCCTCGGTCAATCAGCAGAAGTTCCGGCGCAAAAGATACATCCGGCCCATTCTCGGCAGCACCCGGAAAATTCGCACCATATACCAGCTCCGCCCGCTTGTCATAGCCGATTTCCGCTACTGTTTCATTCATAATCTGCCGGAACAGCATATTAACAGCGTTCACTACCTCAAGACGACTGCGGAAATTCTTAGCCAGATCAATAACCTTTCCGCCAGGAAGGCTATTCTTAAGCTGTAGCTTGACTTCTTCTGAAGGAAGTTCTGCAGTATTCGCCTCCGGGGACCGGGCAGCCGCAATCTCATTCAATGCTTCGCCGTTCTGGCCAAAGCTGCGGTATTTCTCCAGGAACAGCCCCGGCTCCGCGAGCCGGAACCTGTAAATGCTCTGCTTCATGTCGCCAACCATAAAACGGTTACCCGGGTCTTCTCTGGAGATCAGCCTCACGATCTCTTCCTGCACACTATTGGTATCCTGATATTCGTCCAGCAATACCTCGTCAAATTGGGCACGGTATTCCATGGCCGCATCAGACGGCTGCGGATGGCCGGGGAGTGAATCGGGATGCCGCAGAATTTGCAGGCAGTAATGCTCCAAGTCACTGAAATCCACCATCCCTTTGCCAGCCTTCTCCTTCTGATAACGCTCGCCAAATTCGATTACGGTGGCAGAGAGCTCCTCCATAAGCGGAGCAGCCTGATGCATTTCAGCCAGGAAATTCTCAGCTGTACGTCCGAAGAGGGCGTTCTGCAGCTCATCAATCGCTTTCTTGACTCCGTCCCGGAGTTCCTTGACATTCGATTGCAGTACCGGATCTGTAGCATCCTTTTTGCAAGGCTTCAGCTTTCCGAATGATGCTCCGCGGAAGATCTCATAGAGCTCTGACCAGGGCTGATGAATTACGGCATCACGCAGGCCAAGTACCATTTCCAGATCTGCAGCCAGATTCTCGGCATATGGCGCCGGACCTCCCGGCTGGAGCGCAATATCATGTCCTTGGCGCAGCTGGCTGACCGCCCCATCCAGCGTAAGCATGGCTTCTTCCAGAATACTCTGTACCCAACGGGTGCGCCCCAATTGCTCCGTATCATGTACCGAGAACGCAGCAGCCATATCCTTCAGCCAGTTTGCCGGCCAGGGATGGCTGCGGGCAAAGTCATGCAGCCGTTGTACCAGTGCATGCATGGCATCATCGGTACGTTCTCCGCTGAACCAGTCGACCAGCGTTACAAACACGCCGTCCTCTCCGGCTTCACCATACTTTTCTTCGAACAGCTCCTCCAGCAGCTCCTGGCGCATCATCTCTGCTTCATGCTCGTTCAAGATGCGGAATCCCGGATCAATCGGAATCTGCTGATAATATCTCCTGATCACCTCAAGGCAGAATGAATGCAGCGTCGTAATGGACGCTTTGCCCAGCAGGGCAAGCTGACGCCGCAGATGGTCATTCCCGGAATCCTTCTCTAGCTCCCGGTCCAGCGCTTCACGGATACGCTGGCGCATCTCGGAGGCGGCTGCCTTCGTAAAGGTGGCTACCAGCAGCTTGTCTACACTGAAACCGCTGTTCTCATCGCTTATTTTGCGGATAATTCGTTCTACCAGAACCGCAGTTTTACCTGAGCCTGCTGCCGCCGCAACCAGAATATCATCGCCGCTCTCCGCAATGGCCCTCCATTGGTCGTCACTCCATATGCTTCCTTCCGGCTTTGCTGCTATGTTCACGGCTTGATTCCTCCTTCATTACGGGACAACATATCCCAGATCGCTTCTTTCCCCGGCTTACCGAGATTGTGATACCTGTTGCCCTCCACCGCCTCATCGAACTGGCACACCGGCCGGAATGAACAGAAGGTGCAGGCGGTCTCCTGCTGGATGCGGTAAGGCTCGATGGCAACATCTCCCTCCGTAATCCTTGTACCGATCTCCGTGATTGTTCCTCTGACCGAGGTCAGAAGCTGGTTCCATTGTTCTGGTGTAGCGACGGAGGCGCTGCTGTAGAACGTCCCGTCGCTCTTCAGTGCCACCGGAACAATGGAGGAATGGCCTTTGTCGAGGGTCGTGTCCATCAAGGAAACAACTTCCCGGTCCGCAGTCAGCAGACCTTTCATTTTGAACCGCTTCAGAAGCTCCATTTCCGCCTGCTCCCTGTTCATTCCGTTCGAGGCTGAGAGCAGCGGATCATGTACATGGAAATATAGTGTTCCCGCCGGTAGCGCAGGACGCCCCAGCCACTGCTCCGCGTAGGTAAGCAGCACTTCAAGGTAAGTCAGCATCTGCAGCGACAATCCATAATACACCTCATGCAGCTTCAGATCCTTTTGACTCGATTTATAGTCAATGACCCGCAGCAGCACACCACCTTCTCCTTCAGCCATATCCACACGGTCTATGCGGCCGACAATCTCCATTACACAGCCGTTCGGAAGTGTAATACGCAGTGGCGGAAGCGGCTTGCCCGGTCCGAAATCAAGCTCCAGCCCGACCGGCTCGAAGCTCCCGCGGCGGGCATGCTCGCCCAGAATGACTGAAGCCCGACCGACTATGCTCTTCAGCTTGCGGGAGATGTATCCGTAACGCTTGGAACTGAGCAGAATTTCACCTTGCAGGAGCGGGGACAGACGGTCTACGGTCTCGCCAGCCTCACGGCGGCATTCCTCAGGCGACATGCTGCCCCAGCCGCGTCCTTCCTGCTGCAGTTTCGACGCCATTTCACTGAGCGCCGAATGGAACAGCTGACCGATATCCGGCGCCTGCAGCTTATACAGCTGACGCTCCTTCAGCTTCAACCCGTACGAAGCATAGTGGGCGAACGAACAGGATACGAACTTCTCCATTCGTGAAACACTCCCGCGCAATGTGGAACCCCCATAAAGATGCAGACTTGTTCCGCGTTTCAGCGGAATGCCGTCATTCCGGTAAAATAAAGATTTCAGCAGCTTGTGCAGTTGCGGACCCCATTCTTTGCTCTGTACGAACCAGTTGTACACATCCCACCATAGCTCCGGGATCTCCTCGCCCTGGCGCCATAACCTAAGCTGCAGAATAAGCATGCGGAGCGTCGCTTTCGGCTCACCGACATACTCCATATGTTCTTCCGGAGGACGGCCGGACAGCGGCGTGCCTGGAAGCGGATGTGTAGAGGTCTTGAACATGATCTGCAAATGACGAATCACTTCCGAAGGCAAAAGCGCCTTCCCCTCATCGTCGGCGGCAGCATAGCTGATCCAAAGCTTGCTCCCGGCAGTTGTCAGTGCGTTATAGATCAGGAATCTTTCATCCAGCAGCTTACGTGAAGACCCGGGAGCTAACTCCATCCCGGAACCTTCCAGATAGAAACGTTCACCCTCGGAGAGAACCCCGTCTTCCTGAAATTGTGCCGGTACGATTCCCTCATTAAATCCGAGCAAAAAGGCAAATTTCACACCAGAGGGACGGGTACGGTCCATATTCCCGACCAGTACCTGATCGAGGGCAGGGGGAACAAGCCCCATCCGAAGCTCAGCCAGTCCTGTCTCAAGCACCCCCGCAAAGATGTCAAAAGACATTTTCTCTTCACCCATCATCTCAACGATCTGATCCAGCAGATCAAGTACGGCCCCCCACAGCTGGTGATGTTCACGCGCATCTTCGGGACGGGAGGCAGAAAGCGCCTTAGTAGCCATCCGCTCCAGCATGCCTGCCGCCTCCGTATCCACCAGCAGCTCATATACAGCAGTACAGAATTCCCGTGCAGATATATTACGTTTCACCCGCTTCTCAAAAGCAGACAGCGGCAGCGTCACCGCTGCACGGCATTTCTCCATAAGTGCAAGATGATCCTGATCAATCGCTCTGTCGCCTTCAAGAGTGAGGCTTGGAATCCCTCTCCATGATTTCCCGTCAGTCCAGCGGTACCCCTGGATGCCGCAGGCCAGCACATAATTCTCCAGACTGTCCATGTCAGTTCTGGTCACGCTTTGATCGGCAGGCAGCAGGAAATCGGTCTTCACACAGCGGAACACATCTTCATATCGCCAATTGCGGCGCACCACATCCATTGAAGCACGGATAAATTCCACGAGCGGGTGATGCTGCTCGCTTGCCTTTTGATCGAGAAAAAACGGTATGCCGTAATCACGGAACAGAGGGGTCACCAAGGATTCGTAATCTCCAAGATTGCGCATAAATACAGCCATTTCGCTGTACTGTGCTCCTTCCTCCCGGGCCAGTCTCCGAATTTCACGCAGCACACCTTCCACTTCCACACTGCGTGATGGAGCGGAGAATAAGCACAGACCCTCCTCCGCCAACTCTTGTCCATCCCAGTGCTTGCGCCGGTCAAAACCTTTCTCTAGATGAGCAAGTACGGGTTGGTCCGCAAAACGAGGCAGTACCGGGGGAGATAATACTTCATCCCAAATCTCTGTCCCTGTCTCCTCGGCAATTCCGCGCAGCTTAATATAGGTCACCGCTGTAGGATGGAACATCTCCAATTCATGCGGGACCATCCCGTTCAAGTATGGCTTATCCAGGGTCAGCGAAATGGTCACACTCGACGCATACAGCATCAACTGGCGCATTACCATAAACTCCTGTGGAGTAAATCCGTGAAACCCGTCTACCCATATATCTGCTCCGCGCACAAAAGTGGAATCCTGAATATGCTCCGCCAGTTCGGCCAGACTGTCTTCCTGGTCGAAATACAGCTGCGACATTTCCTTCTCTAAATCTCCGAACACCAGCCGTAAATCATGCAGCTTACTCTGTAGAATAGGGTTCTTTCCCGTAGACTCCGCAAGCTTAGACAACTGCTGTTCCAGCTCGGCCGATCCCACACAGCAGCGTTTCATCTCGGTATGCAAAGTGTTCAGGCGCTCAACAAATCCTGGCCGGTCTGCCGAAGCTCCGAACAACTCAAGCTCCTCCTTATGCCGGCTGAGAATCTTGTAGATCAGCATCTTTTTGCCCTCTTCACTGATCGGAACACGTCCATTGCCTCCAGTCTCCTGCTTAACACGATAGGCGAGACGGGAAAAACTAAGTGTATGGGCCCGAATGCTTCCCTGAGTATTCGCTGTAGTCAGCAGCCCGCGCTCAGCACTGAATGACCCTTGTTCCGGAACAAGCAGAATCATCGGTGCACCCAACGGCTCCTGCTCCATGGCGGTAGACATGTCTTTCCATATTTTCGTAGTCTTTCCGCTCCCTGAGCGTCCTATTAAAAAGGTTACCGACATCCTGACAGACTCCTCCCACGAAAAAATATATAGTAGTGATTATACCATACTGCTCTCAAACAAGACAGAACGTACGTTCCGAAATCATTGGAATACACTTAGAAAAATTTGCAAAAAAACAGGAGTACTCTGCGATTGGAACTTTTGTCCCCCCACAGAGTAACCCCTGTCCGGCTTAAATTTGATGTTATTAATTCTTGCTGCGTACTTCGAAAATAGCAAATTTCAGATAGTGTCCTTCGTCCACCCCGAGAATTTGCGGATGGTCCTTACCTGCGGCCCGCCATTCCACAAGTCTTAGAATCTTGCCGGCATCTCTGGCTGCTTCACCGATCGTGGAGAGAAACAGATCCGGCTGCATATGATAAGAACAGCTCGCGGTTACCAGATAACCGCCCTCATTCACCAGCTTCATCCCATGGAGATTAATATCTTTGTACCCACGGCATGCGCCAGCCACTGCGCTTTTGGTTTTAGCGAAGGCTGGGGGATCCAGAATAACAACATCCCAGGTGCGTCCGCCGCCTGCGGTCATCGGCTTCGAGGTATCTGTTTTGGCTGACGGTTTGGCACCATGAGCGGTTCCAGCAGCGGTTGCCCGCTCGGAGCGTTCCTCCAGACCTTTGACCTGATTGCGGAGATATTGGAACGCATCATCAACCACAAATTCCACTCTGTCGCTGAAGCCGTTCAGCTCCACGTTCGCCTTGGCGCTCTCTATCGCATGCGCGGACACATCTAGGCAAGTTACCTTCTTGGCGCCATATTTGCAGGCATGCAGGGTAAAGCTACCTGTGTGGGAGAAGCATTCCAGTACAGTCGCACCATCCCAGTAAGGGAAGGTTACGACCTTACCGTTATTATTGACCGGTAAAATCTGCAGCGTACCATCCTCACCTTCGGTTTCCTTGAGTGCGATGCCGCTGCGGCCTCCCCAGCCCTTCATAAGCGGAGCAATGGAAGCTCTGTTCTCCCGCTGGTCAAAGAAATATCCCGTCTTCTGCCCTTGTTCGATATCAACAATGAGCTTCAGTTCATTCTCAGATACGGTAACATGGCGAGGGCATTCCCCGTACAATACGCCAGTCGTCTGCTCCAGTCCTTCCAGCTCACGTACGCTGACATCACTCCGCTCATAAATTCCGCGAGGTGCCATAACTTCTACCAGCGCTGCCACGATCTCCGAGCGGTGCTTGTCCATACCTAGTGTCAAAATCTGCACGACTAAAATATCCCCGAAACGGTCAACGATCAGGCCCGGCAGGAAATCCGCTTCACCATACACCAGCCGGTAAGCATCCGCTCCCGGCAGGAAACGGTTTCTGTGCTGAAGACAGCTTGTGAACCGCTCCTTGAAGAAAGCCTGATCCATACGGGCAAGCGGCGTCTGCGATACTATCCGTACTCGGATTTGTGAAGCCGGATTATAATATCCGACGGCCAGAAACCGCCCTTGATGGTTAAGTACATCAACCAGACCGCCGTTCTCCGGTTCTCCTTCTACCGAAGCTACTTCTCCTGCATATACCCATGGGTGTGCAAGCTCCAGTCTTTTTTTGCGATTGCGTTCCAAACGAACTGATGCCAATCCCTTCAACTCCCTGTTCATAAAAATATATTTTTATTCATGTCCACTTCGAGGCATTCATATATTGGTGTACAACCTCCGTCCAAAGGAGCATGTCCCTATGATCCGTGATCTGCTGTTCCCTGTTATATATGGTCTGGTCATTTTTCTGGCCGGCATGAAACTGATGGAGGCGGCAATGTCCAAGCTTGCCGGTCCTATGCTGACCCGTGCTTTACATCAGGCAACGTCTACGCCTTTCAAAGGCATGATTGCCAGTAGCCTGCTCTCCGCCCTGCTGCAGAGCAGCACCGCTGTTACAGTAATTACAATAGGCATGGTTAACGCCGGATTACTCACCTATGCCCGCACACTCGGTATCATCCTTGGCAGCAACATCGGCACGTGCCTGACCACGGAGCTTATCGGCCTGCAGATCAGTGCCTATGCCGGATACCTGCTTGCCGGTTCACTTGTCCTCTGGGGAGCCACTGTCATCGCCTTAGAGCTTAATCCCAACCGGATACGTGCATCCTTCCAGAGTGCGGCACTTCATCTCCAATTTATCAGTCTGGCCACCGCCGGGTTCGCACTAGTGTTATGGGGTATTTCGGTTATGCAGTCGATCGGCCCTGCGCTTCAGACCAGCGGGTTGTTCACCTGGTTCCTGAACCATGCGGCAACAAGCGCGTTATGGGGTCTTGCAGCTGGCGCAGTCTTAACCGCAATGCTACACAGCAGCGCGGCGGTCATCGCCATGGCCATGGGCGTCGCAGCATCAGGAGCCCTGCCCCCTGAACTGGGAATCGCTATTGTGCTAGGCGCCAACATCGGAACCTGCGTCACCGCAGTTATCGCTTCGATCGGCGGAACACCCTCGGGCGTGTTTGTTGCCTGGTCGCATGTTGCGCTCAATGTCGGCGGTTCTCTGCTGTTCTTCCCCTTTATCGGCCAGCTCCAAAGCTTATCTGCCTGGATTGGCGGCGGACCGGCATCACAAATCGCCCATTCACAGACGATATTCAATGTGGTCTGCTCGCTTCTGGCACTGCCGCTGTGCTACCTGCCCGTCTGGTCCAGACTGGAAAAGAAACTGGAGACATAACCCGCTGTCTTGTACAGTATACCCTGAGGCTTTCGCTGTACCATTATACTTCAATTGGTTCACCAGTTCTAACTAAAAAAGATCTGCAAAGCCCCGAAAAGAAGGCTTGGCAGATCTTTTATACTTCTGCATACCGGGATTATTGTATTATTTCACCGTTACAGAGACCGTTACGGTTTTGGAGCCCAGTTTTCCTTTGATAGAAGCCGTACCTTTAGCAACCGCTGTAATGACACCAGTCGGAGATACTGTCGCTACGGAAGGCTTCGAGCTTGTCCAAATCGTGCTGCCCGTAACCACGGAGGTATTACCGGTATCATACGATGCTTTTACAACAACAGCCTGTGCTGCACCAGGAGCCAAAGTGAGACGGGTTTCATCCACTGTCAGCTTCATCAGCTTAGGCACTACGGTAATTTTGACACTGACAGCAATTCCTTGGTAGGAGCCTTTCAGAGTCACAGTTCCCTCTGCCAAAGCCTTAACGGTACTGCCTTTAACGGAAACAATAGCATTATCAGAGGATTCCCAGTTCATCGAAGTAGAGAATACTGCTGATTTACCAGTAGAGAAGAACCCAGTTACTTTAATCGATTTAGAGCCTTTGATATTAAGCTCAAGGGTATTCGGTTCAACTACCAGTTTAACTACCTTCTGCTCGATCTTCACCGGAACCGAAAGTGTCTTGTTGCCGTAGGTTCCTTTAAGCGTCGCACTGCCCTTCACAAGCCCTTTGATTACTTTGCCTTTTGCGGTCTGTTTGATGACTGCATTAGATCCGCTTAGGGTCCATTCAATCTCGTCTGTTACGTCCTTTTCTTCACCGCTCTCCATCACGGCATTCACTTCAGGGAGCGATTGTTCCTCACCAATCACCAGGCCAAAAGCATCCTCTGGTCCAACCAGCACCAGAACTTTATCCTTAACCGTAACCTTCACTGCAACTGTTTCTTTACGGATAGGGGATTCGGAAGAAACATTATCTATTCCCTTAAACTTGCCGGTGATCGTAACCGTACCCGGGGATCCGGCGACGATTTTACCGTCTTTCACTTTAGCTACCTCTTCATCACCAGAAGTCCACTCTATTTCGCCGCTCATGTCAACAGTAGTTTCATCCAGCTTAGTTCCATTAACCTTTGGCAGCGCTACGGAATCCGATGTGTATAACACCAGTTCAGTTTTATCTGCGGCAATCTTGGTCAAAGTAGGGTAAACCGTAAGCTTAATGGACTTACTTAGGCCCAGGTATTCCACTTTTAGAGTTGTGGTGCCCACAGCTTTTGCAGTAACCGATTTATAGTTCTCGGCATCAACTGCTGCTGCGATCGTTGCCGTGAGTGGATTACTGGAAGTCCAGGTCGCAGACTGCGTAACCGGTTCCGGTTCTGGTTCATTAGCTGTACTTCTGACGGTGGCCTTTACTTTAAGGCTCTCATTCATAAACAACGCCTGGTCAGAAGTCGGCGCAAGAATTAGTGCCTCATGAGGCGAGCGGACATACACATCAACAGCTGAGGTTACACCCATATAAGTTGCTGTAATCGTTGTTTTTCCCGTGGACAGTACTTTCAGAGCACCCTTATCCACTGTGGCTACCGCAGTATTGGACGATGACCACGATGCCTGTGTAGTAGCTTCGCCTTTAGCCCCACTGGAGATTTCCTTGGTTTCAGCCAATAACTTTGGTGTATCACCAACAATGAGCTCCAGGTCCTGTACCGCTATTCCTTTAGCATCTGTAATGGTTATCGATGAATAAGGGAGTGTAACCGTTGCTTTAAAAGAAGCCGTCAACCCTTTGAACTTAGCGGTAACGGTAGCTGTACCATCCCCGACAAGTGTCATTTTACCTTTGGAGACGGTCAATACACCGCTGTCAGAGCTAATCCATTCTGCCGATTCAGTTACATCTGTTTCCGTTGTTACGGACTTCCCGCCCGTAGCCGTTGCAGTAATCATAAGATTAGCGGCACTCTCATTCAGCTTATATTTAACATCAGCTGATGGGTCAAGTGTTAGTTTCGTATAAGGCTGACTAACCCCAACCTCAATCGTTGTTACTGCACCGTTATATGTAGCTGTAATACTTGCAGAACCATAGTTCAATGGAGTGAGCAGACCACTCGAAACCTTAACTACACTTGTATCCGAGTTGCTCCAAACTACCGAAGCTGTAACATCTCTTTTGGTCGATGAACCTTCAATGGTGGCAAGCACCTTCAACTGTTTAGGGGTCTGGCCCACAGTAAGTTCTACCTTAGTTGAGCTGTCAAAATCAATGGAGACGGTATCGCCTGTAGCCGCGAACGCTCCAGCCGGGAAAATAGCAGTTGTCAATAATACGAAAATGAGGAGCAATTTCATCATGTTCCTGTTCACAGTCTCAGTCATCATTTCTCTCCTTAGCTGTATTTGTAGGCCGTAAATGTTTCCACACTCTTCCACTTATATCGACAATTCCGGTCCAAGTGTTTACCTTATTTCTGGGATTGTCAGATTTCAGGACTTTCTGCCTATTCAACAGTGATCCCAAGAGCAGTCATCGCCTTGCGTAGAATCGCTACATTATTGGCATATGCTTTATGAGCAGCCCTATCCCAGGCCGCAGCCGGTTCATGCCACTCCACCGCCGTAATCTCTTCGATCTGCGCCTTCGTCACACCACCTACCGCTTCGACCAGATAATAATGGACCTCCTTGTCCACCTTGCCATGAAGATGATGCTGATACGTATATTTGATGATATCAAGCAGCGCTCTTGTCTCGCCGATAATACCCGTTTCTTCTCTGATTTCACGCAGTGCTGTCTGTTCGACCGTCTCCCCGGCTTCCATCTTGCCTTTAGGCAGCGATATCTTGCCATACCGGTCCACGATCAATTGAATTTCTAGACCCCGGCTTCCCGGACGGTACACTACGCCTCCCGCCGAAATTTCTTTGCGAGTCATAGGTATGCTCCTTTCAAAAAAATACGGGCAAGGACTTCATCCTTGAATACTGGGATGAAGTCCTTGTCCGCAGACATTCTGTAAATTTTTTTAGCGGATGACTTCCGCCTGTCTCATTTCGGAGTTCTCCGTACTCACTAGCTCACCGCGGCATTCATTGACTCCGGCCTCAGTGATCTTCACTTGGCATAATTGTCCCTGCAGCTCATCACTGCCTGCAAAAAACACCTGCAGGTAGTTGTCAGTGAATCCATGCTGTGTATCCCGGGCAGGTGCATCCTTGGCTGATCTTTCAGGAATGACAGTCAGCGTCTGACCGACAAAGCTGGACGCATAAGCCAGCTGCATCTCCTCGGACAAGTCAATAAGCTCCTGTACACGGGCATTTTTGACGTCCTCGTCCACCTGGTTATCCATACGTGCAGCAGGGGTACCGGTACGTTTAGAATACGGGAATACATGCATCTCGGAGAAATTGATTGCTTTCATGAACTCATAACCAGCCCGGAACATTTCGTCCGTTTCACCCGGGAAGCCAACAATTACATCCGTTGTGATGCCCACATCCGGCATAGCCTGGCGGATCAGCTGAATCTTGGCGAAATATTCCTCAGTCGTATATTTCCGGCGCATCCCTTTAAGTACATCATTATGACCAGCCTGCAGCGGAATATGCAGATGACGGCACATTTTGGAGGAGCGGTTCAGCACATCAAGCAGCTTCTCATCGATTTGGCTGGCTTCAATGGAGCTGATGCGGACCCGTTCCAGGCCTTCTACTTTATCCAGCTCCCATAGAAGATCAGACAAACGGTAATTCTCCAGATCATCGCCGTATCCGCCGGTATGAATACCGGTCAGAACAAATTCTTTATAGCCCGCTTCCACCAGTTGGTGAGCCTGGGCCACGATGGATTTAGGATCACGGCTACGGGACAGTCCGCGCGACCAAGGGATAATGCAGAAGGTGCAGAAGTTATTGCAGCCATCCTGAATTTTCAGGAATGCCCGCGTCTTGTCC
Source organism: Paenibacillus oryziterrae (assembly GCF_042610485.1). Classification (NCBI taxonomy): domain Bacteria; kingdom Bacillati; phylum Bacillota; class Bacilli; order Caryophanales; family Paenibacillaceae; genus Paenibacillus; species Paenibacillus oryziterrae. The sequence goes on along the minus strand of NZ_JBGJZO010000016.1, from coordinate 83,913 downwards.
GCAAAGCCGGGTACATCCAGCTCTTCGAATTCGCGGGTCTTCATAATATTGCGGACAGCATTGACTGGCTGGCGCGATTCCTGAATGTTCTTCACATGCATCATGATCTGATCCCGATCCTGGTTACCGATGACAAGGTCGACGCCGGGGATATCCAGGATCTCGCCCGGTGACGTCTGAGCATAGCAGCCGGTTACCGCTACAATGGCTTCCGGATTGCGCCGGACAGCGCGGCGGATCATTTGACGGCTTTTTTTATCGCCGGTATTGGTTACCGTACACGTATTGATCAAATACACATCGGCGGGTCCCTCGAAATCTACCTGCTCGTAACCTTCATTTTTGAACAGCTGCCAGATGGCTTCGGTATCGTAAAAGTTCACTTTACATCCCAAAGTATAAAATGCTACGGATGACATCTCTTAGGCTCCTCCCATTTCTCCAGATTCATATAAAATACAGGCGGCAGCAACCATGCCTGCCGTCTCGCAGCGCAAAATGCGCCGCCCCAGTCCAACGGAAACTGCTCCAGCTTCTTCCGCTTCACGGCATTCGCCCTCGCTAAATCCGCCTTCAGGTCCAACAACGACAAGAACGGAGTGCTCAGACTCTGTGGTCAACGCCGCTGTCCACGGGGCAACCGCACTTCTCAGCTGCAATCCTTCTTCCTTCTCATAGCAAAAATAGACGGCACCGTAATCCTTGAACGATTGCAGCAGCTTCTTCCAGGATAACGGTGAATGGACAGCCGGAACCCTGTTCCGGTGGGCCTGCTCCGCTGCTTCCTTGGATATTTTGCGCCACCGTTCCAGACGTTTGCTCTCCTTGCGTTCGTCGTACTGCACAATGGTGCGTTCCGACAGAAAAGGGACAAAGGCAACCGCACCGATCTCCGTGCATTTCTGAATGACCGTCTCCATTTTATCGCCCTTCGGCAAACTCTGAGCCACGGTAACTTTTACAGTTGCCTCGTGGGTCATCTCCAAAGGCTCCAGTACGGTAGCCGTGATCTCACCTATTTCAATACGGGCAATCTCTACTAACGCCTCACGGGCAACCCCGTCGCTGACGATGAGCTTGTCCCCTTCCTTACCGCGCATAACCTTGGCTATATGACGGGCATCCTCGCCGTCGATTCTTACTGTATCACCGCTAAACTGCTCGGGGGCAACGAAATACCGCTGCATAATTATCAACACCTTGTTGTTTATTCAGTCAAATAGGCGGCATTCCAGACCCTCAGGTCCACTGCCGCCATGTTTATTTTATTTTACAACGATTATCCTTAACTGGGTAGTACCGCTTCAGGCTCAGGTAAACAGCTGGTAGAAAAAATTCACCGAATCAATATACATATGGAAAGCCCAATTATACAGAGGGGCAATTGTATTCGCCTGCAGCACCGGAATAAACAGAATCAGCAGAAAGAGGAATATAGACCATTGCTCAAACTGCTGCAGCCGGGCTCTAATCGGCCGGGGCGCGATATCCTCAACAATCCGGTAACCGTCCAAAGGCGGCAGCGGAATCAAATTAAAGAAGAACAGGAAGTAATTCAGAGAAATGAACGTGTAGAAGAAGATCTGCCCGGCCTCCTGAATACGGCTTTCAGCAATCGGACTCAGGACTCCAGATGCAATCAGCGCCGCATAGATCAGGGAACCCAGAATACCTAGGAGCAGATTGCTAATCGGACCCACTGCAGAGACAATAACCCCCATTAGACGCGGGCGGCTGAAATTCTCACGGTTAACAGGAACAGGCCGCGCCCAGCCGAAGCCGGCAATAATCAGCAGGATAATCCCGAAAAAATCGAAATGTACAGCAGGATTGAGGGTCATTCTTCCCAACAGTCTTGCTGTCGGATCCCCGAATTTATTGGCAAAATAAGCATGCGCAAATTCGTGAACGGTAAAAGCTATCAATATACTAAGCAGCAGAAACGGCAGCTGATCCAACGGTACTCTAATAAATCTATCCAAAGAATCCATCTTTACCTCTTTCCGGCTGTGAACGCCACCCAGTCATCTTCACGTGTTACTTCAATGATCTCAAAGCCCGATTTCGTTAAAGCCTGTTCGACCAAACCTTCCTTATCCTTGTAAATACCGGAGGTAATGTACAGGCCACCCGACTGCAGCGCACGATAGACATCATCGGTGAACAGTACAATAATCTCTGCTAAAATGTTGGCTACTACAATCTTCACAGGCAGTGTAACTCCTAGATTGTCGCTTTTTGCTGCCACGATTCCATCTGCAGATTCAGACAGTGTATGGCCAGGCCTGGCCGAAGGCCACATGTCCCCAGCCGCCGAGTCCGACGCGCCTTCACCGCCGAGCAGCGACAGAAGGTCGCTTTCTTTTACGATAATACGCTCCTGCATACGGTTGAGCTCCACATTCTCACGAGCGCTCTCCACTGCAACAGGATCCAGATCCAGAGCGAGTAAGGATTTGGCACCAAGCAGCATTGCACCAACTGCCAGAATTCCCGAGCCTGTGCCGACGTCAATGACTTCCTCGCCTCCGGCGATATTTTTCTCTAATGCACGCAGGCACAAAGCGGTAGTTGGATGTGTGCCCGTACCAAACGCCATGCCGGGATCGATCTCAATAATCTTTTCATCGGGGCTTGCCGGAGTATATTCCTCCCAAGTCGGCTTGATGGTCAGACGTTCCGAGACACGCAGCGGCTTGAAATACTGCTTCCACGCATGTGCCCACTCATCCTCATCCACCGTCTTCCAGGAGATCAGTGCTTTGCCGGGATCAATCCCGAACTCTCGCAGCTCTTCAACCCGTGGAGCCACCTCAGCGATGACTTCCTCCATGGATACAGATTCGGAATAGTAGCCTTTAATTACTGCCTCCCCTGCGGGGATATCGTTGAGCGGCTCATCATATAGTTCTCCGTAGCGCGTATTCCTTACTTTATCCAGCGTACCGGATTCCTCAATGGAAACACCGCCAGCGCCAGCCTCATAAAAGAAATTGGAGATCATCTCCTGCGCTTCTTCAGTTGTATGTATCGTCAATTCATGCCATAACATCGTTTTTATGATCCTCCTTAAAATTGTGACCGTTAACTAGTATAACATTTTGTTCCGGCAAAAGCAGTCCTCGGTATGGTCATTCACCATGCCCGATGCTTGCATATAGGCATAGCAGATCGTCGATCCCACGAATTTCATGCCTTTCTTCTTCAGCGCCTTGCTCATCGCATCAGACTGCGGGGTAACTGCCGGGACATCGGCTTTGTTCTTCCAGTGGTTCGTCACGGGGGCGCCACCTGCAAAGCTCCAGACGTAGTCCGCAAAGCTGCCCTCTTCCTCGCAGATGCGCCGATATACACCAGCATTATGAATTATCGCGTTAATCTTCAGACGGTTGCGGATAATTCCCGGATCATTCATCAGCGCTGCAATCTTATTTTCATCATATAGGACAATTTTCTCCGGATCAAATCCGTCAAAGACGGTTCGGTAATGTTCTCTTTTCTGCAAAACCGTATACCAGCTCAACCCGGCCTGCATTCCTTCCAGCATCAGCAGCTCAAACAGCTTCCGGTCATCATACAGGGGCTGGCCCCATTCCTCATCATGGTAGGAAATATAAAGCGGGTCATCGTTGACCCAGGCGCATCGGGTTATAGTCATGGGGTTGTTCCTTTCTGGAATCTCAGGTGGACTTTAATCTAACAGAAGCCTATGTGTTATTACGGTACTTACAGCCGAAATGTTTCTGCTTTAATAGAGCCTAATCAATCCTATCTTTCAAAAAGGCCCGGAAGATTGCGCATCACACGCGTTCTTCTAGGCAGGCTGACGTATCTCTACATATTCATTAATTTACAGAATTCTCTCTTCTTTACCAGAAAATCATCGTACGTGACCTGCGTAGCACACTTCTTCCTGAATTCAACGGTATTTATACCGTTAATCTCACTGGAATGGTTCGTCTACGCCGATTTAACGGTACTTTTATCTTTAATTTCTCTAGCTCTCTCCCTTCCTTCTTATGCACAGTAAAAAACCACTCCATCTCGGTAATTTCCCCGTTGAGATGAAGTGTCTATACGTGTAAGCTGGCATCGTCTTATCATCTATCTTGGAGTTTTCCGATCCATCATAGAGTTTATCCTGGAGTCTATCTTACATAGAGTCTTATTTATCCCCGACCACTGTCAATCGCCGAGTTCAATTGATCTTGATCTGATTAGAATTTACATGAACGCCCTACTACAGCTTCCCCTCATTCCGCGCCCGCAGCAGCGTATGGCGGTTCATCCGGATGAAATGTGCTTCTGCCAGACTTCGGCTGAGCAACTCCTGATCCACTCCCAGTTCTTCAATCGTGGATGGCCCGTGAACGGTGCGCAGCAAGCCGCGAATGGCATCCGGCCCCGGGAGCTTTCCGATTTCCTGAACCACTTGATCCCGGATATCGCCTCCATGCAGCACCAGCGCTTCCGCCAGCTCATGGTACAAGGTAGCGATTTCTGCGCAAGCCACACCTACCTTAGCCCCGTGCAGCAATTGTCTTCTGCCAGTGCGGATATACTCCATCTCCCAGTAATGCGACAGATGATGCTCTGCCCCCGATGCGGAATGGGATTGCCCGAACAGCAGTATGGCAAGTCCGGATTCGATCAGCGCTTCGGTCAACACGGCTATTCCCTGCTCTGTGCGACCACCAATGGCTTCCGCATGTTCCACACAGGCCAGCAGTGCCCGTTCAGTAATCCCCGCTACGACTTCAGAATACGGTTCATCCGCGGTCAGACGTCCAAATTTCCAATCGAACAAAGAAGTGTATTTGCCCAGCATGTCCCCAAACCCGGCGGCAACCATGGCAGCAGGCGCTTCTCGCAAAATATCCGTATCCGCATAGATCGCCACGGGACCCGCCGCAGGGATCGTAACTTTATTTCCGCGGATGATTAGGGGGGAGCCATTTGAAGTGAAGCCGTCCACGGATGGTGCGGTAGGTACGGATACAAACGGAATACCTGCGCTATACGACGCATATCTGGCGATATCATGGAGTGTGCCAGAACCGACCACGATCATAGAGTCGCACTGGTGCTTCTGCACTTCCAATAGTACCTGGACTACCGATGCCTCATCCGCGATAACATCCCCTGCATCGTTTGGCAGAACCAACACCCGCTGAAGTCCAATTCCTGCATTCTCACATTCCAGCGATATGTTCTTCCCTGCCACCTGAAACGTTATATCATCCGCTACGAGCAGTGGTGCTCTCCATCCGTTCTCCACGATGAATGGGGCTACCTTCTCCAGCGCACCCGGCGCCACAATGATAACTTGCGGCAGAGCTGAAGCTATTCCTCCCTCAAGACCTGCCGCTGTTGCCCGTATTCTCTCTAATAATTCCGCCATCCCCAATCCCTTCTTTCCCCAAGATTTGCGCAAAAAACGGCTGACCGTCCCTAGAATCAAGGACAGCCACCGTTTCTTCCGAAGAAATATATACTGCTATTGCAGCTTCCAGGCGATATCGTTCAGACGCAGCTCATTGCGGAAGCTTCGCGTATTCGTGTCATTATCGATAACCACACATTCAATACCAACCATTTCGGCAAAATCCAGTAACTGCTCTGTGGTCACAACATACGAGAATCCGGTATGATGGGCGCCGCCGGCCAGAATCCAGGCTTCCACGCCTGCTTTCAGGCTTGGCTGCACTTTCCAAAGCACGCGGGCTACCGGTAGGTTCGGCATAGCTTCCTGCGGTTCTACACCTTCCACTTCGTTCACCAGCAGGCGGAACCGGTTGCCCATGTCGATAATCGAAGCATTGAGTGCTGGACCGGAGCGTCCGTTGAACACCATGCGGGCAGGGTCTTCTTTGCCGCCGATACCGAGCGGATGCACTTCGAGTCTTGGACGGTCAACAGCAATCGTCGGGCAGATCTCCAGCATATGCGAGCCGAGCACCAGTTCATTTTCCGGGTCCAGATGATAAGTGTAATCTTCCATAAAGGAAGTTCCCTTATTTCCTGCGATGATCTTCATCAGGCGCACGAGTGCTGCAGTCTTCCAGTCACCCTCACCCGCGAAGCCGTAGCCTTGCTCCATCAGACGCTGTACCGCAAGACCCGGGAGCTGCTTCAGCCCGTGCAGATCTTCAAACGTTGTAATGAAGGCTGTGTAGCCTCCTTCTTCCAGGAAGGATTTCAATCCTAGTTCGATGCGGGCCTGATAGCGGATGGAATCCCGGACAGAACCTTCATTTTCTCCACCTTGAGCAAAATCATAGCTTTCTGCATACTCCACCATCAGTGCATCAATCTGTTCTTCCGTCACAGCATCCACACGCTCCACGAGGTCGCCGACGCCATAGCCGTCCACGGTCCAGCCGAGCTTGATCTGCGCTTCCACTTTATCGCCTTCGGTTACGGCCACGGAACGCATGTTATCGCCGAATCTCGCTACTTTCAGGGTGTGGCTTTCATTAAAAGCTGCCGCTACATTCATCCAGCTGCCGACACGCCCTCTAACCTCAGGATCTTCCCAGTAGCCAACGACTACCTTACGAGCGATTCCCATACGGGCGCCGATGAAACCGTACTCGCGGTCACCGTGAGCGGATTGGTTCGTATTCATAAAATCCATATCAATGGTATCCCATGGGATGTCGCGGTTGAACTGGGTAGCCAAGTGAAGAAGCGGTTTGCGCAGCTGCGACAGGCCGGCGATCCACATTTTTGCCGGAGAGAAGGTATGCATCCAGGTGATGATCCCCGCACAAGCTTCATCGGTGTTGGCGGCAATCGCCATTTTACGGATTTCATCTGCAGTCGTCAGAACAGGCTTGAAAATAATCTCAAACGGGATCGATTCATCGGCATTCAATCCTGCTGTAATCACTTTGGAATGCTCATTCACTTCCTCAATCGTCTCCGGGCCATACAAGTGCTGACTTCCTGTCACAAACCAGAATTGATACGGTTTAATCGTTAACATATATGAATTCCTCCTAAATAGTTAGATAGAATAGATGCTGCACTTCGCTGATTAATGGGATGCTTCTTCTTTGATCGCCTTCAGATGTTTCATAACATCGTTCTCACCGCGGCCAAAATAATCATGCAGCCGTGAATATTCCTGGAACAGCTTCTCGTATACCGCAACATTTTCCGGAATCGGCAGATATGATTCTTCCCGGACCCGGGCCATTTTAGCCGCAGCATCCATGATGGAGTCATATCCGCCTTTCTCTGCGCCTGCAGCCACCGCACCGAACATCGCCGCACCAAGCGCCGGAGTTTGTTTAGAAGCAGCTACCTTGATCTCACGGTTCGTAACGTCAGCGTAGATCTGCATGAGCAGACGGTTCTTTTGCGGAAGTCCGCCGCAGGCGTACAGTACATCGACAGCCACACCGTTCGAATGGAACGCATCCACGATTTTACGGGTGCCGAATGCCGTAGCTTCCAGCAGGGTACGATAGATTTCCTCAGGCTTAGTCAAAAGTGTACAGCCGAGCAGCAGACCCGTGAGGTTCGTGTCCACCAGTGTAGAACGGTTGCCGTTCCACCAATCCAGTGCCAGTAGTCCGGTTTGCCCTGGCTTATAAGCAGCAGCCCGTTTCTCCAGCAACTCATGCACATTCACGCCTTCTTCAGCCGCAGCCTTAGTCACGTACGAAGGTACCGCTTCCTCTACATACCATTCAAAAATATCACCAACCGCCGATTGCCCCGCCTCATAACCGAACAATCCCGGAATGATGCCGTCCTCGACCACGCCGCACATGCCTTCCACTTCGCGCTCAGTCTCGCCAAGCAGCATATGGCAGATCGAAGTGCCCATCGCCATTACCAGCTTGCCTGGTGTAACAACGCCTACCGCAGGCACTGCCGCATGCGCATCCACGTTACCGACAGCTACTGCCGTACCCGCTGCAAGCCCCATCATTTCGGCCATCTCCGGCGTAAGCTCACCCGCTTTGGTTCCTAGAGGAACAATGTCACCGCGCAGCTTCGTCTCCGTTAAATTCTCCAGCCTTGGATCAAGCGCCTTGAAAAATTCCTTATCCGGATATCCGTCCACTTTATGCCAAATGGCTTTATAGCCTGCCGTGCAGCTATTTCGGGTAATATTGCCCGTCATTTGCGAGATCACCCAGTCCGTAGCTTCAAGGAACTGATCAGTTGCCTCATAAATCTCCGGGGATTCATCAAGAATCTGCCATACTTTAGCCATCATCCACTCCGAGGAAATTTTACCACCGTAACGCGGCAGCCATTTCTCCCCGCGCTCAGCGGCGATCCGGTTGATTTCATTCGCCTCATCCTGTGCCGCGTGATGCTTCCACAGCTTCGTCCAACTATGCGGATTCTCCTGATATTCCGGCAGCAGGCACAGCGGAACTCCTTTGTCGTTCACCGGAAGCATCGTACAAGCCGTAAAATCAATGCCGAGTCCCACAACATCCGCAGGATCGATACCAGACACCCGCAGCACCTCTGGCACCGAACGCTTCAATACCTCGATGTAGTCAGCCGGATGCTGCAGCGCCCAGTCATACTCCAGTTTTTTGCCGGTACCAGGCAGAGTCTCGTCGATCACATGATGCGGATAAGGGGTTACGTGATCAGCGACTTCTGTCCCATCTGCCAGATCAACCAGCACAGCGCGTCCCGATTGCGTTCCATAGTCGACACCGATAGCATATTTTTTACTCATCTGAGATTTCTCCTTTATATAAAAGATTCAGCTTTGTCCGTAGTAGGCATTTGCTCCATGCTTGCGCAGGAAATGGCGGTCCAGCAGCTGCTGGCTCATCGGCTTCAGATCAGGGTTCAACTGGTAGCTCTGCGATGCCATCTTGGCGACCTCTTCCAGAACAACTGCGTTGTGCACAGCATTATGTGCATCCTTACCCCAGTTAAACGGAGCATGACAGTGAACAAGCACGCCTGGAATCATATCCGGATTGAGTTCTGCAAAAGTCTCAACAATCACATTCCCCGTCTCCAGCTCGTACGCTCCCTGAATCTCATCTTCAGTCATCGGTCTGGTACATGGCACCTCTCCGTAGTAATAATCGGCATGTGTCGTACCCAGTGCGGGAATGCCCCGTCCGGCTTGCGCCCAGCCCGTCGCCCAAGGCGAATGAGTGTGCACGATTCCCCCGATATTCGGAAAAGCCTTGTACAGCACCAGGTGGGTGGCCGTATCTGATGAAGGCTTGTAACGGCCCTCGATAATGTTCCCTTCCAAATCCACTACGACCATATCGTCACGGGTCAGCTTGTCGTACTCCACACCGCTCGGCTTAATGACAACCAGTCCCGACTCCCGGTCAATACCGCTGACATTCCCCCATGTAAACGTTACCAAATTATAGCGGGGCAGGTCCAAATTCGCTTCCAGTACTTCCTGTTTCAACTGCTCTAACATCCTTGAATCCTCCTTATGGCTAAGGTATGATTGCTGATTCCTTCTCATCTGCATTATACACTTGTACGTACAATTAATCTACATTTTTTTATTTTCCTTGAGTATTGTACATACAATAAGCATTATCCGCATAAAAAAAGCCCGCAGAATCGTTCTGCGGACTTTTTACCTTCTCTATTCGCCTGACTCGGCTGTATCATCTACTATTGCTTTTGCTGCTCTCATTGATTTAGGAGGGTGAGGTAAGACCTCTACATCTGCATCAATGCTTTGGTTGAGCCCCGCACTACAATCTCCGGTTTGTAAATAACATCTTTTGGCGTATCGGATGAACGGTTCTCCATCATCTCAATTAGTAAATTGGCTGCTTGTACACCCATCTCCTGTTTAGGATGGCTGATCGAGGTCAGCTTAACCTCCGTTGCCGTTGCCAGCGAGGAATCATCAAAGCCGATTATAGACAGATCATCCGGCACGCTGAGTCCCGTCTGCCTTGCCGCTTCGAGCAGCAGTACCGCCAGCTCATCATTGTAGCAGACAAAAGCCGTTGGCCGCTTAGGCTGCCGGAGCATCGCGAGTGCTGCCATATAAGGCAGCGTCTGCTTCTGCTCGGTGGTGTAATGCGTAATCGTCTCAGGCCCGAGGGGCAGGCGGTGTTTATGAAAAGCACGGATAAAGCCCTTCAGCCGATTGGCTCCCTGCAGATCATCCGTTTTAAAGAAGCCCGCAATCTCCCGGTGGCCCAGCTCAATCAGGTGCTCAGCTGCCATGAACCCTCCCGCCTCATCGTCCAACTTAAGACAGGGGCAATGTAGCTCCGGATACCGTTCGTTAATCATAATAAAAGGAATACGGTGTATCTCAAGCGACAGGTAGAGCGGCAGATTCGGGTTGCCCTGTGCGCTTTTGGTTGGCTCGATAATCAAGCCTTTGAACGGCTGGCCCAGCAGCAGCTCCAAATTCTCACGTTCCTTATCCTTGTCATTATCCGTGCTGGACAGCATCATGCTGTAACCGCCGCTGCGCAGCCGGGCTTCCGCTCCCCGTACAATATGGGGAAAGATATAATCCGAGATATGTGTCGTCATCATCCCGACCATGCTACTCTGCTGCAAGGGGCGTGTATCCTGACGGGCAACAAAAGTGCCTTTACCCTGCAATCGGTACAGCCAGCCTTCCTTCTCCAGCTCACCCAACGCCTGGCGAACCGTTTGTCTGCTCATTCCGAACTGAGCGGCAATCTCATGCTCCGAAGGCGTCTGATCGTCCGGCTTCAGCACGCCATTTTGAATCCAGGACAGCAATTCCAGCTTCAACTGCATATATTTAGGTTTCTTTTTCTCTGTCATACTGCACCCCAGGCTATGTAATAAAATAATACAAGTTATTATAACATAAGCAACTTGTATGTACATGTTATTCTTTTTACCAAAACAAAGAGCCCACTCACAGCTGACAAGCCAGAATGAGGGACTCCCGAAAAGGTTATTACTTTTGCTTTCTGGGACCATAATCGCCTATTTTCATTCCCCAAACACTATCCTTGATATGTGCAGCCGCCTCCTGCAGATCAGGCAGTCTGGGATCCTGCGGATAATGCCGCTCTAAATACATCACAAAAGCGCTCCGTAAGCTGATTTCATAGTCAAGTTTGTTAAACTCATTCGGATGCTTCTCAAGCTCAGTAAGACCCGCCTCCCACTCGGTCAGTTGTTCCGGTGTAGACTGGTCGCTTCGGACGCTCTCCGATAGCGTTCTCAGCGAACGGTAAGCCTGCTTCACCTTAGAGGAATACAATTGCTTCTGATTCAAAAATGTAAGCGCGATAATGACTACCGCGAGACCAATCCATAATATCATCGTTTCCATAATGTCACCCCCGCTTGGCATATCAGCTTAATTATACATGCGCATGGATAAAAAAGCCCACAAAAAAACTCCTATCCGGAGTCTGATCGAAGATGTAGTTCATTCTAATGATACCTATAAAAAACTGAACCCTGCCTTCATCCTGAAGTGCGCGGGTTCAGTTTCTTTTTTCAATCATGTTGTTATGGTATTTCCTCCTCTTCGTCCTGCAACAGCTCCTGAAGCTGCCGCTTGTCCGCTTTCAGTCCGCGTTCCTGAGCTTCAATATCATCCAGATCCGCTTCCGCTGCCGAGAACTCAACATCCTCCGCCTTAGCTCCGTACAGCAGCTTCATTTTCTCCGTTTGGGTGTGTACCTTTGAGGACCTAACCATTTCATCTTCTCCTTTCGTCTACTGGTAAAAATAAACTTTCAGATCATCCCTCCGGCTTCTTCAACAATTCGGAGCGCCTGATCAAATGACTCCGAATCGACAACTACCGTGAGCAGGATATTTCTTCCCGTTGGGCCTCCATCTCCTCCATGACTCATTCCGCTTGCACTGGTATCGGTAGAAGCCAGAATACCCGCAGAGCGGCTTTCAATGGAAGCATTCAGTGTCATTGTAGCGAGACTCTGAATGTCTCCCGTAAGCGGATTATTGCCCGAATACGAGCTGTTTCCCGGGTATTTCCCGAAAGTATCGATAGACATATCGATCACTCTCAGTGCCTGCAGCTTGCGGGAAACGGCCTCGGCCTCCTCCGGGCTTTTAAAATACGCCAATATATTTTTTTCAGACAAGTGTATCCCTGCTCTCTTTGTAAATCGGCACCGCCTTGAGCGCACCTGCAGTTAGTATGCCGGCTGGATTCCATCTTTATGCAAGGGACAATGATGGCGAAGGATCCAGAAATCTTTGTTTCTGAGGAAGAAAGAGCATCTATTGTATTTTGTGCAACAGAATCAGGTCAAATCCGCCTATATTTAAATTCTGTTGCATTTAGTGCAGCAGAATTAATTAAATATCGTTTCTTACAGAAATCAGATGCACAAAATGCAACAGATCACCAAAATTAGCCTCTAATGAGCAAATCAATTGCACTAAATGCAACCTACTGTTTCGGAGGGGAGGAATGTCTTCCGGCGGCAGCATCATGCAGCAGGAATGCCATTCCGGCGGCAGCATCATGTAGCAGGAATGCCATTCCGGCGGCAGCATCATGCAGCAGGAATGCCATTCCGGCGGCAGCATCATGCAGCAGGAATGCCATTCCGGCGAAAGCACCATGCAGGCAGGAATCCCACTCCGGCGGCAGCACCATGCAGGCAGGAATGCCACTCCGGCGAAAGCACCATGCAGGCAGGAATGCCACTCCGGCGGCAGCACCATTCCCGCGAATCGCCATTACAGCTTGCCTGCTTATGCGCAGTATAGAGAGTACTCATGCCCACGCAGCAAAAAAGCAGGCCGGGAATAGGTCCCAGCCTGCTCTAACAACTATCTTTCAATGCATGCTAATCAACGTGCCTTAGCTTTTAGTCTCCGCGAAACGCCCGTTTCATGCGGTCAAAGAACGATTGCTCCTGCTCATGCGTATGTTCTCCGTCAAAGGAAGAGAATTGACGCAGCAGTTCCTTTTGTTCTTCGCTCAGCTTGCTTGGCGTAACCACGATAACTCTGACGTGCTGGTCACCCTGGCCGGAGCCGCGGAGCCGAGGAACCCCTTTACCCTTCAAGCGGAAGAATGTGCCGGTCTGTGTTCCCGCAGGCACCTTCAGCTTCACCTTTTCGGTCAGGGTCGGGATTTCGATCTCATCCCCGAGAGCAGCCTGCGCAAAAGTAATCGGCACTTCACAGATAATATCATCATTCTCACGGACGAAGAAATCATGCGACTTCACCCGGATAATAATATACAGGTCACCGGATGGTCCGCCGCGATGGCCGCCTTCCCCTTCGCCTGTCATACGCATTTGTGCGCCATCATCTACGCCTGCAGGTATCCGAACATGGAGTTTGCGCTGTTTCTTCACCTTGCCATTGCCGCTGCAAGTATGGCATTTCTCCTTGATGATCTTCCCTGCGCCATTACAATGAGAGCATGTCCGGCGATTCCGCATTTGGCCAAGCGGCGTATTCTGGACGAACTCCTGCTGTCCACTGCCCTTACATACGGAACAGGTATCCGGCTTCGTTCCCGGTTTGGCCCCTGACCCGAAGCACGTGTCACAAGTTTCTGTCCGAGGAATTGTAATATCGGTTTCTTTACCGAATACAGCTTCCTTAAATTCGATGGTCATGTTGTACTGCAGGTCAGCTCCACGCTGCGGTGCATTCGGATCACGACGTCCGCCGCCCCCGAAGAACATGTCAAAGATATCACCAAGTCCTCCACCGAAATCACCGCCGCCGCCAAAGCCGCCCATACCCTGGTTAGGGTCAATATGTCCATATTGGTCATAACGTGCACGCTGCTGCCCGTCGCTAAGGACGTCATAAGCTTCTTTTACTTCCTTAAATTTCGCTTCCGCGTCACTGGCTTTATTCACGTCCGGATGGTATTGGCGCGCCAGCTTACGGTACGCTTTTTTAACCTCATCCTCCGACGCGTCTTTACCTACGCCGAGCACTTCATAATAATCCCGTTTCTCTGCCAACGCGTTCACCTCCGCACATCTAAACCTTCTGCTCTATACGTAACAAGAAACGGCTTCTCCGTCCTTCTGGGGACGGAATCCGTTTCCCGATAAAATATAAGGATATTCTATGGCAAGTAACCTATAGATGCTTATATTTTCATAAAGAAAGTCAAAACACGGGATGCTCCGGTTTTGACCTTCCCCTAATAGCATTGGTATCTGTTTAGGTTACCCTTGATTCTTCTCGTCGTCAACAACCTCGTAATCGGCGTCAACCACATTGTCCTTCTTGAAGTTGCCATCTGCAGCGCCTTGACCGCCTTCGGCACCTTGCTCTGCCGCAGCCTGCTCATAGAGCTTCACAGACAACGCCTGAACGATCTCAGTCAGCGCTTCGGTTGCAGCATTAATTTCTTCCAGGTTCTCGGTTTGCAGTGCAGCTTTAACTTTGTCCATAGCTGCATTGGCTTTCTCTACATCTGCTGCGTCTGCTTTATCGCCAAGATCTTTGATGACCTTCTCAGTGGAATATACCAGCTGATCAGCACCATTCTTCGCTTCTACCAGTTCCTTACGTTTGCGGTCTTCTTCGGCATGAAGCTCGGCATCCTTCATCATTTGCTCAACTTCGGCATCGCTCAGGCCGCTGGAAGAGGTAATGGTGATCTTTTGACTCTTGTTCGTACCTTTATCTGTTGCAGACACGTTAACGATACCGTTCGCATCAATATCGAAGGTAACTTCGATTTGTGGAACACCGCGTGGTGCCGGCGGGATCTCATTCAACATAAAGCGTCCCAGTGTTTTGTTGCCGTTCGCCATTTGGCGTTCGCCTTGCAATACGTGAATTTCCACGCTTGGCTGGTTGTCGGCAAAAGTGGAGAACACTTGGGATTTGCTTGTAGGGATCGTTGTATTACGCTCAATCATCTTAGTGAACACGCCGCCTGCAGTTTCAATACCAAGGGACAGCGGGGTTACGTCGAGCAATACAACATCTTTAACGTCACCTGTCAGTACGCCGGCTTGAACAGCAGCGCCCAGGGCAACAACTTCATCCGGGTTAACGCCTTTATGAGGCTCTTTGCCGGTTAGTTTCTTGATCGCTTCCTGAACCGCAGGAATACGGGTGGAACCGCCTACGAGTACGATTTTGTGCAGGTCCGCAGGAGTCATGCCAGCATCGCTAAGCGCTTGGCGGGTTGGTCCCAAAGTACGTTCTACCAGGCTAGCTGTAAGTTCATCGAACTTAGCACGTGTCAGGTTGATCTCCAAATGCTGAGGTACGCCGTCAGCAACAGTAATAAACGGCAGGGATACTGTAGTAGTCAGGACGCCGGAGAGTTCTTTCTTGGCTTTCTCTGCTGCGTCTTTCAGACGTTGCACAGCTGCTTTATCCTTGCTGAGGTCGATGCCTTGCTCTTTTTTGAATTCGGCTACCAGGTAATCCATAACTACTTGGTCAAAATCATCACCGCCAAGACGGTTGTCGCCGCTTGTCGCTTTAACTTCGAAGAATCCGTCGCCCAGTTCAAGAATGGATACGTCAAACGTACCGCCGCCGAGGTCATAGACCAGGATGGTTTGGTCTTCGGATTTCTCCAGACCGTAAGCCAAAGCAGCAGCAGTTGGCTCATTCACAATACGCAGTACTTCCAGACCGGCGATTTTACCCGCATCTTTGGTAGCTTGACGCTGGCTGTCATTGAAATAAGCAGGAACGGTAATAACCGCTTGCGTTACTGTTTGACCAAGGTAAGCTTCCGCGTCAGCTTTCAACTTTTGCAGAATCATTGCTGAGATTTCTTGAGGAGAATAATCCTTACCGTCAATGTTCTCCTTGTGGTTCGTACCCATGTAGCGTTTGATCGAGCTGATAGTACGGTCCGGATTAGTGATGGCTTGGCGTTTTGCAGTTTCCCCTGCTACACGCTCACCGTCTTTCTTGAAGCCCACTACCGATGGAGTTGTACGTGCGCCCTCAGGGTTAGGAATAACTACGGCTTCGCCGCCTTCCATGACTGCAACGCAAGAGTTGGTGGTTCCTAAGTCGATACCGATAACTTTACTCACTGTATTTTGCCTCCTTGAATTTTTATGGGAGCATCAGCTTCCCGGGAATGACCCTGTTGATATGATTATAATTAATTATGTTTTGGCGCATAGGAATACCCACCGGATCTTCTTCCGGCGATTATGCTGCCGTCTAACTGCAGGCCTGAAGGCCCGGCTATTATATGGACAGACTACATGCTGACTTTAACCATGGCGGGACGAAGCACCTTATCTTTCAACAGATAGCCCTTTTGGACTTCTTCTGTCACGATACCTTCTTCGTGCTCTTCGCTCTCCACTTGCATGATAGCCTGATGATATTCAGGGTTAAAGGGCTGACCTACCGTTTCCATAGCTGTTAATCCCTGATTCTTTAATACCCCTTCAAGCTGGCGGAAAATCATATTCACGCCTTTCGTGAAAGCTTCGAATTCAGGAGAGGCCGGGGCCGTAGCCAACGCACGTTCGAAATTATCCATAACCGGAAGCAATTCCGTCACCAGCTTCGAGGTAGCATATTGCGCCAGTTCTTCTTTCTCTTTCAATGTACGGCGGCGGAAGTTATCAAAGTCAGCCTGTACACGTAGCGCCCGTCCTTGAAATTCATCAGCAAGACCTTGCAAGCGTGTAAGCTCACTATCTCCTTCAGAAATCACTTCAGCGGCTTCCTCTGCTCCGAAGCCCTCCGTCTCAGAGACGGTCTCAGTGTCATCGGCTGCATTATTATCACTTATGACTTCGTCTTTCATTTCACTGGAATCTTGAACCTGTTCCTCTTTCAAGTTGTCTTCACCTCCTTAAAATAATCATGAGCTTTATGTTCACTTATACCAGTGGGCCAGCATCGCTGTCAAATCTCGGGACAAAATGCCCAGAATCCCCATTACTCTGGCGTAATCCATACGGGTCGGACCCAGAATGCCGATGCTTCCCAGTGCCTGACCATCAAGAGAATAAGAAGCTGTAATCAGACTGCAGTTAGCAAATGCCTCGTGGTTATTCTCCGTACCAATGCGTACTTGTATCCCTGTATCCCCAGAAGCCGGTGACAGCATTTTGAGAAGCGTTGGCGTCTCTTCCAGAAGATCAAGAATGTTCTTCACTTTGTCTACATCTTTAAAATCCGGCTGGGTC
The DNA here is from genome assembly GCF_042610485.1 of Paenibacillus oryziterrae. Taxonomy (NCBI): domain Bacteria; kingdom Bacillati; phylum Bacillota; class Bacilli; order Caryophanales; family Paenibacillaceae; genus Paenibacillus; species Paenibacillus oryziterrae. The sequence continues at coordinate 66,802 of NZ_JBGJZO010000016.1, read as the reverse complement.
AGTATATTGGTCGCCCCGCTAAGATAGATGCGTTGCTCCTGATCACTTTCCAGCGCCTGATCCAGCATCTGCATCAGTTCCTCGTAATGGGAAATATGACGCTGCATCTCTTGACCAAGCTCAGAATAAAGGCAGCTCTTGAGCTTATAAAGAGGTACATTTACCAGCTTGCTATTCAGCAGATTAACCACTTTCTCTATATCAGAAACGGAGATTTCAGGCGGGATACTAACCGTACGGTTCTCCACCTGTCCCGTGCTGGTAACTATAATTGCAACAGCTGTACTCTCATTAAGCGGCAGCAATTGAAAATGCCGAAGTGAAGTGTGAAAAACCTCCGGTCCCAGAAGGATGGAAGTATAATTCGTCATATTGGAAAGGATCATGGCTGCGTGCTGATTGACCTGTTCCATAGCACTTAGCTTTTCGGCAAAAAAAGCCCGGATAGCTCCTACCTCAGGTGATCCTGCAGAATTCCACGGTACCAAGTGATCCACATAATAACGGTACCCTTTGTGCGAAGGAATCCGGCCTGCCGATGTATGAGGCTGTTCCAGATAACCTAATTCCTCCAAATCAGCCATTTCATTGCGGATCGTTGCCGGGCTGTACCCAACATCTCCCCGCTTGGAGATACTGCGTGAGCCTACAGGTTCGGCTGAAGAAATATAATCATCCACGATCGCATTCAATATCATTCTTTGGCGTTCGGTTAACATGTTATTCCCTCCTAACAGCTGTGGCTCTGAATCGTTAGCACTCTACTCAGATGAGTGCTAACCGCTAATACAAAAATACCAAACCGACATTGACATTGTCAAGTCGGTTCAGTATCTTGGCTTACGTGTATTTGCACGGATAACAAGAGTCATCCGGCTGGCCCCCTCATTCAGGAAGCCGAATATCTCTTTTCGGTAAGTTGAGGATCGGCTTTACGGCGATTTGTGGTCAGGAATCTGCCCAAGACGATTGAAGGTCCCTCCACCATACGATGCATAATGGCTGCGCACAGCAAAGACAGCGGCAAAGAAAGAACCAAGATCGCCCAAAGCGGCAGTGCAGTACCTAAGGTATGGACAAGAGCAATCATCACAATAAGATGATAAAGGTACAGACTATAGGATATCCTTCCGGTAAAATGTATCGGACCGATCATCAGTATCCGGCTGATGCGGCTAGAGTTCAGTGCGAAAACGATAAAGATGCACGCGCCCATGGCAATAGCCCAATCGTCAATAATAAACAGATGCGGCAGTGCGCTGTCTGGGAGCATAAGCCAGTTATACATATACAGACCTAATCCCGCACACAGCAACCCTACTTTTCGCCGTACCCCCAGCTTGCTGTACAATCCGCTCCAATACTTCCTGTGCTTGGCCAGAATGCCGCCCAGAATAAAAAAAGCCATATAATGGGGTGTTAGAAGAAATGAACTATCGCCCTTAAACATGGTAATATCAAAGCCGGTCGCTTTTAAGATGATATAATAACCTGCAAAAAGCAATACCGGTATAGCCAAGGCAAATAGAATACTTTTCAACATGCTGCTTCTGTGCAATATATATACGATTAAAGGAAAAACCAACGATATCCGCATCTCATGGATAAGCGACCACAGAACAGGGTTGATCTTCATCGTATCCGTTTCATTAATCAGAAAGATATGATTAAGGATCTCTATGCCTGAAACATGCGAAGTCCAAATGCTGTTCCCCCATTCGCTGATCGTGGGAATTTCATGAGGTGAGAGCAGTTGCATCAGCAATAAGGCGATTATAATGGATACGATACTGGGTATCATGATTCTGCAAATCCGCTTAATAACGTAATCCAAATAAGGTACATTTTTATTAATGAAATAGGGAAGCGACAAGACATATCCGCTCAGAATAAAAAAAAGTATCACCGATTCATGACCCAGCCAAAAAAAATGCACTGGGGTATGATTGAGCCGCTCCAGAAAATCTGTTGAAGGGAGGATGATTGAAATATGGGCGAAGACTACGGAGACAGCTGCCAACCCCCGCATTGAGTCCAGTTCCTCCAGCCGTTTATGTATTCCCAAAATTGCCCCTCCTATGTTCTTTATAAAGAATTAAGTTCTTTATAAAGAATATACCAAATTATAGAGAATAACAATTCTAAAATACAAAAAAAACCACTGTTCATAGTCCGGCTTTAACCGGCGCTAGGACAGTGGGGGATATGAGCTATTAATCCAGCATCTTCAGCACGGCAATCTCGTCGCAGGCATGCTGCTTCTTACAGTTCACGCAGTCCGTCCATACCTTCTCGGGGAATATTTCCTTCTCCACGACAGTAAATCCATTCTTAAGGAAGAAATCAACCGCATAAGTCAGAGCCATAATCTTGGGAATCTTCTGACGTCTGGCTTCCTCTGTCAGCTTAGCAAGGATCATCGACCCTACGCCTTTGCCCTTACCCTCATCGCGAAGACCAATGGAACGAACCTCTACGAGGTCATTCCCCAGTCTGAACAACGAGCCGCAGCCGACAAATCTGCCATTGATTTCAGCAATCACAAATTGATCGATCTGGCGGGTCAGTGCTTGCCTTGAACGGGGAAGCATAATACCACGCTGTGCATATTCCTCTATCATTAAATATAGTGGCTCCACATCCTCCACCGTGGCATTTCTGCAAATTACTTTAGGGTCTCCCTTAGGAGCCGTATAGCGGAACATTTCCGTTTTGACAAGCACTTAGACTCACCCCTCGTTGTTAATATGAATAAATATACAACAAGGTGAATTACAATTCAAGAGGTATTTTAAAATTAAACTTCTGTCAACGATCCGACAAATTCACCAAACACATCGTTACCGAACAAGATGCCTTGCTTACTGAGACGATAGACTCCACTTTCGTGCTCAAGCAGTCCGGCAGACAACATTTTATGCAGCGGTTTACCGAATACTTCCTCCATGGATTGGCCGAATTGCGCCTGGAAAGCTGAATCCGTTACTCCGTCCCGCATCCGCAGTCCCACCATCATAAAGTCCTCCATCGCCTCTTCTCTGGTAATGCTGTAGGTGTCGAGACGCGGAAGGCCCTTTCGGGATGCTTCAATATAAGGATTGACTCCTTTGATATTCACATGACGCTGGCGTTTGGCATAACCATGAGCTCCGGCACCTAATCCATAGTAGTCTTCATTACGCCAATAGGTGATGTTATGGCGGCTTTCCTGTCCCGGCTTGGCAAAATTACTGATCTCATACTGCCGGTATCCTGCCGCTTCCATGGAAGACATCAGGAGCAGATACATCTGCAGCTCATCCTCCTCATTCGGGAGGGGAAGTTTGTTCTTATTAAACAAGGTATGAAAAAGAGTATTCTCCTCCACCTTGAGACTGTAGATGGAGTAATGCGGCAGATCAAGCTCGAGCGCCTTCTTAATGCTCTCACCCAGCATTTCAACCGTCTGATTCGGCAGGCCGAACATCAAGTCCACAGAGAGATTATTTAGTCCCACTGCCCGGGCATTCTCCAGGCTGCGGTAGACGTCGTCCACATTATGAATGCGTCCGATACCGCTCAGCAGCTCATTCTGAAATGCCTGGACCCCGAAGCTTACCCGGTTAACACCGCCGTCTTTCATGACTTGCAGCTTGTCCTTGTCGGTTGTACCCGGATTGGCTTCCATAGAGAACTCAATATCCGGACTAAAGTTCGGAAAATGTCTGCGGATGGACTTCAGGAAATACTCCATTTCATCCGGTTTAAGCACGGTTGGGGTTCCGCCGCCTACGAAGATACTTTTGATCATACCGGGGGGATTCTCTCTGACCGTAAGCTCCATCTCCCGGTCCAGCGCATGGAGATAATCCATCACCGGCTGGTCTTTCAGGACATAGGAATTGAAATCACAATAGAAGCACTTATTCGTGCAAAACGGAATATGAATGTATACCGCCTCAGGGGGACGGCTATTATTAACAGGCTGTGTCATTCGCTGCCTCCTTGTGTGTAAGCATAGCTTGCATAAAAATTCAGAAAGGGAAGCCAAGACGGCTTCCCTTGTAAGATATAGTCTTCGAAATGGGTCTACTCGTCGATCTTCAGTACTGCCATGAACGCTTCCTGCGGCACCTCAACGCTGCCGACCTGCTTCATGCGTTTCTTACCTTCCTTCTGCTTCTCGAGGAGCTTCCGCTTCCGCGAGATGTCACCGCCATAACATTTGGCGAGTACGTTCTTGCGCATGGCCTTTACGGTCTCACGTGCTACAACCTTGGTACCAACGGATGCCTGAATCGGCACCTCAAACATCTGGCGCGGAATAATTCCGCGGAGTTTCTCACAGATGATGCGTCCGCGGTTATAGGCGCGGTCACGGTGAACGATGAATGACAAGGCATCAACCTGCTCGTTATTGAGCAAGATATCCATCTTCACGAGGTTCGACTGACGGTAACCGGATATTTCATAGTCAAAGGAAGCATATCCCTTGGTTCCCGATTTCAACTGATCAAAGAAATCATAGACGATCTCAGACAGTGGAATCTGGTACGTGATTGTAACACGGTTCGTATCCAGATACTCCATGTTGACGAACTCGCCGCGTTTGTTCTGGCATAGCTCCATTACCGTTCCGACGTAATCATTCGGCACGATAACCCCTGCCTTCACATATGGCTCCTCGACATAGTCGATTTTGCCGACCTCCGGATAGTTGGACGGGTTGTCGATCTGGATCATTTCCCCGTTGGTCAGCATAATCCGGTAAATAACGCTCGGTGCAGTCGTGATCAGCGGCAGATTGAATTCGCGTTCAATCCGCTCTTGGATAATCTCCATATGCAGCAACCCAAGGAAGCCGCAACGGAAACCAAAGCCCAGCGCGCTGGACGATTCCGGTTCGAAGCTGAGGGAAGCGTCATTCAACTGCAGCTTCTCCAGTGCTTCGCGCAAATCGTTGTAATCAGAGGTCTCGATCGGATACAGACCGCAATATACCATCGGGTTGATCTTACGGTAGCCGGGCAGTGGTTCAAGAGTCGGGTTCTTGTCATCTGTAACGGTATCACCGACACGGGTATCGCCAACCGATTTGATGCCTGCCACGATAAAGCCGACATCTCCCACATTAAGTTCATTTACAATCGTCATCCGCGGCATGAATGCCCCGACCTCGATAACCTCAAATGATTTGCCAGTAGCCATCATCTTGATCTTTGAGCCGGCGCGGATACTGCCGTCAACGACACGGACATAGACGATAACGCCTTTGTATGGATCATAATGAGAGTCAAAAATCAATGCCTTGAGCGGATCTGCCGAATTGCCTGTCGGCGCCGGAACCTGCTTCACGACCTGTTCCAGAATCTCTTTGATGCCGATACCGGATTTCGCAGAAGCAAGTACGGCTTCGCTGGCATCCAGACCGATAACATCCTCGATTTCCTGCTTGACCCGCTCAGGATCAGCACTCGGAAGATCGATTTTGTTGATTACCGGGAGAATCTCCAGATTATTATCCAGTGCTAGATAAACGTTAGCCAGCGTCTGGGCTTCAATCCCTTGAGCGGCATCCACCACGAGCAGAGCGCCTTCACAAGCTGCCAGGCTTCGTGATACTTCATAAGTGAAGTCGACGTGCCCCGGTGTATCAATCAGGTTCAGCAAATATTCTTCACCGTCATCGGCACGATAAGAAAGCCGAACGGCCTGAAGCTTAATGGTTATCCCGCGTTCCCGTTCCAGATCCATCTGGTCCAGTACCTGTTCCTGCATTTCACGGGAGCTTAATGCGCCGGTATACTCCAAGATCCGGTCAGCCAGCGTCGATTTACCATGGTCTATATGTGCAATAATCGAGAAATTGCGGATTTGTTGTTGTCTTTTCTGTACGTCAGTCATTCCTTACCCCCACAAACAGCCTGTTGTTAATCCATCTATTATAACAGTACAAGCTCTGACCATCAATCCCGCCCCGTACTTTCCTACATTTCATAAGAGAAATACTTTTTTGCATTCCAAAAAAACTATCCTGCCTGTCCGGCAGGATAGCAATATAGAATAGACGTCAATTTCCGTTCTCTGTTGAGGCAAAAAGTGAAACTACCCAGCGGATGCCTTTCTGGGAGGCCCGCTGCAGCAATCCGGCGGTCTTATCAGCCAACACATCCACAGTAGGTTTCTGTTCTTCAGGAACCAGAATCTGCCCGGGAGTCAGCGTGCTATACTCCCCGACCTCTTGCTGCGGGAGACCGGATCCGGAGTTATCCCCCGAAATCTGTGTTGGCAGTGCCTTGTACGTGCCTGTAGCCGGATCAATGGCTACTGGAACGTATACGTAGGTCTTGGAACCCGAAGTGGCATTCCCCAGCTGGCTTGGGGACACAGGGTACTGATTCCCCTGAGCCTGTCCCACAGTGGTCTGACCGGCAGTATTCTGACTGTTCCCGGCAGCTTCGGATATCACACTCCAGCCGGGAAGCGGGGAGTTTGTCGTTCCTCCGCTCCCGCCAAACTGCATGCCGACCCAAATACCCACGCCCGCCCAGATCCCGAATATAATCAGTTTTTTACCGACTCGTGACATTTCGCTGCCCCTTTCTTCCCGGCTACATGTTATGAAGCTCCTTCCGAGCCTTTAGCATCCTTCTGGACCGCAGAGTCCGAACCCGATTGACCCGCATCAGCATTTGCTTTCTCCGCCTCATGGCTGCTCCAATACACATCAGCAATCGCGTCTCCCAGTATTTCCGCCGTACGTTTCAGTTCTTCAGCTGTGCTGTCAATGCCGCCTACTTCGATAAGGACACTATTCGGGGACAAGGATTGGTTGTACTCCCCATTGTTGCCCTTATTAGCAGCTTTCCCCCAGATTCCACGTGAGATTCCGGGATACTTGGTCTCCAGCAGCTGATGGATCTGATTCGCAAACGCTTCGTTCTTCTTCCAATTTGTATTCGCATGTCCGAGGATAAAATACACCTGGGCATAACTTTCTCCATTTATGACGGTTGTAGTTTTAGCATGTCCCTGTGAGTCCCGGTGGATATCGATCATTTCGTTCATACTCTCATTTTGGGTAAAAGCCGCTTTTATCGTCTGCCGGGAATATTTATAGGAAAAGTTCCAGTTGTAGTCTTCCATCTTCGTTGCATAATCCTCCTGCGAATGTACCGTACCGATGCCGCGTTTCTCCAGCCGATCCGCCAGATAACGCCCGACGAGCATTACATTCTTGGAAGGTAGCGCAGAGCTTGGATTCTCGCTGTCCGAGCCCAGCAGCGGATTATACGCCTCACGGGGATGAGAGTGGTAGACTAGTATTTTTTTTACGGCCAGATCCTGAGCATTGCTATTACCTGGATTCTCCTGAGCACCGTTTGTGCCTGCTCCAGCACTGTCAGGCTCCGGTGTTGCCTCCGGCTGCTGCACAGTTTCGGTCGCCTGGGGATCATCCGCCACCTGATTACTGTTGTCCGGGTTGTTCTCGTCGTCCAGAGCAAGCTCGTCCGTTCCGGGGTGATAATCTGCGGGTGCATCCCCGCTTCCTCCAGAGGCATTTCTCAGCAGCACCGGATCATCGGCAGCCAGCCCCGGAACTTCACGGGACAACAGACTTTTTGGATCATGCGGATTGACGCTGGTCAACAGTTGGAATACGAAGGAGGTTACCTTCTCACCTGACAATGCACTGAACTTCTCGCCCTGAGGAAGGTGTGGCATCTCCATGCCCAGAATCTCCATAAAAAAACCGCTCGACAGAGAAGTAGCCAGCCCTTTCATGGAAGGAATCGGCGAGGAATTGAGCTGCTGTCCAGCCATCCCCCCTGCACCAAGCAATATGAAAAATACAAGGGACCCTCCGGCAAGCAGCAGCATTGTTTTTCCCAGCGACAGCACATCCAGCAGCTTGGCCCGCAACCGTCCGATGTTCCATAGCCGAAACCAACTTTTGTTCATAATAATGTGTCCTCCTCCAGCCCTCTGTAATCTCTTATACTTCAAATCTATGAGGGGTAGAGCATTACTAGAACCTCAAAATGGAAGATGAACCCATAGATTTCATTCTATTTAATAGAGCAGCCTAAGGTTAGTAGAGGAGGGAGGGATTCTTTAATTTGAAAAAAAGCGCCGCCCGTGCGATTACCTGTTACGGTACTCAACGGACTGCGCTAAAGAATAGATCAATGGGTATAAGCTCCGACATTTCCGGGATCAACAGCATCATGAAGCGCCGCATTAAGTCCACTGGCTACAATATTGGCAATATTCTCAATAAACTCATCGATTTCCTTCGGTGTGACGATTAGATCATGCCCCAGCGGCTCAAGCACTTCCTTGACCAAGGCCAGACGCTCATTTTCAGAGATATCATCAAGCATGCCCATGATTTCTCTGGTATGGGAGTTCCCCTTCCCGAAATGATTCTTCATCATCTCAAGTACGTTGTTCACTATAGTTGAAGCATAGCATACTGTAGGTACCCCAATGGCGATACAAGGTACTCCTAGAATCTCCTGAGTCAGGCCCCGCCGCTTGTTGCCGATTCCCGAACCGGGATGAATGCCGATGTCTGCAATTTGAATGGTCGTATTGATACGTTCGAGCGAACGTGAAGCAAGCGCGTCAATCGCAATAATAACGTCAGGCTTAGTACGGTCCACAATCCCCTGGACTACTTCACTGGATTCAATGCCGGTCAGTCCCAGTACGCCGGGTGCTATTGCACTTACTTTGCGGTATCCCGGAGAGACCTGGTCTGGAACCAGTTCATAAAATTGCCGGGTGATCAGAGTATTCTCTACAACGAGCGGCCCCAAGGAATCCGGGGTAACATTCCAGTTGCCTAAACCGACAATTAATGCCGAGGCATCCTTGCCAATACCGATACGTGTCATGAAATTCTCAAATTCATGTGCAAAGGCTTCAGCCACCTTTTGCTGTAATCCGGTATCCCCGCCTCGAAGCTCCGGCACCTCCAAAGTCACATAATTCCCGATCGTCCGCCCAATGGCCTGAGAACCGGCAGGTGTACTTACCTCTAGTCGGGTAACCTTGATTCCCCCTTCTTCCACAACCTCTTCATTCACACCGGGGATGGGATTCCTTTGCGGTCCTTCGGCGAGTTCCTTCGATTCCAGAGCCAAATCGGTGCGCACAGAATACAGCTGAAGATCCAGTTCCATGGTAAGTTCAGCCTCCTTTTGCTTTTTGTTGATAGTGTGCGAGAGATGGCTGCCGTTTATACAGAGCATAAAGGTTAAATTTGAAGGCTTTAAGTAGTTGCATTTTACTATGACACATGCTAAACTATTTTAAGTTGTGAATCATTTGATAATGATTTCGAATGTCTTACAGGAGGTGAATGCAATGCCAAACATTAAATCCGCAGTTAAACGCGTAAAGACTACTGAAAAACGCCATGCACTGAATATTTCCCAAAAATCCGCGCTTCGTACAGCAGTTAAAGCCGCTGACAACGCGTTGGCAGGTACGGAAGTTGAAACTGCTCAAGCTGCTTTCTTAGCTGCTTCCAAAAAGCTGGACAAGGCCGTTTCTAAAGGTCTGGTTCATAAAAATGCGGCTTCCCGCAAAAAATCCCGCTTGGCTAAGAAATTGAACGCTCTTACTGCGCAAGCGTAAGACGTATTCATAATGAGCACTTGAAGAACCTGACCGCTATGCTGCATACGGTTAGGTTTTTTTGTTGTTTTCGAAGCTAATGAAGTTTGAACTTATGATTTACTCATTTGGGAGTGTCGCCGTAACTACGGTGAATGTTTGGACTTCCGGCCGCTGTTGTCTCCAGATTTCTTGATTTTAACCGCATTCGCGGTTGAAATCCGGAGACAAAGGCGGACGCTACCGCTCCTACAGCTCCAAAAATCCCCCTTCGTTACTTTGCCATTTTGGTAAATCTTAAGTTCAACTTACATGAATCTGACTTTTCTGCAGTTTTCGGGCAGATATTGCCGCTTCTACAGTTCCCAAATTCCCTCCCGTCACTTCAGCCTTATTTTCCTAAAAAAACTTAAAGCAGTGAAAAAGCCTATCCCCTGCATCTGCAGAAGGATAGGCTTTTGGTTGTCTATGAGTTCACGCGCCTAACCGTAGCATAAAAAGCTCCAGCCCCAGCACCTTATCGATGGCTCCGGTCTTCATCTGGTAATCCAGATCTGCTACAGCGCTTAAAATCTGCCGCAGCCGCCCGCTTTCAAACTTCCTCGCCTGCTCACCTGCCAGCTTGACCGCATAAGGATGAAGCCCTAGCTGTGAGGCAATCTGCCCTTGTGAATAGCTTTGACCGGACAGATCCTTGACCTGAAGAATCATCCGGAACTGCCGGGCGATCAGGGCCGCGATCTTGATCGGCTCCTCACGCTGCTTGAGCAGCTCATGCAGAGCATCCAGCGCTTTGTCCAGCCGCAGATTAGCGATATCCTCCACCAAGGTAAATACCGTTTGTTCCGTCCCGCGGTGGACCAGACTTGCAACTGCCGCTGCATCAACCGTACCGCCGCTGCCAGCGAACAGACACAGCTTATCAATCTCACCAGACAAGCCCTGCAGCCCTGTACCGGCGTTAACGATTAGCGCTTCAGCCATACCTGGTCCTGCTGTGCAGCCCCGCTCCTTGACCGCTTTCTCAACCCAGCGCAGCAGTTCCTCCGCCCCTAGCGGATTAAACGCAAGCACCGTCCCTGCAGACTTTACAGCCTTGACGATTTTTTTTCGCTCATCTAGCTTGTCGTTGTTGACCATGAATACAATAACGCTGAAATCAACCGGACGCTGTATATATTCAGTCAAGGCTTCGAGATTATGCTCCAGTTTGGCATTCTCTTTGCCTGCTGTGAACAACGCCGCATCACGTACCAGCAGCAGCTTGCGCGGCACCATAAACGGAACCGTCTCGGCCTCCTCAATGACTGACTGTACAGGAGTCTCGGAAAGATCAAAAGGAATTACGGCAAAATCCCGGTCCTCCTTGGCTATCAGTTCCTTCTCCAGTAATGCAGCGAACTCATTCATGCGAAACTTCTCACTTCCGTACAGGACGTACAGCGGGGAAATCTTCCCTTGTCTGATCTCTTTTGCCGCCGCTTTGACATCCATTATGCCACTTTCCTTTCCCATCAGCTCATTCGTCTTTCAACTTATTTCGAATTTTCATTGTAACATATTCAGACGCAAAAACGGAGAAACTCCGGCTGCTAAGGCCAAAGTTCCTCCGTTCCAGCGGCGCATCTATATAAACGACGGTATGGGGGGCTCTAGAAACCTCCCAGCCGGCGGTCATACTGATGTTCTCCCAATCTTGTGCTGAATGATTAACATCTCTTACTATAATCTATTCAAGATTTCCGAAAAAAGTTCCATTTCGAAACTATTTTATAGACGGAGTTTCCGATGGAGTATCGGAACCCGTTGCAGCAGGGCTTCCAGAGGGTAATGGAGTAGAAGAAGTGTCTACCTGGGGAATGGTGAACACATTCTTAACCTCAATACCGTCCTTCTGCGTTACGTAGTTAAACTGTAAATTGTCGGCAAGCCATTCTCCCGATACCCATTTTCCTTCGAGAGGAACAGTTGTCAACAACGCTTTGTCAGCTTTGTTCGCAGAGATGTTGTAAATAGCAAGCTTCTCGCCTTCAACCACGGCCATATGTCGGCCGTCGGCGGAAGTCCAGGATAATGCTCCCGGCTCCGTAGTAGGAGCAATCAACGTCATGTACACATCTTTTTCGGGACTTTGAACGGGTGAAGCAGTGGCAGTGGCAGCACCAGCACTTCCCGGCTGTTCTTGTCCACTGTCACCCAACTTTCTTTGCCCTGGGGATGAAGCAGACGGTGTGACTAAAGAACTCACACTTTCTTTTTTCGAGATTCGGGGTGCTGTACTTTCGCTAGCCACATCGCTGTTCATGTCTCCTGAATTCTGCGAACTTGTATCTGCTCCGCCTGCTACAGCAGAACTATACATATCGGCTGTATCTTCGTTCATTCCTGCTGCACTCGCAGGGGTATTTTGTGCTGCACCACTATCTGCCATATCGGCATTGCTGGCCTCCATCGACCGTTCGGCACTGCTATTATCTGCTTTGCTACTTGCGCTATCTTGTGACAGCATCGTCTCCACTTGTGCACCCGGCATCTGCTCCGGCATATTAAATATGGCGATTCCCAGTATAATTGCCGCTGCGGCTGCGCCGATTCCAGTCCTTCTGGCCAGGGCAGAGCCCTTACGCCGTTTGTCTTGTGAAGCTGAACGGGTGAATGGAACAACAACATCTCCTGCGGCATCTTTCTTGCCGGCTTCCAGGCGTTGGCGGTCCAATTCATCCAGCTGAGGCATAATGGAATCTACCAGACTGAAAGGAGCCTTCACATCAGGCAGCTGCTCCAATTGCCGGGAGAGTGTGGTGAGCCGGTCAAAGACATCCGCGCAGGAAGGACAAGCATCAATATGACGATACATCTCGGTTATTTCCTCATGGCTTAAATCATGATCCAAATAACGGTGCATCCATTCAATCACCTCCGCGCATTTCATCCCGATACACCACCTTTCTGATACTCCTGAAGTCTATTTTGCAGCTGCTGCCTTGCCCGGAACAGATAAGATTTCACCGTGTTCAGAGGCAAGTCCAGACAGTCTGCAATCTCGTTGTATGATAAATCCTGTAAATAACGCAGTACGATAACCGTTCGGTGATGTTCAGGCAGCTGGTCAATGGCTTCCCGTATATCCTGTGCCAGATAACCGGACATGACCTCCCGCTCGACATCTTGTTTATCCTGGAACACCATTTCGTGTTCATCCATAGAAATCGTCGGTTTGGTTCTTCTGAATTTATCAATGCAAATATTAGTTACGATCCGCTGAACCCATGTTTTGAACTGGGCTTTCTCCTCGTAAGAGCCGATCTTTGTATACACCCTGATCAGCGCCTCCTGAGAGGCATCAAGCGCATCCTGCTCATTATGCAAAATGTAGAAGGCCGTCTTGTACACATGTCCTTCAATTTCTCGCAATAGGGTGATTAGAGCGTCGCGATCGCCCGCTTGAGCGGCTCTGATGAGTCCCTGCTCCACCACGAAGGTTCCCCCTCTCTATGCAATCTTACTGACGCGCAAGATTGCCGAATTGTTGCATGCTTTTGTCATTATTTTTAGAATACCAAACATTACCTGAAACGTCATTTCCAAAGGGGATTATTCCCTGCTGCATCAATCATTACACGACTCATTAAGCCTTATTAATCATACAGGGGAAGAGTCTATCATTCAAATCCTCTTTTATCTATCTTTGTTACAAAAATGACATTCCTTCTTCTGTAGCAAAATAAAACAGGCAGTTCCCGTTATGGAAACCACCCGTTGTCCGCATCTGCCACTGCATTCCTACTATACTTTGCGTGCAGCGCTTCTATTATATAGCTCCGTTATTATTTATTACCCTTAATCTCTTGAAACTTCGCCACATACTTCGCAGCAAGCTCAGTAATCTGATCATAACGGCCGTCTTTGGCCGGTGCCGTCAGGTTGCCGCCGATGCCCACAGCGATGCAGCCATTAGCAATCCATTTGTCCATATTGTTCAGATCCACGCCGCCTGTCGGCATGATGTTCACATGAGGCATTGGACCTTTTACCGCTTTGACATAATCCGGTCCGAAGGCGCTGCCCGGGAATAGCTTAAGCACATCCACCCCAAGTTTCAATGCTTCCTTCATTTCACTCAGCGTCATGCAGCCGGGCATATAAGGAATGCCGTACAGATTGCACATTTTAGCCGTTTCTTCTTCAAAAGAAGGACTGACCACAAATTCTGCACCGGCGAGAATTGCAATTCTTGCCGTAAGTGGGTCGAGTACGGTACCTGCTCCAATCACCGCGCGGTCACCATACTCTGCTGCCAGCTTCTTGATAGCCACATCCGCATCCGGTGTTGTAAAAGTTACTTCAATATTGTTAAGACCGCCTTCGATACAGGCGACTGACATTTTAACCGCATCCTCTGCATTATCTGCACGAATGACTGCCACCACACCTACTGATGCTACATTTTGCAGCACTTTAATCTTTTTCATCATAAACTCCCTCTCATTATCGGATCAAAGGATAATCCTTGTTTTATTCATTTAATAAATTAGTTTATCATTTTTACTAATAGATCCTAAATATCTACTAAGAAAATAGTAATAACATTCACACTAACAGTCAATCTATTTTTTGTGTGAAGTTGATGACTTTTTCGAAGAATAATATAAACCCTATGTATATAAAGGTTTTTACGTCTATTTAATTTGACTTTCCTTTAAATTATTAAGAAGAAAAAGTTATGAGTTATTGTACAAAACCGATTTATGTGATAATTTCAAATTATAAACGAAGAACTTGAGAATGAAGCATCCAAGTAACATTCTGAAGTTCGTTCTATACAAATCTATATACAGGGATACTTATTCCCTGAGGAGGAACTATTAATGAGCAAACAACTGGACGTAGTCACTTTCGGTGAGCCGATGGCTATGTTTTATGCCAATGAGCCCGGCCCGCTGGCCGATGTATTTTCATTTTCCAAGGCGTTGGCGGGGGCTGAGAGTAATGTTGCTACAGGATTATCCCGTTTGGAGCATCACACCGGCTATGTTACTAAACTCGGCAAGGACAATTTCGGTGAATTTATTGCCAAAACTATGAGCAGTGAACATATTAATATTGATAGCATTAGCTACACTTCAGAGTATTCCACCGGAATGCTGATTAAATCCAAGGTGCTTGAAGGCGATCCTAAGGTCGAGTATTTCCGTAAAAATTCGGCGGCCTCCAAGCTTAGTCTTGCTGATTTCGATAACGCGTATTTCGCATCTGCCGGACATTTGCATGTAACCAGCATTTCTTCCGCCATTTCGAAGACCTGCCATGAGTTCTCGCTGCATGCTATGGAATTTATGAAGAGCGAAGGCAAAACGATATCCCTGGACCCGAACCTTCGTCCATCCTTGTGGCCTGATACCGAAACAATGGTGAACACCATTAACGACTTGGCTACCCGCTGCGACTGGTTCCTGCCTGGCCTTAGTGAAGGCAAGACTCTTACCAGCCTCAATACACCTGAAGAGATTGCCGCTTACTACCTGGAGCGCGGTGTCTCTCTAGTCGTGATCAAACTGGGACCGGAAGGAGCCTATTATAAAACGTCCGGACAAGAAGGTTATGTACAGGGCTTTAAGGTAGAGGAAGTTGTAGACACCGTTGGCGCCGGAGACGGCTTTGCTGTAGGCGTTATCAGTGCCATGCTGGAAAAACTAACCGTTGAAGAAGCAGTACGCCGCGGCAACGCCATCGGTGCCCTGGCTGTCATGTCGCCTGGCGATATGGACGGTCTGCCGACCCGCGATAGCCTGGCTGCGTTCATGAATCAGACAGCGTAAGGAAGCTAGTAATTAGCCTAACGAATCAGTAGGAGGGGTGAAACATCCTTTATGATCAATAGTCTTGGAATGAACGCCCAAATACCTTTATGATCCGTAGGCTTAGGGGTGAAACATCTAAGTAACTTAATGATCATTAGACTTGGAGATTTGGCTCAGACTACTAAAAAAGATGCAGACCATGAATAGGTCTGCATCTTTTTTCGCTTCTTAATCTAATCTTCTGACACTGCTTCCCACTGATGTTTCATTCTCAAGAATTTAGCAGTAAAAACTCCAGTTAATTGTCCAAAGTTCATGCTACATGCTAAATTAACAGTAGAATTTCCAGTTAAATGCACCCACAAGTTGCAACATGCTAAATAAACTTCGCCTTGATCCCGCTCCTACTTGATCACTTTCACCGAATGGCCCTGCTGTAAGGATGGCTGAAACCGGTAGGTAATGGGAACGGAGAAGTCCTTGTCCTCAATACACGAGAGTATAATTTTGGCGGCCTGCATGCCCATCTCGTACGCCGGCTGACGTATGGTGGTGATCACAGGGTTATAGATATGTGCAAATTCCACATCATCTATACCAATTACCGACAGCTGCTCCGGAATGGAAATGGAATTGCGGTTGGCATATTTCAGAATTTCCGCCAGGGCAATGTCATTAGCAGCCAGAAGTGCTGTAGGCGGTTGCTTCAGCGACATCAAACGTTTGATTTCAGCAGCAATTTCCTCCCGGGGCACGCTGCAAATATACTCCTCACGCAGTGGAAGTCCCGCTTCCTCCATGGCTTTCTTATAGCCGCTCATCCGCTCCTTCCGGGGAGTTATAGCCATTTCGCCAAGCGGAAGCGATACGATGGCAATTCGTTCATGTCCGCTGCGCACCAGCTCGCTTATCCCCGTCTTTACAGCCATCTCGTTATCCAGAAGAAGACTTTGCGTCGTTACTCCTTCCACCAGCCGGTCCATAAACACTAGCGGATATTCCGCTTCAATCAAGCGGGTATAGGCCTCGGGATTGTTCCCGGTAGGGAACATAATCAGACCGTCCACCTGGCGGGCCACTAGCGTTTCTACGTACTTATTTTCCTTCTCCGCATTTTCGTCCGCATTGCAGATAATCACCTGTATACCACGCTGCTGGAGTTCACTTTCAATCGCCCGGATACACTGTATGGATAAGGAATAATCGATATTGGCGACAATAACACCAACCATAAAGGTGCGGTTCTGTTTCAAGCTGCGCGCGAGGCCATTGGGCTGATAATTCAGCTCCTCAATCACGGCGGCGATCCGCTGACGGGTCGCTTCACTCATATACTTAAACCGTTTATTCAAAAATTGCGAAACTGTGCTTTTAGACACGCCTGCCTGCCTGGCCACATCGTCAATGGTTAGCTTTCTCATCACTTTACGCTCCACTCTTCACTTACGGAAGTAATACTTTAGCAAAATTATAGCTTTTTTTTAGTAAATTATCTACTGAATAAATTAACCTAAGATCCACCAGTTGGCGGGTTCGCACCTTCGGTGATGCTTGGGATTTTTCGGAATTTTTCAGGATTTATTGGGCTTGCCGGCCGCAGTTGTCCCCTGAAGCTTGTCTACTCCAGCATATGGCGCACCTGTATCACTCCACCATCCACACGGACTTGTATTTCTCCCTGCTGATCTGTTCGCCATATCCCAATATCGTCCGCATTCAACCGCTCCAGCACCTGCTGATTCGGATGACCGTAGAGGTTGTTGACCCCTGCCGATATAACGGCCGAGGTGGGCTTCCAGTAATCAAGCCAGCTTTGGCCTGTTGAGGTTTTACTCCCATGATGAGCCACCTTCAGCATGTCAATCCTGTTGTTCTGAGCAATTCCACTTTCCAGACTCTTCCGGGTAATCTCCTCTTCAGCCGCAAGATCCATATCCCCGGTGAATAAAAAGCTCCCGCCATCCATATCCAGACGGAATACTACCGACTCATGATTCTGTTCCTTTACTATAGGTGGAAGAACCTGAGTCATAGTCATAGTCCCGGTTAGCGTCGTCTCGCCGGTTACAGGATTCTTTACTGCAGGCTGCTCATTTATGAGAGTCTCTGCGGCATCACTTTGCATATCTCGGAAAGCTACATCAGTATCTATACCGGGAGCATTCTCCTCCGGCCAAAGAAAGGTTAATATAGTATCTTCATCTGGTGCTACTGCCATTCCCTGATGTACACCATATAACTTGACGTTATGATCGAGCGCCGTCCGCATAAGCGTGGCATAGGTTTCACTGTCAACCATCGTTCCGTTGAACAACAGTGCCGAAACAGGAAGTCCCTCCAATACAGCTTGGAGACCGCCTGCGTGATCCTGATCGCCATGCGTTAAAATAACAGCATCCAGGCGATGGATGCCACGCTTTTTCAATAGGGGTAGCAATACCTTCTCTCCAATCTCAAAGGGACTCCGACGGATTTGCCACTCTTCTTTTGACCCGAAATCTACCGTACCGCCCCCATCTACCAGAATGTTCGCACCGCCCGGTGTCGTGATAAGAATGCTGTCTCCCTGGCCTACATCCAGATAACTGATCGTCCCCACCCCACGAGGATTCTCCGGACGATACCCGGCCAAGAGCAGAAAGATGAAACACATCCCCAGAAGAAAGACCGTCCACCGGCTGCACCACAATGGAAGGCTGAACCGGTTGACGTAAGCAGAACTACGGGTTTTGGATGGTATCCGTCCTCCCGGCAAACTATACTGAATCTCGTCCAACGGGCGGGTTTCATCATCCATATACAGCGGCATGTTCCTTGCTGAGTGTCGTCTGTGCAATACATAGAATAGCCCATACAAAAGAATATAATAGGCTGAAATCCACACCAGCGAAGGAGAGCGCCATATCAACACTCCCGCGGTCCAACCGTTCATCCACTCTACTGCCGCAAAAGTAATATGATTGAGCCATTCCGTAGCTTTTACAAGTATATTGGCTGCCCCGTCCCACAGCCGTCCAACCAGTAGCGCGCCTGTCCCAAGCGGAAGAACGACGAAGGTAATCAAAGGGACCAGTACAAAGTTAGCTGCAAAGGACAACAGTGAAAACTGGTTGAAATAATAAATCGTCATGGGAAAGGAAATAAGCTGCGCAACCAATGTCACAGCGATTGTACTTCCCAGCCAACGTGGGCAAGAAGACAGAAGTGGCGCAGCCAAAGGTACATAAACCATTAGCCCCGCTGTGACCAGGAAAGATAACTGAAAGCTCACGCTGAGTAAAAAATACGGATTCCACACCAGCATCAGAAGAGCAGAAGCGCTTAAAATATTCAAGCCATCCTTCAGGATTCCCTGGCGCGCCGCATACAAAGCGATCATCGCCATAATCCCTGCCCGGATTACCGAAGGCCCCGCACCAGAGAGCAGCACGTATACCGGTACAAGGAAGAGGACCACAGTCAAAGCTGTTTCCTTTGTCATACGCAAGCGCAGCATGATAAATAACAAGACGCCAACGAATACGGCTACATGCATCCCGGAAATCGCCAGAATATGCGTGAGTCCAAGCTGCGAGAATTGTTTATAAGTATCCGGGTCCAAATCATCCTGCATTCCGATCACAAGTCCCTTAAGATAACCTGCATCGGGCTCAGCGAACAACCTATCCAGCTCTGCCCCCATACTTAGTCTCGCCCTGTCATTCCACCGTAAGACCGCAGCAGGAATCCATCCAGATGAGGTCTTAGCATGGACTTGCCCGGTTCCATCAACCTTGAGCAGCCAGTGAATCTTGTTCGTCAGCAAATACGCGCGGTAATCAAAGCCCCCAAAGTTCCTCGCTTCCGAAGGCTGTACCAGTTCACCATTCAACTCCACCGTATCTCCACGACTCCAGTCGGCAGCTTCAGCAATCTCCGTCTCTGCCTGGAGTTTAACCTGCACCTGTATTTTTTCTCCGTGAATGGTATCCGCTTCCGTCCCTTCGGTTTCTTTATTATCTGCATCTTCTCCAATATCGTCATTCTGCTGCTCCATAGAGTCCGTCTGAGAGACATCTATTAGCCTAACTGTAAAATCCACTCGATCCCCATCCCTCTCCACCGGGGATATTATTACGCCTTCAGCTTGAACAGGGATTCTCTCTTCCGTAAGCACTGTATGCAGCGATAAAGCCTGCGGAAGAGCACTTACATTACGCCCTTCATTCCATTCCCAGTAAGCCCCTGCAAGCGTCAATGCTATCCCAAATACCGCACAAGCCTTCCAGCTTAATCCGCCGAATAGTACCAGTGCTGTAAGCAACAGCATTAGTCCGGTCCATACCAGCACCAAAGAATATCCGGATAACATACTGGCGCAGGCGCTCCCGGCTACCCAGCTTACAGTAAACCAAAGCAGTGGTCTTCCTCTCAAACCTGATCTCCTCCCTCTAATACAGTTACTGCCACGCCGCCTCAATCCCTTTTAGCGCAAAAAGAACCCCTGTCGTTGCAGCACGCTGCAAGAGCAGAGGTTCTTCCTCAGGCCATACATATTTGGATAAATAGAATACTGCGTTCCTAAACTTATTCTTTGATGTTCATCATCGTCTCTGAAGGTGGTTCATAGCTCTCCAGCTGACGGAACACAATACCTTTCGAAGCCATCATCGAACGGACTTTCTCCATATCCTTGCGGTAAGGGCGGTAATATACGATCTCCACAATGCCGCTGTTCGCCAGCATATTCGCGCAGGTCCAGCAGGGCTCGTCTGTCACATACACCGTACTTCCTTCCCGGTCGCTGCGGTCCGTGAACAAGAGCAGATTCTGCTCGGCATGGATCGTCCGGATACAACGCTGCTTCTTAACCATCATCTGTTCGCCGTTCACCAGCTCCATCTCATACTGTTCAGACACCATGCAGCCTGCTTCAGAGCAATCCGGAACGCCCATAGGCGCGCCATTGTAGGCGGTCCCCAGCAGCTTCTTCCCCTGTACAAGCACAGCCCCGACATGACGGCGCGGACAGCGTGAGCGAGTCGAAACCATACAGGCAATGTCCATGAAATATGTATCCCAATTCTTACGGTAGGCAACTGTCATTCGTATCACCATTTTCTCCAAAATAAGTTGTTAACTATTGTAACACCCCATTCAGAACAAAACCATGGGTTTCAGCTTTTCCAGCAACTTCGGACCAATCCCTTTTACCTTACCCAGCTCCGTCAGACTGGCAAAAGGACCCTGGCTGCTGCGGTAATCCATAATCGCCCGGGCCTTGGCATCGCCTATTCCCGGCAATTCCTTCAGTTGTTCCAGCGTCGCGGTGTTTACGTTGATTTTCCCCTCTGCCCCCGCAGGCTGGTTCTGTGGCTGTGACTCGATGGGATTGACCGCTGCATCCGAGGAAGATCCAGGTGGATGATTCACAGGTGTAGTCACAGAAGTTGCCGACCCCTTAGTAGGCAGTGTTGCAGCAGCATCCCCTTCATGGATGACTGTGCCTGCAGTTTTCGAACCGCTCTCTGCTGATTTCTCAGTCGTTGAGGTGTCACTATTGGCAGTCTTATCCTTTCTATCTGCATTTCCTCCTTCTATGCCTCCCTGACTACTGGTCTGCTCACTACTGGTCTGCCCGCTCCCGGCAAGCGCCGTCTCTACTCCGACATTCATCGTCTCCCACCCGGCAATCCCGCTTGAACGCCCTTCGTTCCCGTACCACAGCAGACCGATTCCTGCCAGCGCTGCAGCAATACCGCCGATTATTGCTAATCTCTTCATTGAAGCTTCCTCCCTCTGGAAAAGATTTCATCTTTTTAACGTGATCCTGTCATCAGTCCAAGTTCAACCTGCATACATTTAACGAAGAGTAATCCTGTCAATATGAGAAGCAAGAAAGGAGGGGACCACAGGATGAAGGTGGGATTTATCGGAACAGGCAGTATGGGCAGCCTGCTTATCGACGCCTTTCTTTCTTCCAAGGCACTGCGTCCCCAGGATGTGCTTGCCAGCAACCGCAGCGCTCACAGACTGGTTCAGCTTGCAGAACGCCATCCTGGTATCTTGCTGTGCGGAAGTAATAGCGAAACCGCGGCAGGGAGCGATATCGTCTTTCTGTGCGTCAAACCTATGGAGTTCAAAGCACTAACCGATGAAATCGGCTCCCTACTTCGCAAGGAGCAGATTGTCATCTCTATAACAAGTCCTGTCCAGCTCCATCATCTAGAGTCTGTCCTGCCTTCCAAAATCGCCAAAGTCATCCCCAGTATCACCCACTGCGTGAAAGCGGGCACTTCACTTTGCATATTTGGCGAACGGTTAAATAAAGAAGACCGGCTTCTGCTTATTCATCTTCTATCCTTTATTGGCGTTCCTGTAGAGATCAGTGAGAATCATACCCGGGTGGCTTCAGATTTCACGAGCTGCGGACCGGCATTCTTAAGTTATTTCATCGAACGGTGGATCAAGGCGGCAGTGGAAGCGACAGGCATCGATGAAACACTGCTGAGCACACTGACAGGCGAGATGTTGCTGGGTACGGGCCGTCTGCTGACAGAAGGTAATTTCACACCTCAGGAGCTGCAAGAACGTGTTGCTGTTCCGGGCGGGATTACAGCGGAGGCGCTGAACCATCTGCGTTATAGTCTGGAAGGGGTCTTCGAGCGACTGATTACGACTACCCATGACAAATATGATGAAGATGTCGCCAAGCTGAATATTCTCTTCAGACATAGCGGTATTCCCCAAAGTCCGCTTGACCGCTAAGTTTGCACGTTCCAAGACGGATTCTGGTCTGGCCTATCCTGAATGCCCCGAAAGAACATAAAAACCCGCAGCACGGACCTTATCCGTTGCTGCGGGCAATCATGCGTTCTTCGCTTAACCCACTACGATATTTACAAGTTTGCCAGGGACGGCAATAATTTTACGTACGGTCTTGCCCTCAACGGCTGCACTCACGTTCGGGAGTGCAAGAGCATGCGCCTGCATTTCTTCCTGAGCCATTCCCTGAGGAATCAGCGCGCGCTGTACAATTTTACCGTTAACCTGGACTACGATTTCCACCTCTGCGTCAACGGTCATAGCCTCATCGTAAGACGGCCAGGCTACATAGCTGATGCCACCCTCATGTCCGAGCAGCTGCCACAGCTCTTCAGCAATATGCGGTGCCAGCGGAGACAGCATTTGCACGAAGTTCTCCATAGCGGCATGCGAAAGTGTATCCTGCTTATAGGCATCATTGGTGAAGATCATGAGCTGGCTGATCGCTGTATTGAAGCGCAGATTATCGAAATCCTCTGTCACTTTCTTCAGCGTCTTATGCCAAGTCCGTTTGAATTCCTCGCTGCCGCCGTCTTTCTTAATCTTGGCATTCAGCGTGCCATCCTCATTCACGAACAAACGCCATACGCGGGAGAGGAAGCGGTGTACGCCTTCCGTGCCGTTCTCGCTCCAAGGTTTGGTCGCCTCCAGCGGTCCCATAAACATTTCATAGATACGAAGGGTATCCGCTCCATATTCAGCCACAATCTCATCCGGATTAATGACGTTACCGCGGGATTTACTCATTTTCTCATTGTTCGTTCCGAGAATCATACCTTGGTTGACCAGCTTGTGGAACGGTTCTTTGGTATCAACCACACCGAGATCATACAGCACTTTGTGCCAGAAACGGGCATACAGCAGGTGAAGCACCGCGTGCTCAGCCCCGCCGATATACAAATCTACCGGCAGCCACTGCTGCTGTTTATCCTTCGAGCACAGCTCGCTGTCATTCTTCGGATCGATAAACCGCAGGTAGTACCAGCAGCTGCCTGCCCATTGCGGCATCGTATTCGTCTCACGGCGCGCCTTCATACCAGTCTCCGGATCAACCGTTTCTACCCATTCCGTAACATTCGCAAGCGGGGATTCCCCTGTGCCGGAAGGCTTAATCTGATCCACATCCGGCAGCAGCAGCGGAAGCTGGTCTTCCGGTACGGTCTTCATGCTTCCGTCTTCCAGGTGCAGAATTGGAATCGGCTCACCCCAGTAGCGTTGACGGCTGAACAGCCAGTCGCGCAGGCGGTAAGTAACCTTGCCTTTACCGCTTCCATCAGCTTCAAGCCAAGAGATCATTTTAGCAATAGCCTCGGCATTATCCAGTCCGTTTAGGAAGTCTGAATTCACGTGTGGTCCGTCGCCGGCATAAGCCTCTTCGGCAATATTTCCGCCTTGTACAACCTCAAGAATGTCCAGCCCGAACTGCTTCGCAAACTCCCAGTCGCGTGTATCATGACCAGGAACGGCCATAATCGCACCCGTGCCGTATCCTGCCAGCACATAATCCGCAATCCAGATCGGCACTTGTGCACCGTTTACCGGGTTAATCGCATACGCGCCGGTGAATACACCGGTTTTATCCTTGGCCAAATCCGTACGTTCCAGATCACTCTTGTGGGAAGCTTTCTCCTGATATTCCTTCACTGCAGCAAGCTGGCTCTCTGTTGTAATCAGCTCTACCAGTTCATGTTCCGGCGCCAGCACGCAATAGCTCGCTCCGAACAAGGTATCCGGACGAGTCGTAAAGACCACCAGGTTCTTATCATATCCATCGATCTTGAAGGTAACTTCTGCCCCGGTGGATTTGCCGATCCAGTTGCGCTGCATATCCTTGATGCTCTCGGACCAGTCCAGCTCCTCCAGATCCTCCAGCAGACGTTCAGCGTATTCGGTAATTCTCAGAATCCACTGGCGCATCGGCTTGCGGATAACCGGATGGCCGCCGCGTTCGCTTTTGCCATCGATGACTTCTTCATTAGCGAGTACGGTTCCCAGAGCGGGACACCAGTTCACCGGCACTTCAGCCACATAAGCCAAACCACGTTTGTAGAGCTGGATAAAAATCCACTGCGTCCATTTGTAGTATGCAGGGTCCGTAGTACTGATCTCGCGCTCCCAATCATAGGAGAAGCCTAGTGATTTAATCTGGCGGCGGAAATTATCAATATTCTTAAAGGTAATCTCACGGGGATGCTGTCCGGTATCCAGCGCATGCTGCTCAGCCGGAAGACCGAATGCATCCCAGCCCATCGGGTGCAGCACGTTGTAGCCGCGCATCCGTTTGTAGCGGGATACGATATCCGTTGCTGTATATCCTTCCGGATGGCCTACATGCAGCCCTGCGCCAGAAGGATACGGGAACATATCCAGTGCGTAAAATTTCGGCTTCGCCGGATCTTCAGTGGTGCGGAACGTGTGGTTCTCGTCCCAGTACTGCTGCCATTTCGGCTCAATTGTCTGGGCACGGTAGCCCGGTCCAGCTGTCTTGGTCATATTTTCACTCATCGTTTAGAACCTCCTTGGTTTCTCGAAGACATATAGGACAACTTCTAGATCAATATCCGGGGCTTCCTATATGTTAAGAAGAAACGGCTCTGCCGTCCTAACTAAGACGGACCGTTTCTCGTAAAAATACAAGGATAAAGTATAGTGTACAACTTATACTTTCTTGTATTTTAAAAAAACCTCCCATCCCTAGCGTTAGACGCTAGGGACGAGAGGTCTGAATTCCCGTGGTACCACCCTAGTTAGCAGCAAGGATATGCTTTATCCTGCTACTCACTTTACACCCTGTAACGGGGGCAAACCGACGGCGTTCGCTTCTGTGCTCCCGGCTAAGAACCATGGATACAACGAAATTGCGCCGTTTCTCCGAGGTGAGTTCATTCCGCTTAGTCATCCGGCTTCCACCCGTGCACCGGCTCTCTGTAATAACATTTGCGAAATTAATACTCCTCATCAACGATAGATGTATACAAGTAAATCGTAATATTCCCCAATATTATATACAAAGCCGGTGCTACAGTCAACGTTATTCCGCGATTATACAGGCTTTCTCTTCATATAATAGGTCAAAAAATGATGCAGCACCACTTTTCCGGCCGCAAAAATAGGAACCGCAAGAATCAGACCGAGCATGCCGGCAATCTCTCCGCCCACCAGCAGAGCAAAAATAATCAGCAGTGGATGCAGATGAAGCTTGCGTCCCACCACCTGCGGCGAAATGACATTGCTCTCGAGCATCTGACATATCGTATTGACCACTGCCACCATCAGCACCAGCTTGAAGGAAATTGTGGATGCCATCACAATGGCCGGAGCTGCTCCGAGAAACGGCCCCAAATACGGAACAATGTTAAACATGGCAACAACGCTTGCGAAGAGCAGCGCGTAAGGCATGCCAATCAGCGCATAACCAATGTAAGCAAGAACCCCGATGATGAGGCAGACGATAAACTGACCGCGAATATAGTTGCCAAGCGCGGCATCGATATCTTTTAACAGTGTGACAATAGCCTTGCGCCGGGAGCGGGGAAGACAGGACACCACCGTCCGTTCGAACACATCGAAATCTTTAAGGATATAGAAGACCAGAAAGGGGACGATGAACGCATTAAACAGCACATTGATCGTTGATCCTATGTTATCGAGAAAATGAGAGATCCCGGTGGCCAGGCGGCTTTCCAGCTTAAAAAACCAATTGTTCATTCCCATCTCAACACCCGGCGGAATTAGGCGCGTATTCATTGTTCGCATCAGCCCCTGTGCCCTGAGCGTCATTTCAGGCAGATGCTCATTGAGTTCCTCCAGCTGTTCGATCAGCATGGGGATCAGATTGATGGCGATCACGGCAATCGCTGTGAGAAATACGGCATATATCAGAAGAACGGCGATGCTGCGCGGCATTTTGCGGGCGGCCAGCATACTTACTACAGGGTTCAGCACATAGGAAATAATCATTGCAGCCAGAAAGGGTGCCAAGATTGCCTTCAGGAACACAAAAACCTGGTGCAGCATGGGGCGCAGCAGCCAGACAAAATACAGGATAATCAGAATTAGCAGCACACCGAGCATCCAGCGTAACCATTTGTTTTGAGACCATTGCTCCATTGCCTTACCTCCTGCGGCTGAACTGGACTGGCTTTGTAACTAAGTATATGTAAGGCCACAGCAAAATAACCAATATAATTGCCGCACAAAAAAACGCCTAACCCTTTTCTGCGGCAGCAGAAAAAAGATTAGACGCTAATTGTATGTATCCACATCTATACATCGGAAACGGACATCAGGAAGTCGCGTGGATATGAGGGAAATCCTGGGAGTATTCCTCTCCGGAAAATAAATCATCAAGCGAACTAAGCGTGCCGTCTTCCTCAACCTGATAAACCGACATTTTCTCGCCGTTTACCGTAAGTTCGATGAAACAGCCCCAGCAATAGAACTGGTGTGAGCCAATTTTGCCGATATCCTTGGAGTTGCAGTTTGGACACTTCATATCATACATTCCACCTATCCGTTAACAATATTAATGGCTTTTTGTAGCCGTTCTTCGCTCATTGCCGGAACCAGCACAGCATCCTCACCAATGGACATTCCTTCAGAACAAGGCAGCCATTTGCGGCCTTCGATTAAATCAGTCACAAGCCCATCACTGATTTCCAGCGCTACTATTGTGTTTCCCATCTTTTGGTCAAAATAAACATCGGATATGCGTCCAATAATCGTCCCTGTGGCAGTAACAACCTGCAAATCCTTCAATTTATGCTTCCCCAAAAGAAAAGTATGGGGTATGTGGTCGGCATCTGCCTTTTGAATTGACTCTTTACTCGCAATCATAACTGCATCTTCGCCATAGGCGACAATATCTTCCCATGCCACAAATTTCACATGACTAGAGAAAAATGTTTTGCTTTCCAGTTCAATACCCATAATGGTCAAGTTTGAATCGATACTACAGTCTACAATTTTGCCGATTTCTTGACCTTCCTCGACACCGAATACAGCCAGTCCAATCATATCCTGAAGTTTCATGTCGGCTTAGTCCCTTCGCAAACTAATGGCCTTAATGTCTATTACGCAGCCGCTTCAGAATAGTTTCAACTTTCTGGGCAACGTATTCCATTTCTTCACTAGTATTACCCAAACCGGTACTAAATCGAATCGCCGATTCCAAAAGTTTCGGGGGAAGATCCATGGCTCTCAGCACATGAGATATTTCCAGTGATCCAGAGGTGCAAGCCGAGCCGCTGGAAGCAGAAATGTGCTCCATATCCAGGTTCATCAGCATCACATCTGTCCGGATCTCGGGAAAGCTCAGATTAAGAATGTTCGGCAGGCCGTACTCTGTATTTCCATTAATAGTATAGCTCTCCCGTCCAATCCGAACGTCAAGCTCCTCCAGCAGTTTGCTCCGTAAAGCAACGGAATGCAAATGGCGTTCAGGCAATCCGTGAACAGCCAGCTCTACAGCTTTTGCAAATCCTGCCGCACCCGCCAGATTCTCCGTTCCCGCCCGGCGTCCGCGCTCTTGCAGGCCTCCATGCAGCATAGACTCCAGCGGTGCACCCTTACGTACATACAAACCGCCGATCCCTTGAGGACCGTTAATCTTATGGGCGCTGAAGCTCATATAATCAACCGGAAGATCCTTCAATACAATAGGGATGGATCCCAAAGCCTGGACAGCATCCACATGGAACAGAATCCCGTTCTCCGCGGCCAGTTCCCCGATTTCCCTAATGGGCTGGATGGTTCCTACTTCATTATTAACATACATCACGCTGATGAGCACCGTGTCCTCACGCAAGGCGGCTTTAACATCCTGGATCTGGACAAGTCCGGTGGAATCCACCGGCAGGTAGGTGACTTCATAGCCCTCCTTCTCTAAGGCTTTGCAGGCATGAAGAACAGCGTGATGCTCAAAGCTGGTCGTAATCAGATGTTTCCCTTTAGCAGATGAAGCAACTGCAGCTCCAAAAAGCGCGAGATTATCGCTCTCCGTGCCTCCGCTGGTGAACACCCATTCCGTAGGCGAACAACCTAAAGAGGCGGCAATGAAATCGCGCGCCCCATTAATAATCTTCTTAGCTGAACGGCCCACCGCATGTACGCTGGATGCATTGCCGAACTGTTCTGTCATTATAGTAAGCATGGCACCAGCCACTTCCGGATGCACCGGGGTTGAGGCGGCATGGTCCAAATAAATGGGTTTCATGGTGGTTAACTCCGCTTCTTTAAATATAGGGCAATTTATTTCTTATAGCTGCATACTAAACGTGAGGTCTCCTTTATATCATACCTTGTGAAGAGTTTCAACAAGTGTTTATCATTCCGAGCGTATTAGTCATCTTTAGACATTTCACGATACATACAGAGTCAGCATTAAACAGCATACGCAATTTTTGCCGGTCTCCAGGCCAGAATATTCTCAACCCGGAATACGCGGGGAGCATTAGTAGCCAAACAGGTTGCTCGGATAACGCCATCCTTTATTTCCCTGATTCTGATATTGCGCTGGGTGATCTTCCCATGCTTATCCAGATAGACAATTTCCACGATTTGATCCCGGTTCATTTTCAAGCCACCCACCTCCAATAAGAACGTTTGTTTGTATTATATCAGAACAAACGTTCGATATTCAAGGTGTTATTCTTGCCACATCCGGATGACTTCTTCAAGCTCCAGGTCATGGAATATCATGCGATAGATGTCAGGTTTTCGGGTGCGGATCAAGAATTCGAAAGCGTATTGTGAATCAAAATAATTCATCATCGAAGCCATTACATATCCGTGGGTTCCGACAGCAATTTTCTTTCCTTTATACTGTATTAAAATATTTCTCAGCGCCTCTACGGATCTGCTCTGACAGGCGGCTCCAGACTCTCCTCCCGGCAATGCGTAATGAGGCTCATCAAATGACTTTTTAACGATACGCATTAAATCTTCATTAGATATACTCTCGCCATTACCTGAAAAATGCCTTTCCCTGAGATCTTCAATCGTTTGAATGTCCACTCCCAGTTCTGCGGCGAGACCCTCAAGCGTTAATACCGCCCGGGCATAGGGACTGGATATGATATGAGTTATTCCTTCATCCTTCAAAATTTCTGTGATTACTTCAGCATCCATTTTACCTTTTAAGGTGAGTCCCCTGGTTCTTTCATCGCCATCTGTGTAGGATGACTCTGCATGCCTTACCATATAAATGATCGTCCTCATATACCTCTAATTGACCTCCTTATCACCCTCAAATCATTGAGAACAAGGCTTATATCCGGCTCATGCCCATCTTAAACAGAGGACAGCCTCCTTTAAAGAGAAATTAAATGCGGTTTATTTCCTGTTTTAGGGGTGGATTGAAAGCAATAACGTAGATAAGAATCCAAATGAAAGGGGCATTTGAAACGAATTCCTCCGAGACAGCGTAATTAATTAAAAAGCGGAGGTGCGGTCATGGAGAATAAAGGTTCCGGCTTGGCCTTGGGTATATGTTTCGGAGTAGCGTTTGGGGTTCTTTTTCACAATTTGGCACTGGGCATCGCTCTGGGAGTGGCGTTTGGCGCTGCATTTACCTATCAGGGTAAGAAGAAAAAACCGCCGAAAGAATAGGGGCAGCCGCCGAATAAGTAACCGTTCACTCCGCTTGAGTCGATCAAACACTAATCGACATTGGCGAGCGGCCTAAGCACCTGGAGCGAAGGATAGAACGAGGAACTGGACCAAATCCGGTATGCTGCGGAGTCCAGTGTTATTAGCTGAGTATCGGGTAAATCCTGAAGATCTTGAGAACTATCGAACAGTAGCGGGTTTTGCGAATTGGCTTATTGATCAAAACCGAAAATACCGTGTATTCGACCATGATCTATTAACAATCGCTCTATCCAGAAGTATATCAACAGTACCCTACTAATATATAACCAACAGACAAATTATTAGGATGTTCCTTGTAAGAAAAAACACCCCGCCGACCAGTTAAGGTTGACGGGGCTTTAAAAATTTATGTTTCATATTCATTAAGAAAAATTTGTTGCATATCTAATTCTATTTTTATACTTTCAATGACATTCTTCAAACCTGGCACCCAAAGTAAAGTATCTTGTTGGATATAGTTCATTACTAGCTCATAACTACGCTCAAACTTTTGAATATTTGGGCTATTGTCATTTTTCAGTACTGTGCGTACTCTTTCTGCTAATTCCATGTAGTCATCATGAATGTGTTCTTGTTTAATGCATTCTGCCGGTTTTAATTCTGACCACGCATAGGCTCCACCAATTACTACTTTTTCTGATCCTTCTACATATTCAATGCTTGAGTCGTCATTTATAAAAGCATTGATCCGTTCTTCAAGCCCCTTAAAAGCTTGTACCAAATTAAGTACTCTTTCGAAAAAAAACACCTCCCAATAGATAAGAAGATGTGATTTGAACTCGCCCAAAATCCTAGCTGGTAATCACAACTTTATGTGAAACCAGTATATTACGTTTTGAAATAAATAAAAGCATTATTTTTCACACATTAGTATTAAGTCAGGCGGACTGTGTTAGTATGAATACCATAGGAGGCAATGGTAGTTATTGCCAAAGGAAGAGGTACGATATGCAAAGACAAGAAATACAGAAAATCATAATCGAAAATAAACAATTTAAAGTCCATCTCATTAGCGGAGAAACCTATATTGGAAGATGTGAGCTTAAGGGAGCGGCGGAGGATTTAAGTTTATTGACTGAAACAGAGGAAAAATTTATTCCTTTTTGGGTTATAAAACGAATTCTAATTTTCTGAAGATTTTCTGTTGCCGAATGCTACGCCAAAACCATTCTAAATTCAAATTCACTCTTCGATAATAGGCATACGCTATTTACACGCTTTCCGGACTCCATTTCCGAACTAACCCACCATAATTAACTATACAGCCGGCCAGATCACCACGGCGTTCAAATACGGTAACACGTGTCTGGCTTAAGGCTGTAGCAAAAAAAACACATCTGTTTTTAATACTTTATATACGTCTATACTATCTCCTCCCAAAAAGCAGGGTAACTCTGATGGAACAGTATATATGAGCTCTAGATGAAGTGCCACTTAGATATGTTCAATCGGATAAAATTATACCCTTTCAACATAAAATCCTCATCAATACTGCCAGTAATCCAGATCTCCGGGCTCGTTGCTCCGCTGTGGCGGATGCGCATCTACCTGAGACCTCTTTATTCGACTTGACTGTCTCTTACCAGCCCTCGATAATAACTGCTGTCTCAATGGGCATCTCAGGATTCCATTCAATGTAATTATGTTCCACCAACTGCAGCATCCCCACTTTGATTGGTCTTGGTAATTGTCTACTTAATCTTAAGCTGAAGGCGGAGGGGAAAAGCCGTAGCTTACAACGATCCACACTGTCGCCTCTCTTATGTTCGAGCATGCAAAACGCAACGGGCTAAAAAGGAGAGAAAAAAACAAGTCCTCCCCAAATTTCTTGAGAAGGACGAGCTCAAAGCTTATCTTCAGTTGTGTCGATTTATGCTCACCACGAATATGTGGGCCATGTTCGTGGTGTTGGCTTACACCGGACTTCGGATCAGCGAAGCATCAGGCTTGCAATGGGAAGACATCGACTTAAATAGAAGTACCATCGATGTTAACAAACAGCTATATGGTTCAAGTGTCCGTAACTACTCCTTCATACCACCAAAAAATGACCAAAGTGAGAGTATCCCAAGTTTTGGGGATACCGTCGCTAAAGCTCCGGTACTGCTAAAAGAATGGCAACACGAAAAACGTCTTACTGCTAAAATCCACAAAAGCAATTCAAAAGTAACAGAGCAGATCTATCTCCACGTCACAAAGCAGCGGCAATTCCAAATTGCCACTGCTTTGAATGGGCCATCAATCAAAAAAAATGTGGGTAATTTGTGGGTAACGATTTTCAAAAATCCCTTTGAAATCAATGGAATCCTGGTTCCTTCTAAATATAAAACATATAATTATCGATCTGGCTATCTTCTTTGTAATTAATCAGGTCATACAAGGTGGTGGAATCCAGCACATCAGCGATGCTGTCGCGGATACGCAGCCAGAGGTCGCGTTTGGCAGGGTCATCCTCTTCCGTGAAATCTACGGGGGAGATAGGGCCCTCGAGCACGCGGATAATATCGCCAGCAGTAATCTGTGCGGTCTCGCGGGACAGGATGTAGCCGCCGTAAGCGCCGCGGATGCTTTTAACCAGACCAGCATTGCGTAGAGGAGCGATCAGCTGCTCCAGGTAATGCTCGGACAAGCCATTTTTCTCGGCAATGCTCTTCAGTGATGTAGGACCTTCACCGTATTTAATTGCCAGTTCCATCATAATCGTCAGCCCGTAACGGCCTTTAGTGGATATTTTCAAAGGGGCACCTCTTTCAGTGATATTACGATTCATGTTATAATTAATGTTTGCTTGACATAAACGGGTTTCTAAATCTGTGTATTCCGATGTTCACTATGTGTTTATGTTATCATATTCGCGCTTACATGTGGAATACAAAAGTCAACTTTTTGCGATTTTGTTCTCCCCCGGTGGACTAATTTGAAACTTTGCTCAAGTTCTTGTCACTTTTTACCCCGGAAGAAGCGGTTTTTGAGTAGTCGTTATGTTATAATACTAAAGCTTTATATTTTAAGGAAAATGGTGATTACGATGACAAAAGCAATTGAAAACACCCGTGTCGTCGTCGGTATGTCGGGAGGGGTCGACTCTTCTGTTACAGCGCTTCTGCTTAAACAGCAGGGCTACGACGTCATCGGCATATTTATGAAAAACTGGGATGACACCGACGAATTCGGTGTATGTACGGCAGAGACTGATGCGGAAGATGTGCGCCGTGTATGCGAGCAGATCGATATCCCTTACTATACCGTAAATTTCGAGAAGG
Source organism: Paenibacillus oryziterrae (assembly GCF_042610485.1). Classification (NCBI taxonomy): domain Bacteria; kingdom Bacillati; phylum Bacillota; class Bacilli; order Caryophanales; family Paenibacillaceae; genus Paenibacillus; species Paenibacillus oryziterrae. Next base: position 33,681 of record NZ_JBGJZO010000016.1, on the reverse strand, counting down.
AGTACTTCGATAAAGTATTTTCCTATTTCCTCGATGAATATAAAGCCGGCCGGACGCCGAATCCGGATGTGATGTGCAACCGCGAGATCAAGTTCGGTGAATTCCTGAACAAGGCGCTGCAGCTCGGCGCGGACTACGTGGCTACGGGTCATTACGCTCGCGTTGTCGAAGAAGATGGAGTGTACCAACTGCTGCGCGGTGTGGACAACAACAAAGATCAGACGTATTTCCTGAACGCCCTGAATCAAAACCAGCTCTCCAAAGCCATGTTCCCGATCGGCCATTTGCCGAAGCCGGAAGTACGCAGAATTGCTGAAGAAGCTGGACTTTATACCGCGAAGAAAAAAGACAGCACAGGTGTCTGCTTCATCGGAGAACGCAACTTCCGCGAGTTCCTGAGCCAGTACCTTCCTGCGCAGTCCGGCGATATGGTCGATATTGCGACTGGTGAGGTTAAAGGACGCCATGACGGTCTGATGTACTACACTTTAGGACAACGACAAGGTCTTGGTATCGGCGGATCCGGCACTGGCGAACCATGGTTTGTAGCCGAAAAAGATTTGAAGCGCAATATCCTCTACGTCGTACAAGGCGATAAGCACCACAGCCTGTACTCCACCAGCCTCATTGCCTCTGGTGTCAATTGGATTGACGGCGCAGAGTTGGGTACTGAGCCGCTTCGCTGCACTGCCAAATTCCGCTACCGCCAGCCGGACCAAGGTGTAACCTTGACTGCTCGTGAAGACGGAACCGTGCATGTAGCGTTCGATGTGAATCAAAAAGCGATTACTCCCGGCCAAGCCGTTGTCTTCTACCTCGGAGAACAATGCCTGGGCGGCGGCACGATCGAAAAGGCTGAGAAGCTGGTGCCGATGGCGCTGTAAAGTTCAACTATTTAAAAAACCGCAGATCTCCAGAAACGGAGAACTGCGGTTTTTTGACGTTTTACCCTATTATTTATTCATTCCATTATTCCGCCACGACCGGTTTATCTGCGGATACAGCCAACTGGTACAAATAAATATCACTGCCCTGCGCGATGGTATAATTCAGCACCCGATTATTGACCGGGACAACAACAGCACGGTACAGGGTTGGGAATACCGGAATTTCTTTAACCATTAACTCTTGCCATTGTTTATAAATATCTTTGCGTACGGCTACATCAAAAGCTTTTTCCGATAACCCTTCAGCGATCAGACGATCATTCTCTTCGCTGGCATAACGCGGGAAGTTGTAAATCGCATCACGGCCATAGAGGCCGCCTGGATCCACATCATTACCAACACCCCATGCTCCTTGATATACGTCGACCGTTGGATCATCTTCACCATTGGCGCCTACACGGTCATAGAAGGTATTAAATTCAACCATTTCCAAAGACACATCCAGGCCAATAGCTTTCCAGGATTGAACATAATATTGGGCTAATGGTTCCGCGATGTCTCCGCCTGTCATGGAGATGAAATTAATCTTCAATTCACTGCCGTCCGGTTTAGTTCTGAATTCACCATTCAGCTTATACCCGGCATCGTCCAGAATTTTCTTGGCTGCTTCCGGATCGTAAGCAACACCTGGATTATCATTATCGTGATATTCCGGATGAGATGGAGGGATCAGTGTAGTCGCGTTCCATCTCAGACCGTTATAGAATTTTTTACCGACAGCATCATTATCAACCGCTGCCCACATCGCTTTACGCAGATTCACATCAGCCATTTTGGCATTCGGATCTGGAGCTACAACCTTTTTAGTTGCATCCCACTTACCCAGCTTAAAGCCAATATAGGTGTAAGCCATATCAGTCGTACCCAGGAACTCCACGTTGGACATTTTAGCATTATCCGGATACTGGTCTACCGGGAATGAATCCACAAGGTCAACTCCGCCGGATTTCAGCTCCTGCACAATAGTCGTCGGATTGATAACCTTCAGAATAACTTTATCCAAGGCAGGCGTACCGCGCCAGTAGTCATCATTTCTTACGAACACCACGGACTCGCCGGGAACAATGCTCTCGACTTTAAAAGGTCCAAAACCGATCGGTTTTTGGCGCACTTCAGGTGAAGCGGAAATTTTAGCTACATCCATACCGCCAAAGATATGCTTGGCTAACGGATAGATCCAGATACTTCCTGTTAGCAGAGACGGCGTAGATTTCTTATAAGTAATCTGAAGTTTCTTCTCACTCAGCACTTTAATACCTGAGATGGTCTTTGCCTTGCCTGCATGGTATTCATCCATACCTTCGATGTTTGTAAAATCAGATCCGTACCGCGGACCATCATAAGCCGGATTTCCAATCACTTCATGAGCGAACAGCCAATCTTCAGCAGTCACGGGCTTCCCGTCCTGCCAATTCACATTATCGCGGATGGTGAAAGTGAACGTGCGTCCGTCTTCCGCTACCTCATACGTAGCCGCACCATCATTTGTATATACATAATTGGCATCCCAAGTTAGGAGGCCTTCGTCAAACCAGCCCAATACATTGGCATCAGGTTGACCGGAATAGAAATTCCAGTTCAGCGTGCCTTCAAAAGGAGTATCGGACACAAGGCCGTAAGTAACGGTTCCGCCCTTAATGGCTTCACCTTGATTGGTCTTGCTGTCTTTGAAATCTTCGATGGAATAAAGGCCGTCTTCCGGTTCTGGTGCTGCGGTGGCTTCAGCCGTTTCCTCTGTTGCAGTTGGGGACGCGGAAGGCTCAGTAGCTTCATTGTTGTTATTGCCGGAGCTGCAGGCTGAAACCACAAGCAACATCACGAGCATCAGCGATAGGAGCAGAGACTTGGTACGAAATGGTTTTCTCATTGAACAATTTCCTCCCTTATTATCCTTTTCTTTGTCTTGCGTCCGTCGCACGTTTCAGCGCTTGACCGACATTATTTATACTCAACATCATCACCAGAATCAGCAAAGATGCGGGTAACCATATCCACCATCTGAATTCCAGAGTCTGCGGGTTTCTGGCATAGCTGACCAGGGTACCCAGGCTCGGAGTGCTTTCGGGAAATCCGAAGCCCAGGAACGAAAGGCCCGACTCCAGCCCGATATTCGCAGCCAAATTGAGTGTCATCGTTACGATAATAATGGAACTGAGATTAGGTAATACCTGAGTGAACATAATCTTCAGATTGGAGGAGCCCAGAGTCCGTGAAGCCTGAACATATTCCAATTCTTTCTCCTGCAGTGTCTTAGACCTGATCAGTCTCGCGATCCCCATCCATAGAAATGCCGTCATAATCAACGAGAAAGATAACGTATTATATTTAGGAACTGCGGTTACAAAGGCGATGACAATCATCAGCATTGGCAGAATCATAAAGAAATCCACCAAACGCATGAAGATATTGTCAATGGCTCCGCCATAGTATCCGGAGATTAAACCAATAAGAATGCCGATGATACCAGTAAACACCGTTACGATAATACCGATGCTCAGGGAGTTCCGGGTTCCGATAATCAATTGACCGAACACATCCCGTCCCCCGTAATCCGTTCCAAGCAGGAATTTAGCGGAAGGCTTCTCATATAAAGCGAAGAGGTCTACCGTGACGATCTCCTTCTGATCCAGAAACAATGAAACGCCGAATACTCCTGCTACCACCAATGCCAGAAAGATCAACGAAATAAGAGCAAGCTTATCCCGGACGAGCTCCCGCCACATAATTCTCCAGCCTGAAGGACTTTTGTCGCTTACTACCAGCGCCGGATCTGCCATAGTCTTTGCCATAATTGTTCACCCCAAATGTTCGTCTATTTGATCCGGATGCGAGGATCCACAATGCTTAAAATAATATCGGAGAGCAGTGCCCCCAGAATGGAAGCAATTCCGTACAGAAGCACGATAGCAGTCACAACAGCAAAATCCCGAATGCTGATAGAACTCAGGAACAGCATCCCCATACCCGGGTAGCTGAATATGCTCTCCACGAACACACTGCCCCCGATCAGTCCGGTAATTTCATATCCGAAGAATGCAGCTATCGGCAGCAGGGAGTTACGCAGAACGTGATGGTTATAAACCCGTGATTCCGAAGCGCCTTTCGCTCTGGCTGTCACGATAAAATCCTTCTGCTTCGTGTCGATAATTTCATTTCTCAAATACTGCACGGTGGATACGGTAGCAATAAGTGCCATAGATAAGGCTGGCAGCAGCAGATGATAAAATTTGCTCATAAAATAGCTGAAGGTACCCGGAACCTCACCGGGACTGACGCTGCCTCCGGTCGGGAACCAGTGGAAGTGAAACCCGAATACCCAGAGCATGATCAGGGCGAAGATAAACAGCGGCGCAGCAAAACCGATATAGGTATAACCCGTAATCAGGCGGTCTCCCCAGGTATCGTTATACCGTCCGCTCGTAATTCCAAGCGGAATCGCAATGAGGTAGGTTAAGACGAGTGTGGTCAGGGACAGCCAGACCGAATTCATCAGTCTTTGACCGATAAGCTCCGATGCCGGCATTTTGAAGCGGAAGGACTGGCCAAAATCCCCATGCAGGGCTTTGGTAATCCAGTCCCAATACTGTATGTACCATGGATCGTTCAGTCCAAGCTTCTCTCTCATCTCAGCAATAGCTGCAGGGTCGATGCTGGGATCAAGCAGTCCTGTAAGAGCGTCCCCCGGCATTGCCTTGGCCATAAGAAAAACAAGAATACTTAACAGAAAAATTTGCGGGATCATAATAAATAGTCTGCGTACAATTATTTTCCACATATTCTCAACCTTTCCCGGGCAGTGCCACCATATGAGTCTCGGAGATCGCTTTTAATGAATAGGCCAATCCCTCTTCATCAAAATAATTCCGGTAAGCTTGTTCATACTCCATGTTCACGGACTTACGGAATAATGCCTGTTTCTCGCGTTGCAACGGGTCAATATCCGGAATCGCTGCAATCAGTCGTTTGGTATAAATATGCTGTGGATTGTTAAAAATATCATTAGCGGTCCCCTGCTCCACATGCCGCCCTTTATACATAATCCCGATATGATCGCACATATGTCTGATGATGCCGAGATCGTGACTGACGAACAGATACGTAAGATTAAGCTCCTTCTGAATATCCTGCATGAAATTCAGCACCTGAGCCTGAACGGATACATCGAGCGCCGACACCGGTTCATCCGCAATAATAAGCTTGGGCTTAAGCGCAATCGCTCTGGCAATCCCAATGCGTTGACGTTGTCCTCCCGAGAATTCATGAGGGTACTTGTGAATATTGTCCGGACTAAGTCCGACCTGAAGCAGCAGCTCCTGCACCCTGCGTTTCTCTTCCCCTGCTGACAATCGCTCGAAATTCCGCAGAGGTTCGGCAATAATGTCCAGGACACGCTTCTTGGGATTTAACGAAGAATAGGGATCCTGAAAGATCATCTGGATATCCTTGCGGATACTTCGCTGCTTGCGCACATGTTTCAATGCCAGATCCTGTCCCTCAAAAATAATGCTGCCTGCCGTGATATTATTCAAGCCGATAATGGCCCGGCCGGTCGTTGTTTTCCCGGAACCGGATTCCCCGACAAGTCCATAAGTCTGCCCCGGCTCGATCGTGAAGCTCACATCATCTACCGCTTTGACCTCACTAACTTCCCTGCGGAACACCCCTCCGCGAACAGGAAAATATACTTTCAGGTTTTTGACTTCAAGTAGTCCCATCTATGAGCACCTCCTCCTTGGATTCAGGAAAGTGAAAATTCCTGTAGCAAGTGCAGCGGACAAAATGCCCAGGGGCAATCTCATGCAACTGCGGATTCTCTTCATGCTCCGCTTCATCAATCCATGGTGTCCGGGCCGCGAACCGGCAGCCATGGCGGGGAAGGTGCTGAAGTGAAGGTACAATACCCTGAATAACATGCAGCCTTGATTTCTCCTGCTTAGCCGTCGGAATGGAGTTGAGGAGTGACCTTGTATAGGGATGCTTGGCATTTGAAGTCAGCGTAAAAATATCGGCAATTTCGACAATTTGCCCGGCGTACATGACGGCAACACGGTCTGCCATTTCGCTTACAACACCTAAATCATGGGTAATAAGAATAATGCCTGCTTCAAATTCGTTTTTCAGCCGTTTGATCAGCTCGAGAATCTGCAACTGAATGGTGACATCCAGCGCCGTAGTCGGCTCATCGGCAATTAATAGCTTGGGTTCGTTGGCAATCGCGATAGCAATGACGACTCTTTGTCTCATTCCACCGGATAATTCATGGGGGTACTGCTGATATGTATGTTCGGGACGGGGGATTCCAACCTTGGTTAGCAGATCGATAACCTTAGCTTTCCTCTGCTTCTTGGACAGCTTCGTATCATGAAGAATCATAACCTCTTCAATCTGGGAACCGATAATCATTAACGGGTTTAGTGCTGAGAGCGGGTCTTGAAAGATCATCGACATTTCCTGGCCGCGCAGCTTGTTCAGCCCCGCAGGCGTAAGATTGACGATATCCGTGCCTTTGTAATTGATATGCCCTTCAATCCTGGCCCTGGTGTGAAGGCCCATGATCGAGAAGGCAAGCGCACTCTTACCGGAACCGGATTCGCCGACAATGGCCAAAATCTCATTCTTGTTCACAGTCAGGGTAACATCATCGACAGCGGCATAATAATGGTCCGCAATCCGGAACGATGTGGTTAAATTTTTGATTTCCAGCAGCTCTTCGCTCAAATTCATCACCCTTACGACAGAAATTTCAAAACCCGGGATCATCCGACGAATTTTGATAAGTTTCAATCCTAATTCCGCATAAATGGCAGAATTAACTAGTTAATGTCATGAATATTAACACTTAAGTATTCTTATTGGAATTTGATACTTTAACGATTGTTTTATATTGTAGTTCATTTTAATTAACATATGGTAAAATATCAATGATTTTCTAAAGAAAATTTTTTAAGGTGTTATTATATGTGACGCAAAATAAAAAACGCCCCGTTGGGAGCGCTTCCTTTATTTTGAAATTGCACTGGATATTAAATCATTCCGTGGAATCAGTTATTCAAATTAACTTCTCTTAAAGCGATTTACAGTTCCCTGCGGAGCGCCTGGTTATGACGAATTTTACTCTCGTTCCCCTGCTCTGTTGCCTGGTAAAATACGCGCCGCGAGATGTTCTTTGGCAAATAATCCTGCTTCACATAATGTCCGGGGAAGTCGTGAGGATACTGATAACCGGCATGTCCAAGAGCGGCAGCACCCTTATAGTGCGTATCTCTAAGGTGGTGGGGAACCTCTGCCGATTTAATCTCATCCATGGCAGCCGTAGCACGGGAGATTGCACTGACAACCGCATTCGATTTCGGGCTTTCCACGGCAAAAAGAATCGCCTGAGCAATATTTAGCTTGGCTTCCGGCCAGCCATTATTCCGGTATGCGTCAAGTGCACTGACGGCCTGAACCATGGCCTGCGGATTCGCAAGGCCGATATCCTCACTGCTGGCAGCAATTAAGCGCCGGATGAAGGTCATCGGATCCATGCCAAGCTTCTCCACCGCATACAGGAACCAGAAAAGCGCGGCATCACTGGACCCTCTAATACTTTTGTGAAAAGCGGACAGTACGTCGTATTGCGTCGATTCATCCGCTTTGACAATTGGACGGCGAATGGATTCCCCCGCTACTTCCAGAGTAATATGCACACTGCCGTCATTTAAAGGTGCCGTCGTAAGAGCAGCCAGCTCCAGAGCATTCAGCGCCCGGCGGATGTCCCCGTTCGCCATCGCCGCGATATGGGCCAAGGCATCTTCGTCGGCCTGCAGCTTCATGAAGCCCAATCCCTTCTCCTCATCTGCCAAGGCCCGCCGCATGGCAAGCAGGCTGTGCTCGCTCGTCAGAGACTCCAGCTGGAACAGGGTGGAACGGCTCATTAAGGCTCCGTTCACATAGTGGAACGGATTCTCCGTTGTTGCACCAATGAATGTTATGATCCCTTTCTCAACAGCAGGAAGCAGCGCATCCTGACGCGAGCTGTTGAACCTGTGGACCTCGTCCAGAAAAAGGATCGTCTTGGAGCCATATAGCGCTTTATTGCTCTGAGCCCGCTCGATAACCTCACGTACATCCTTGACGGAAGCCTCCACGGCGTTCAGCCGCACAAATTCCGCTTTCGTGTGATGCGATATGATATGGGCCAAGGTTGTTTTGCCGCAGCCCGGAGGGCCATAGAGCAGAATCGATGACACCTGATCCGCCTCAATCGCCCGGCGCAGCAGCTTCCCCCGCCCGATAATATGCTCCTGTCCGATATATTCATCCAGATTGACCGGACGCATCCGGTCAGCAAGCAGCCTTCCGCCCTCTGCCTCTTCTCCAAAAGAGAATAAATCCATCTGTCCACTTCCTTGCTTTTTTCTTATGTATCTTAATTATACTTCGAAGTAAGTTTGAAGAACAGGCGTACGCAGTTTGCCCTTACCTAATTTACGTTAAAAAGAGCATGGCCCCGTCAAACCGACGGTTTCCATGCTCTTTGTCAAAATAAAAGTTAACGACTAACCGCCAACCGCATTTTGGATATAATTTTGCGGAGGCTCTCCTCCGACAAATGGTATTGATTCTGGAGCTCCGTCAGTGAACTGCCACTACGGTGAGAGCTGTAAATCTCTTCATTGCGGCTGGCAATCTCCTGCCTTGTACCGCTGTTCTCGCCCCACCTTACTCTCTGCTCCATCTTCCTTGGAATGTATAATAATTCACCCTGGATGTATCCCTGAAGCTCTTCCAAAAGGCTCGGGGGAAGCACATCCTTTCCGTTTACATAACTCAATTACTGTGTCCTCCTTCAACAGGTGTGTTCCGATGTGTCTCTTCGCATCGTTTATCATTAACATGTCACCTGCCTCCTTTCACCGTTCATATTTTGGTAACGCTATAATTTCATTATATTAAACCCTTGGATTAGCGTCTATATTCATTTTTGGAAAATATTATCTCTTTAACGTTAAGTTATTTGAAAGGAGGAGGCCTTTCGGCCTCCTCGGTTTAAGCGGATATCCGTCTTAGACGGATACCACCTCGTATACTGAAATCATCTTCAATCAGCCTCCTTCCAGAAAGTGTTCTCGCCCGGCCGGACACTTATTATTAAGCCATAAGGACGGGGGAGACACAAGATCAAGAACAGTTATAACTGTTCTTCACCACTGGTTAAGCCGTCTCAGAAGCATTCTCCGCCGCGTCTGACGCGGCCTTTAGATAAGCTGGCAGCTTGCCTCCATACATGAGCCACAGCTCGTGCAGAGCCCGGGTACATCCGACGTACATCAGCTTCGCATCCCAGGCGGTCTCCCCGTAATGGTCCAGGTCGGTATCGGCCACAATAACCGCATCGAACTCCAACCCTTTGGACAAATAGAGGGGCAGCACTGACAGTCCGCCCTTATACTCCGTCATACTGCCGTCGATTAGATGGATCTCTTCGAACTCCTCCGAAAGCCATGCGTGAAGCTCCTTGGCTTCCTTGAGACTTCGGGTCAACACAGCTACTGTGCGGTATTCCTTACCCGAAAGTTCGGTTAACGCCGAACCGATATCACTGAGACGTCCTTCCGGCTGCTCACCGGAGTAGGGAATCAGACGAACGGGATTTCCGCTGCGGAACACCGGTACAGCGAGCAGAGAGCTTCCGACTCCCGCCGCAAGAATCCCATTGGCAAAGTCGATAATCTCCATCGTGGACCGGTAGCTTCGGGTCAGTGAATGGTAGGAGGTATGTTCAGGTGCGAACAGTGATTGCATCTCTTCCCAGCCATGCACTCCCTTATAGGCGTGAATCCCTTGCGACAGATCACCGAGAATCGTGAAGGAATGCCCTTTTACATAGAGATCTAATATCGCAATCTGGAACGGCGAGAAATCCTGAGCCTCATCGATGACGATATGATCGAACCGGCTAATGCCCTCATCCCCGTTCAGCAAGTAATGAATATACAGCAGCGGGGGAAGATCAGCTTCCCGCAAATTGCCTTTTTTCAGCTCACTGCGGCTCTCTTTCAGGACGTTCGCGGGGATGATCTCCGGCGGGTTCTGAGGCCAGTTCTCCGGCGTTTTAATTGCATGGAACATTTGCTTATATATGGTGAGCGGATCGTATTTAGGCCATTTACCGCCGTAGGCCTTTTCACGTTGTGCTCCTTTTTTCTTTCGATCTTTCAAAAGAGCAGCAGAAGGGCATTTCTTCAGCTCCATTTCAATCCAGCGGTGAATCCTCGCCATCACCCGTTCCTTCCGTTTGGCGGGCGGATAGGGGGCATATTCTTCGTTGTGCCAGCGAAGAATGGTCGAACGCCGGAGTACCGCGCCTTCCCAAGGGATAAAATCTCCCTCTGGCACCGCATTTTCCTCTAACAGCTTCACACTTTCTTCGATAACTGCCATCAGCGCAGTGGAGCCCTTGAACCGTTCAGGGGTCTCCGGGAGAATCTCAGGCAACGCGCCAGAAGCCTCAAACCAGCGGTTCAGGTTGTCAGCAGCTTCCTGCTCAGCGAGCGTAATTCCCAGCACATTTGCCGCCCAATCCGGGAACGTGCTCTGGGCGATGTTGCCCACCCCAAGCTCCGGCAGCACATCGGAAATATAATCAAGGAACATCCGGTTTGGTGCAAAAATAACCATACGTTCCGCCAAGACCTGCTCCTTGTACTGATACAATAAAAAAGCCAGCCTGTGCAGTGCAACGGTTGTCTTGCCGCTGCCCGCCACGCCCTGAATAATAAGTGCCGTATTCTTGGCTGCGCGGATAATCTTGTCCTGCTCTTCCTGGATCGTTGAGACAATGTCCCGCAGACGGTTATCCTTGTTCTCTCCCAGCCGGTAGACCAGGAATTCATCCGACACAGCCGGACCGTCACTTTCCCTGTTAAAGGTATCCGCTACCCGCTCAAGAATCTGTTTGCGGATCACCACATTTCGCTTCAGGTAGACCAGCCCTTCGATCAAACCATCCGGGGCCTCGTAGGAAGCCGGCTCTGTTCCGCCGGTGAACGAATAGAACAGGCTGGCAACCGGTGCCCGCCAGTCAATGACGAGCGGCTTGTCGCTTACCTCTTCGCGGTCTACACCGATTTTACCGATGTACAGCGGCTTTCGTTCCGCCTCATCCGACCCTTGGAAATCAAGCCTTCCGAAATAAGGCTCCTGCCGCAGCTTGGCCAAATCCTTGCGCTTTTGATCCCGGGAAGCCTCCAGTGCCTGCTCTGTGTACTCATGTCCGGTATACACCGGGATGGCACGCAGTCTTTCCAGCACCTGGTCGATCTCCGTCAGCGCGCTCTTTAGCCTCTCATCTTCCTCTTGATAGGCACTTTGAAAATCATCCAATTTCAGTTACCTCCTAAAAGTTGCATTGCTTAGTGAAGCAATGGCATATTATTCCTTATCCTCGCGGCAAAAAGGATACTCATTGTAGCACAGGCGACGGGCAAAAAGCGAATAAAACCTTACAGCATGGCATGCAGTATAAAGTTAGCCAGGAACAGACCGGCAATCACATAGAGTGCGTGAGGAACATCTTCTCCCCGTTTCGTCGCCAGCTTGACCACCGGATACGTAATAAATCCGAAAGCCATTCCATCGACGATGCTGTAGGTGAACGGAATCATGACCATGACAAGGAAAGCAGGGAACACCTCAGTCATATCGTTGAAGTCCATCTCCCGCACGCTCTGCACCATTAGACCTCCGATAACGATCAGGATAGGCGCTATAGCACTGTCAGGCACATAAGCCAGCAGCGGGATGAACAGGAAGGTAGCAGCGAACAACAGGCCCGTCACGAGCGAGGTCAAGCCCGAGCGGCCACCGGCCGCTATCCCGGCATTAGACTCCGCAGCGGCGACTACAGGACTGCTTCCGAACAAGCCAGCCGCGATATTGGCAATAGACAAAGCGCGCAGGCTGCTCTTGAACCGCTCCGGGCGGTTGGCAAGGAGCGTCTGCGAGGCGATGAGTCCGATATTTTCAAATACAACAATCAGTAACAGCAGGAATACAGCAATCCAGAACACCAGACTAACGACGCTGTCCCAACTCATATTCACAAATACTTGCCGGTAACCTGCAAATACATGCCCTGAACCCAATGACTCTGGAGCATGGCCTGCGCCAAGCAAGTAAGCTAATCCTGTCCCTACCATCATACTGATCAGCAGGCCGCCGCGGGTCCCACGGATGAACAGTACGAGTGCCAGCAGCAGCGTTACGCAGGAGGTAATAACCGCCGGATCGCTGAAGTGACCAATAGCCACAAAGGTGGTGCGGTGGGCGATAACGATTCCGCTCTTTTGCAGGCCGATAAAGGTCAGGAATAACCCGATCCCTACTGTTATCGCATGCTGAAGGTTCGGCGGTATGGCATCGCTAAGTATACGGTACAGTGAAGTGAACGCGACAACAGCGAACAGAACCCCGGTTACCACGACAACCGCCAACGCCTCACGCCAATCCAGTTTCATGGAATGAACAAGCGTATATGTGAAAAAGGCGTTGATCCCCATTCCGGGAACCACGATAATCGGTGTTTTGCCGCCAAAGGCCATAAGCAGACAGCCTGTGATGGCGGTGAGCAGTGTAGCTACCATCCCCGCCCGCAGCGGCATACCCGCATCATGCAGAATGGCTGCATTGACCATTACGATATATACGGAAGCAAAATAGCTCAGAATTCCTGCCGCCCATTCCCGCTTCCAATCATCTTCCGGCTCCAAGCCAAGGCTTTTGCGCCAAAAATTAGCTTTCAACATTAAGAAAAACCCCCATAAATAATAAGTTCCGCCCGCGGTTATTACCCCTTAGTTCACCTGGCTAATCAGTGCTTGATGCACTTTGGCTATTATGCCATTAATCAGTCCGCGACTTGCGGCAAGTGCTTAAATAATGACAACAAAAGGGCTGAAGCATCCGGAGTCCGGCTGCCAGCCCTTTTATCCTGTTCTTAGAGTACTACTATGTTGTCTAACAAAGTAATTACAGACTAACGCCACCGGCTTCAAGCAAATCGCGGACGGCTGCACTGACCATAATCAGGCCTGCTACCGGAGGCACGAACGAGTTGCTTGCAGGCGGCTGCTTCGCCTTACGACGGTCCGGCGCATCTTCAGGAACGATTTTGTCTGTAACGTCCTGGCGCGGCTTCATTGGTGCTTCCGTGGAGAAGACCACCTTCACACCTTTCTTGATACCTTCCTTGCGCAGCTTCTGGCGGATGACTCTTGCAATCGGATCCATCGTTGTCTTCGAAATATCGGCTATTTGGAAGCGGGTAGGATCAAACTTGTTAGCGGCTCCCATGCTCGAAATCATCGGAATCCCCCGGGCCAGACATTCTTTAATTAAATGAACCTTATAAATAATCGTATCGGAAGCATCAAGAACATAATCCGGCTTCAGCTTGAACAGCTCTTCATAGGTTTCTTCCGTGTAAAACATATTAAGCGCAATTGCTTCACATTCCGGATTGATCAGCTTGATCCGATCCACCATAAGATCAGCCTTCTTCTGCCCGACTGTCGTGGTGAGTGCATGGATCTGGCGGTTGATGTTAGTGATATCCACCGCATCCTTGTCAATCAGAATGATGCGCCCGATACCGGTGCGTGCCAGGGCTTCAACTGCCATCCCGCCAACGCCTCCGATACCAAGCACTGCCACCGTGCTGTTCTTCATAATCTCCAGACCTTCCGGTCCGAACGCCAGCTCCGTACGTGAGAACTGATGCAGCATGGGGTGCCGCCTCCTTTTAAAAGCCCGCGGAGCAGGGAATTGCTCGCGGGCGTAAAGTATGTTATTTCTTTTCTTTTTCGGGCTTCACAGCCAGCTTGATGTGTAATTGCTCCAATTGCGAGCTTTCAACAGGGGATGGTGCATCCATCAGCAGATCCGTAGCGCTTGCCGTTTTAGGGAAGGCAATGGTTTCACGCAGGTTCGTGCGACCGGACAGCAGCATCACGAGACGGTCAAAACCAAAAGCGATCCCGCCGTGCGGAGGCGTTCCGTATTCGAACGCATCCAGCAGGTATCCGAATTTCTCATAAGCGAGCTCCGGTGACAAGCCAAGTGCATTGAACATTTTCTCTTGCACATCACGTTTGTAAATCCGCTGGGAGCCGCCGCCTACTTCATAACCGTTAAGCACGATATCATAAGCTTGTGCGCGGATCGCACCCGGATCTGTATCGAACAAATGCAGATCCTCATCCTTCGGACGAGTGAACGGATGGTGTTCTGCAACATACCGTTTTTGCTCTTCGTCGTAGCCGAGCAGCGGGAAGTCTGTCACCCAAGCGAACTTGAACACATTATCATCGATCAGACCAAGCTGGCGTCCGATTTTCACGCGAAGCGCACCCAGAACATCAGCCACTACTTTTTTGGTATCCGCGGAGAAGAGCAGAAGGTCTCCCTCTTCAGCACCGGTACGCTCTTTCACGGCTGCAATTTCTTCCTCGGAGAAGAATTTAACGATTGGTCCCTTGAATTCTCCGTCTTTCACTTGAATCCATGCGAGTCCTTTCGCGCCGTAACGTGCAGCATAAGGTCCGAGATCATCAATTTCTTTGCGGGTCCAAGTGCCACAGCCTTTGGCGTTAAGACACTTCACTTCGCCGCCTTTCTCGATGACAGAGGCGAATACTTTTACACCGCTGGTTGCAACAATATCATTCATCTCTACAAGCTCCAGGCCAAAACGAAGATCCGGTTTATCAGAACCGTATTTACCCATAGCTTCGGCATAGGTCAAGCGTTGGAAAGGCAGAGAAAGTTCGGCACCAACCGTTTCCTTGAACAGGCGCTGCATCAACTTCTCCATCATGCCAAGTAGATCGTCTTGGGACATGAAGGAAGTTTCAATGTCGACCTGGGTGAATTCCGGCTGGCGGTCAGCACGAAGGTCTTCATCGCGGAAGCAGCGGGCGATTTGATAATAACGTTCTACGCCGCCCACCATAAGCAGCTGTTTGTAGATTTGCGGGGATTGTGGAAGCGCGAAGAACTCGCCTTCATGCACCCGGCTTGGCACCAGGTAATCCCGTGCGCCTTCAGGAGAGCTTTTAGTCAGGATCGGCGTTTCCACATCGATAAAACCTTCGCTGTCCAGGAAATCACGGAAAATCTTCGCCGCTTTGGAACGGAGCAGCAATGTCTTTTGCATTTCCGGACGACGCAGATCCAGATAACGGTATTTAAGGCGAAGCGACTCATCTACTTCTACTCCGTCTTCAACGAAGAACGGTGGAGTTTTGGCAGCATTCAGCACTTCAATATCAGTAATTTGCACTTCAATCTCGCCGGTAGGAAGGTTCGGATTGACCGTTTCGGCGTCGCGTTTAACCACTTTACCTTTAACGGCAATTACATACTCGCTGCGCACTTTATCGGCAATTTGCTGAGATTCCCCGGAATAGTCCGGATTGAACACGATTTGTACAATTCCACTCCGGTCACGAAGATCGATGAACAATACGCCACCAAGGTCACGGCGGGTTTGAACCCACCCGTTCAAGGTTACGGTCTGTCCGATTTGTTCCGGCGTTAATTGTCCACAGTGATGGCTTCTTTGCATAATTTATCATACCCTTTCAAGGTTAAAATATCTCTTTAGTCCTACTCACTTCTTCTATACGATTGACGCACCCAGATCTTCAAGCTTCACCGTACGCTGTTCACCGGTAGCCATAGATTTCAACGCGATGACGCCGTTCTTCAGCTCATCTTCGCCAAGAATCGCCGTATAGCGCGCAGACATGCGGTCGGCTGACTTCATTTGCGCTTTCATCTTGCGGCCCAGGTAGTCTCGTTCAGCGGAGAATCCAAGGCTGCGGAGAATGAACAGCTGTTTGGTGATTTCGAGGTCAGCTTCTTCGCCGAGAGCCACAAAATACACATCCAGCGGTTTCACCGCATCCAGTTCCACTTTTTGATTCTCCAGAATCAGCAGAATGCGCTCTAGACCGATTCCAAATCCGATCCCAGGTTGGTCAGGTCCTCCGACCTCTTCTACCAAACCGTTGTATCGGCCGCCGCCGCCTACCGTATCAATCGATCCGATACCGGCTGCTTTATATTCAAACGCGGTGTGCGTGTAATAATCGAGTCCGCGTACAAGGCGGGTATTGACGGTATACTCAACGCCCATGACATCGAGATGTTCTCTAACCTTTGCAAAATGAACTGTACACTCCTCATCCAGACTGTCCAGAATAGAAGGTGCATCGGTAAATTTATCCTGATCCACCTTGCAATCCAGCACACGAAGCGGATTACGCTCCATGCGGCGCTGGCAATCGCTGCACAGCTGATCCTTCATCGGTCTAAGGAAGCCTAGGAGCTTCTCCCGGTAAGCCGCGCGGCTTGGCGCGTTCCCGACCGAGTTAATCTCCACCCGCACTCCGTTAAGACCCAGATCTTTGTAGAACTGATAACCAAGCGATATTACCTCAGCATCAATTGCCGGATCCACGGCTCCAAATGCCTCAATCCCGAATTGATGGAACTGGCGGTATCTTCCCGCCTGCGGACGCTCATAACGGAACATCGGTCCGATGTAGTACAGCTTGCTGACATCCGGTTCCCCGAATAGCTTGTTTTGAACATAAGCCCGTACAACTCCGGCAGTACCTTCCGGGCGGAGCGCCAGATCACGGTCTCCTTTATCTTTAAAGGTGTACATTTCACCTTCAACGATATCTGTGGTTTCGCCTACTCCTCTTTCAAATAACCCGGTATGCTCGAATATCGGCGTACGGATCTCCTTATAATTAAACCGTTGGCACACTTCTCTGGCTTTTCTCTCTAGAACCTGCCATTTCTCTACCGCACCTGGAAGCACATCCTGTGTGCCGGTCGGTTTCTCGAATCTTTCTTTAGCCACATCTATCCCTCCTATACTCAAAAAAAACAAAAAATCCCCCGCCCTGTTCATTACAAACAGGGACGAGGGATTATCTTAGCCGATAATTCACCCGTGGTACCACCCACATTCCGGTCCAATACTGCATACTGGAGCCGCTCAAGCGGTTAACGCCCGCCTACGCGCAGTCGGCTACTGGAAGCATAATGCTTATTTCGCCGTGCGTTCTCGGGGAGGTCATTCATCCGGTCATCAGGCAGAATCCTTGCAGCCATGCAGAAACGGCGGGTATTCTTCACTAGAATATTACCGGTTCAGCGGGATTCCTCTCTGAGGCTGTGGGGCCGAATTACTTGTTCCCGTCATCAAAACACTATAATTTAACGTATTACGTTAGATTTTACTGAACCACTGTCCTAAAGTCAAGGAATGAAATCAGATTTACTGTCGAAATTCTGAATATTGAATTCAAATAAAAAAATGACCTGCAGCCGATTGCTACAGGTCCATCATCATATATTATTAAAAAGGGGGTCATGCCATTATTATAAACATGCTATATTAAGGAATCATGAATGTAATATTACGGTTATATTACAGAAAAGAAAGCGTTTTAATTATAAACAGTTTCTTCTCAATCGAATACCTCAACAAAAGCATGTTTACCCCGTAATATATGGACAACCTCATTGTAATGCTCTTCCGGTGCTTTGAGTTCCATTACATAGTGAAGATTCTTCAGGTCACCATCGCGGACATCCGAGCTTTCCCGGATTTCTCCATCTGGTGCGCGGTGATCTCGATCATCAAACACTTCAGAGCTAGTAAACCCTGGCACAATCGCAGCTGCAGGTGGTGAACCTGAGCCTCCTGTAGTCCCCACAGCAGTCCCTGCCATGGCTGTTGTGTTGAAGCGGCCCTGATCCAGGGGATCCGTCAGAGGCCATACATCAAGGCCTTCCACGTTGTACGCAATCAGTGCTGTTTTTGCACCCTCCGCCTCGTCTTCTGTTCTGAAATACGCTTGAATTCGTCTGGTCATTGATATTCCCTCCTCTTATGATTACTTGCTTCTTGACATTTATTTACCCTCTCTCATGCTTTTTACACGTGTTGACGAAAAAAAGGCTGCACCTTCCGCACTCTAAGTACGCGGCAGAAGATTGCGGCCTTTTCCCTTCAGATTCAATATTTCTCCTTCTGTCTCCATACTCTTTGCTGACGCCCAGGCTTCAGTTGAACTTCCGACCGCAAGCGGAGGGATATTTCTCCATATCCAGGCTTTTGGTGAGTGCCTCATAACCTTACCCCTTGCTAACTGTATTAAGAACTGTTAATTCCAGTTTAACCAGCGCACAGAAGCTCTATCCACCCAGATTACACCAAAACAAAAACGGATGGAGCAGGTCCCTATGGAAGGTACGTGCTTCATCCGTAATTCTGTTCACATTATCATTTCAGCCTATTTCAGAATCTCATGCCTTGCTGTCGAGGATCAGAGTAACCGGTCCCCAGTTTATCAGCGACACATCCATCATGGCTCCGAAAATTCCAGTCTCTACTCGAAGACCGGCTCCAGCAAGTTCACGATTGAAATAATCATACAACTGAGCAGCCTCACCTGGCGCAGCTGCCGCCATGAAATTCGGCCTTCTGCCTTTACGGCAATCACCATATAAGGTGAACTGCGAGACGGACAATATAGCTCCGCCAACATCAATGACGCTAAAATTCATCTTTCCTTCAGCATCCTCGAATATCCGCAGATTGGCTACCTTATCCGCCAAGAATTTGGCATCCTTCTCTGTATCTCCATGGGTCACACCGACAAGCAGCATTAGGCCAACGCCAATTTCACCAGTTACAGCTCCATCTACAGTAACCTGAGCCTGCTTGCAGCGCTGCACGACTACTCTCATTGCAGCCTTTCAACTCCCTCGAACTTATTGCATTATGCGATGCACGGTATAGACATCCTTCACCCTTTTGAGCCGGTCCACAACCGATTGCAGATGGTCTGTATTGCGGATCAGGATCGTCATATGAATCATCGCCATCTTATTCTTATCCGAACGTCCGGTAACTGCTGAAATGTTGGTTTTGCTCTCCGAGACTGCCTGAAGCACCTCGTTCAGCAAGCCGTTGCGGTCATGGCCGGTAACCTCGATATCCACGCTGTAGTTAGCCTCCATGCTGCCTTCCCATTCCACTTCGATGACCCGTGCTGCTTCTTCTCCGTCACCATCCGTCGGAATGTTCGGACAATCCTCACGGTGAACGGATACGCCGCGTCCGCGGGTGACATAACCGATAATATCGTCGCCGGGCACAGGATTACAACATCGTGCAAAACGTACGAGCAGGTTGTCAATCCCTTTTACACGAACGCCATTGGTTGGTTGAGTCCGTTTCTCACCGGAAGATTTGATCTCCTTCATCTCCGAGCTCAGCTCCAGATGATTGGCAGCTTCCTCCTGCTCTTTCCGGAGCTTCTCCGTCAGGCGGGAAGCGATCTGTGCTGCTGTTATTCCGCCAAAGCCCACTGCGGACAGCATATCCTCCACATCGTTAAAAGCAAACTTCTTCGCCGCTTCCATCAATTTATCATCCGAGATCCATTCCGAGACCTCAACGCCCAAGCGTTTCAGCTCTCGTTCGATGGACTCACGGCCTTTTTCGACATTTTCCTCACGTTTTTCCTTCTTGAACCACTGCTTAATCTTGCTGCGGGCATGAGAAGATTGAGCAATCTTGAGCCAGTCACGGCTCGGACCGTAAGAATGCTTCGAGGTCAGAATCTCTACAATATCCCCTGTCTTCAGCTTGTGGTCCAGCGGAACGATACGCCCGTTCACCTTAGCGCCAATCGTACGGTTCCCAACCTCTGTATGAATCCGGAAAGCAAAATCCAGCGGCACCGATCCTACTGGCAGCTCAATGACTTCACCTTTAGGCGTAAATACAAAGACGAGGTCGGAGAAAAAGTCCATTTTGAGGGATTCCACGAATTCGGATGCATCCTTGGCCTCATGCTGAAGCTCCAATATTTCGCGGAAAAACGGCATGCGGTTCTCCGGATTAGCGGTATTGGTACTCCCTTCCTTATAGGCCCAGTGAGCGGCAATCCCGAATTCAGCCGTACGATGCATTTCCCAGGTGCGGATCTGAACTTCGGTCGGCTCACCGCCGGGCCCTACCACTGTGGTATGTAAAGACTGATACATATTGGCTTTAGGCATAGCAATATAATCCTTGAAACGGCCTGGCATCGGCTTCCAAAGCGTATGAATAATACCGAGAGTGGCATAACAATCTTTGATGTTGTCAACGATAATACGAATCGCTAGTAAATCATAAATTTCGTTAAATTGCTTATTTTTGGTGCTCATTTTGTTATAAACGCTGTAAATATGCTTCGGACGTCCGGAAAGATCGCCTTCGATACCCATTTCGTCCAGCTTGGCACGGATGCGCCCAATAACGCTGTCGATAAACTGCTCGCGTTCCGCCCGTTTCTTGTGCATGAGATTGGCAATTCGGTAATATTGCTGCGGATTCAGATACCGTAGAGCAATATCCTCCATCTCCCATTTGATCGCCGAGATACCCAGACGGTCCGCGATAGGGCAGAAGATCTCCAGAGTCTCATACGAAATGCGGCGCTGGCTTTCTTCCGACTGGTATTTCAAAGTCCGCATATTATGCAGGCGGTCTGCCAGCTTGATCACAATGACACGGATATCCTGCGCCATGGCAATAAACATTTTACGGTAATTCTCATTCTGCTGCTCTTCCTTCGAGCGGAAGCGAATCCGCTCCAGCTTGGTCAAGCCGTCTACAAGCATTGCACAGGTATCGCCAAATTTCGCCCGGATCTGATCCAGTGAAACCGTCGTATCCTCTACAACATCATGCAAAAGAGCTGCAATAACGGAGATTACATCCATCTGCATATTCACGACAATATCTGCTACCGCCAGCGGATGCAGAATATAGGGCTCCCCCGATTTGCGCACCTGCCCATGGTGAGCCTGATCCGCAAATTCATAGGCGTCCCGGATACGGAGAAGATCTTTTTCTTTTATATAGGTGCCGGCCTTATCAATTAATCGCTCTATGCCCATTCTCGTGGTTTCCGTTTCCTTTCTATAATAAAATGAACCCGTCAGGTTTGCGTCTTCTGCAGGTTCGTCACTTAAGGTTTAAGACAGTTATTCCAGTATGAAAGATTTCTATTAATTATGACGCTTACGACGCTTTACGTCAACACTTCCCATACCATGGCATTATTGTCAGCTATAAGTACAAGTTTGGACAAATTCGTGGCAGCCTATAAAAATGTGTTGTAAAAATGCCTCGTTCTATTTAATCTAGTAAAGGCGGTTTGCCACAAGAACCATCACACATGACAAGAAAGAGATGTGAACTTCATTGCAACGCGAAATTCAAGTTAACGAGAGGCTCCCCCTCGCACCGGGATTTTTACTGAGCCTGCAGCATTTGTTTGCCATGTTTGGAAGTACGGTGCTTGTTCCGAACCTGTTCGGGGTTGACCCCGGCATGATCTTGCTGATGAACGGTATTGGTACGCTGCTGTATATCCTGATTTGTAAGGGGAAGATTCCCGCTTATCTGGGTTCCAGTTTCGCCTTTATCTCTCCGGTAATGGCCGTGCTCACCGATCATGCAGATGATCATCAAAAAGGATTTTCTCTTGCACTCGGTGCCTTTATTGTCACCGGCGTTATTTTCGTTCTGGTAGCCCTGATTATCCGTTATGCGGGAACGGGCTGGATCGATGTCGTCTTTCCTCCGGCGGTTATGGGTGCCATCGTAGCAACCATCGGGCTTGAACTTGTTCCGGTCGCAGCGCAAATGGCTGGATTGATCGCTCCTTCCGGGGCAACTGACTGGACACCTGACAGCAGTGCCATCACATTATCAATGGTCACCCTTGGCGTGACAGTTATTGGCGCAGTACTCTTCCGCGGTTTTCCAAAAATCATTCACATTCTCATCGGTATTGTGACCGGTTACGGTCTAGCCTACATTATGGGTAAAGTTGATACTGCTGCTATCAGCAACGCACACTTTTTCGCAGCTCCCACAATTACTACTCCCTCCTTTGAATGGTCGGTTATCCTGACCATAATTCCTGTCTCTCTCGTTGTTATTGTTGAACACATCGGCCATCTGCTGGTAACCAGTAATATTGTTGGTAAAGACTTGGCCAAAGATCCTGGACTGGACCGCTCACTTTTCAGTAACGGTATCTCGACAATCTTGTCCGGCTTTGTTGGATCAACACCTAATACAACGTATGGTGAAAATATCGGGGTTATGGCTTTAACGAAGGTGTACTCTGTATTCGTAATCGGCGGTGCGGCAATAATCGCCATTCTGCTGTCCTTCTCAGGTACATTCTCCTCTGTCATTGCAAACATTCCTACACCGGTAATGGGCGGCGTATCCCTGCTGCTGTTCGGCGTTATCGCTGCTTCCGGTCTGCGTATTTTCGTGGAGCAAAAGGTTGATTTCTCCAAAGCAACAAATATGATTCTCGCTACTCTCGTACTTGTTGTGGGTATCAGTGGAACAACTCTTACTGTTGGAGGCGTACAGCTTAAAGGTATGGCTCTTGCCACAATCGTAGGTATGGTTCTCTCCTTGCTCTTCAAGCTAATCGAAGTACTTGGCCTGTCGAATGAAGACAGCGGCGAGAAATCGGCTCATTAATTAGTTCTGAATAGTCAATATTACAAAAAAGGTATCCTGGCTGCCATTTACATGGCAGCCAGGATACCTTTTTCTATTACAGCATCGAACTTCAGTTCGAATTAGTCTTCGTAAGTAAGAAGAGACATAATCTCGATATCTGGAAGCTTGTTGCGTCCAGCGAGCTCCACAAGTTCGATCAGGAAGGCAGCACCGACTACGTTACCGCCGAGTTGCTGAACCAGATTAACCGAAGTGGAAATCGTTCCTCCTGTTGCGAGCAAGTCATCGGCAATCAGCACATTTTGACCTGGTTTGATCGCATCCGTGTGCATCGCAAGACGGTCTTTTCCGTACTCCAGATCGTAACCGACTTCAATAGTTTCATAAGGAAGCTTACCGCTTTTACGGATCGGCACGAAACCGACTCCTAGAGCATATGCCAAAGGTGCGCCAACTACAAATCCGCGAGCCTCCGGACCGGCGATGATATCGATCTTCAAATGAGAAACCATATCTTTAAGTTCATTGATAGCTTGGCGGTACAATTCTCCGTCTTTCAGCAGAGTAGTGATATCCTTGAAACTGATTCCCGGTTGAGGGAAGTCAGGAATTACGCGAATACTGTTCTTTAAATCCAAAATAATCATCTCCTGGTTATGTTGTGAATCTATTATCTATCTAGGATACTCCAAGGTAGGTAGCCATCATCCAATCCTGAAGTTCCGATGGGCTGCTCTCCATGAAATACCGCTCCATTTCAGCGAGCTGGCCCAGTCTAACATAATGTTCCGAAGCTGACAAGCTTTTCGCCGCAGGTGATGTCACAAACGAAATAAATCCCTGTTTCCGTTCAATAAAATCAAGTTCCTCGAAGACATCAAGCATCATGGTCAGCATCCGTATGCTCAATGATGACTGACGGTTCAACCGCAGCAGCACTTCATGCTCCGGAACAGAACTTGCCGCTATGGATGCCAGCAATTTATATAACGTTGAAAAATGTTCCCGTGTCGGAATCTGCAATCGTTCTCTGCCTTCCTTTACAGGATGCAGCAGCGCAATGTTGTCGGCTTTGGAAACTGCGGCGGCTACGGCCTGCAGCTGTTCCGGCGACTCCGGCATATCCAATAGACATAGCAGGGAAATGCGTTCTCCTTCAACTGCTGTTTCTTCCCCAGCGGCGGGTAAGATTCCAGCTTCCTTATCATATACCCAAAGAGATATGCCTTTCAATTGATCAAAGGACGGATGCATCTCTTTACGGAGAACCGCTGCAGCCTGATAAGGAATATTACCACTATAAGGATGCAGAACATCCCGGATTTGCTGGGCCTGCCGCATGGCGTCAGCCGAACCCCGCATGTCGAACAACTGGACATCCGGCACTGCCAGATCCTGAAGCATCAGCTGCGGCTTCCTTACCCCGTTCCATTCATTAACCGACAATTCAGCCAGAACATCTATAACCGTCCCGGAAGGAAGTACAGCCGCCAGATCACCTTTTCCAAAAGCGACCGCCTCAATCGTATCATTCCCTTGGCGCAATACCAGCTTCAGATGCTTATTGCCCTGTCCCATGGTACGTGTCTCTTTAACAATAGCTCCACTTACGATAAAGCGAGGCATTGGATTAGCCATTCCATAAGGGGCCAGCTTGTCCATTTCAACTGCACTCTGCAGTGTCAAGTCAGCTATAGCTACCTCTGCATCGGCAGTCAAGACCGGCACTAAGTGTTCCGGCGTCAGCACAGCTGAAGCATAAGCTTCCATTCCAGCTGCGAAGGCGTTCAAGTCATCCCGGTGCAGACTCATTCCGGCTGCAGCAGGATGGCCCCCGAAATGATCCAGCATTTCACTGCAGGAAGTGAGCGCAGCGTGGATATCAAGACCTGGAATAGAACGGGCCGATCCTTTACACATTCCAGTCTCTGGGTGAATGTCCAGAATGATAACCGGACGGTAATACCTTTCGAGCAGTTTAGAAGCAACAATTCCCACTACCCCGACATTCCAGCCTTCCTCCGCAAGAACAATAACGGAGGGAACCGGTCCTTCTCCTATTCGCTGTTCAAGCTTTAGTATCGCCTCTGTTACAATTCTCTCTACAACGAATTGGCGTTCTTTATTTAATAAATCAAGTTCACCGGCAAGCAACGTGGCTTCTTCAGGCTGATCCGTAGTAAGCAATGCTACCGCACGTCCGGCATGATCCAGACGACCGCTTGCATTAATGCGTGGAGCCATACCAAAGGCAATATTCACCGCATTTACAGTACTCATATTCACTCCGCTGGTATCAAGCAGCGCTCGGATCCCAGGGAATCCGGACGATTTCATGCTGCCCAGTCCGCTCCGGACCAGTTCTCTATTCTCTCCCAGAAGGGGCATAAGATCAGCCACTGTTCCGATAGCTACAATCTCACGCCACTCTGGAGGGACTTCAGCCCCTAGCATAGCCTGTGCCAGCTTGTAAGCAACACCCACGCCTGCGAGCCCCTTAAAGGGATAAGGACAATCCGGCAGCTTCGGATTGATCAGCGCATACGCTTGCGGAAGTAGTTCCGGCGGTTCATGATGATCTGTAACAATAACATCCATGCCAAGGCTATTTGCATATTCAATTTGTGAATACGCACTAATCCCGGTATCTACTGTAATGACCAGGGATACACCCTGCTGAAGCGCCCAGTCCAAAGCGTGATTATGCAATCCATAACCTTCATTGGATCTGTGTGGGATATAAATATCGAAAGAAGCACCCATATGACGCAGTAAAAAAATCATTAAAGCCGTACTGGATACACCATCTGCATCATAGTCACCGTAGACCAGTATATGCTCTCCATCCTGAATCGCACGTCGAATCCGCGGAACCGCTTCTGACATTCCCTTCAACAGGAATGGATCATGAAGCTGATCTCCGTCGCCACTCATGAAAGCTAATGCTTTCTCTGGCGTCGATATTCCCCGGGTAATAAGTAAAGAGGACACTACCGTAGAAATAGAAAGGCTCCGGGCCAATTCCTTTATTGCCTCGGAATCAGCGGCCGGAGAGTGCCACTTTGTTTTAGGATGAAGCAATAGAACTCACCTTTCTCTCACCATAAACACTACTGCAGTAGCGTAGGAACCTCGTCATTATCTGCAAGCTCATGGTTGCTTTTATAAGGATAACCCGGATCATAAGGTACTACATCCATATGAACATCACCCACATGTACAAAACGATGCATTAGCAGTTTTTTGGCACACTCGGAAATATCCTGGGCCTCCATAATGGAAATACGGGGATTAACACTGATTTTAACCTGAAGATTCACATAACGGCCTTTCTCGAGCGCTTTCAGGTGTTCGACACGAATGACCCCGCGTACACGTTGAACAGTCTCAATGAAATTGGCCGCATCCTCATGTGGAAGCTCCAATACTCCTTTGCCATATAAGGAACTGGCAATCATCACATACCCTTTCCGTACAATCAGACACGCTGTCAGAAGTCCGGCGATGGGGTCCATATAGAGCAAGGGATGCCAGCCCATCGTACCTCCTGCCCAGGATAGAAAGATTCCGATCAAGACAATAAGCGATGTATACAGGCTGAACCGGTGACTGTCTGCATAAGCAGCATGACTGCCGTCACCAAGCTTTTTGAAGTAGCGGTACTGATATTGAAACACAGCTTCCTTAAGCAGCATAGACAAGAGAACGGTTATGAGTGACAGTTCTCCAGGAGATGACAAATGCCCTCTCGTTAAATCACGAATGGCTGAGAAGGCGATTTGCAGACCGCCCATTAGAATTAAGACAGAAAAGATGATAGCTGCAATTGGAGCTTTATTGCCCCACTCTTCTGAACGTGAGGAGGCTCTGCCCTTATGGCCAGATTCAGTGCGCCAAGGAAGTACTTCCGCCAACTTGGCAGCAGCGTCAGCACCTGAATACAAAGCATCACCCATTAACGCCTTGCTGCCGGAAACGTATCCGACACCTCCCTTAGCAATCGCTAAGGTAACATCGCTAATGATCCCTGTCCAGGTCACCGTTTCTTTCTGAGGCGAACGATTGTCATGCATTTGAACCCCTCCTTACCCTTAACAAGTAGTCTCATGGTGAACTGTATATCGCATCATTTAAAAGAAGCAGATGTACCACTTTTTGTGGTGGTAACACCCTTTTCTCAAAAATATAAGTGACAGTATAGATGAATATACTCTCTTATAGTTCCAGAAAGCCGCGTCGCCTTTGACGCGGCTTTCTGGAAAATGATGTTTTATACCTTAGCTGTGTTGCTCTTGACACTTGTTTTCTGGCGTTTCTTAAGGACCAGCCAGAGCGGACTTGCGATAAAGATTGAGGAATATGCACCGAAGAGCAATCCGATTACCATCGCAAGCGAGAACATTTTAATGGATGCCCCGCCCATAATTAGTAGGAAGAACGCAGCAATGAACACCGTAAATGCGGTATATAGTGACCGCATAAGCGTCTGTGACACACTTTTGTTCACCAGAGCCTTCATATCAGCATAGGTCTTTTGCTTGCCAAACCGCAAATTCTCACGAATCCGGTCAAAGATTACGATGGTATCATTAATCGAGTAACCGATGATGGTCAGTACTGCGACGATAAAGGTCAAATCTACCTCTAGTCGGAAGATCGAGAAGACCGCCACTACCATAAATGCATCATGGATCAGAGCGACGATGGCTGCAAGAGCAAACCGCCATTCAAACCGGATACTGACATAAAGGATAATCCCGATACAAGAGAGAAGCACGGAATAAATTGCATTGCGGGCCAGCTCTTTAGCCATTTCGGTATCAACGGTATTGATCTCGAAAGACGCCTTGTCATCCAGCTTCAGGATAGCTTCTTTAATTGCAGTGTCCTGTTTCTCATCCAGTTCTGTGTCATAGCGGATGTTAAGCCGCTGGTTGCCTTGCGTAATTTCAGGCTCACTGCTGCCAATATCTTTGATGGCAGGGAGAACTTGATCTGTCGTGATGCTTTTGGATAAAGCAACATCGACATTGGAACCCGCCTTGAAATCAACACTGTAATTCAAACCGAATAGGAGCAGGAATACGAGCCCCATTAATGTCAGAACGGTGGAGAAAATATAGAAAAATTTGCTTAAATGTATAAAATCGAATTCTTTCTTAAAGCGCACTGATTTCACTCTCCTTTACCCCGAATTGCTTAGGCTTGTTCAGCTTGCCTGCTTTAACCAGCAGGTTCAGCAGCCAGCGGGAGAAATAAAGGTTGGTGGCGATACTGAGCACAATTTCCACGATCAAGATCAGCGCGAAACCTTTAACTGCGCCGGTACCGAATGCGAACATTACAGCTGCAACGATGATGGTCGTTACGTTGGAATCAATAACGGTACGGAAGGAAGATTTGCTGCCCGCTTTAACCGAAGACAGGATACTCTTTCCGCTGCGCATTTCTTCACGAATCCGTTCGTTCGTAATGATATTGGCGTCAACCGCCATCCCGATCCCTAGAATAAATGCCGCAATACCTGGCAGTGTCAGGGTGAAATCGGCAATAACGAATACAAGAATAAGCAGCCATGTATGCAGGATCAAGGCAAAGCTTGCCAAAAGGCCCGGCAGACGGTACATCCCCATCATAAAGATCAGGATGAAGAGCGAGCCGATAAGGCCTGCTTGAATGGTTTGATCAAGAGATTGCTTACCCAGTGTAGCGCCAACGCTTTGCGAATATTTCTCGGTAAGCTTCAATGGCAATGCACCTAAATTGATTGTATCAGCCAAAGCACGGGCTTCATCAATCGTATAGTTGCCGGAAATAGTAGCACTGCCGTCTGTAAGCTCAGCGCGAACTACCGGATCCGAAAGCTTGACTTCATCAAGGTAGATTGCAAGATTCTGGCCAAGAAGACGTTTAGTCAGCTCAGCGAACTTGGACTTGTCCTTAACTTTAATATTGATCGTCGGCTGATTCAGATTATCCCGGCCGACTTCAGCAGCATTTTCCACAAAGTCACTGCCGACGAGTTCAATCTTGCTGTATTTACCAGCAGCATCCTCGGGAGCAGCACTTCTGAAGGTCAGAACCGCTGGTTCTTTCATCTTCTCGCGGACTGCTTTCTCATCCGTTACACCAGCAATCTTCAGGCGAATGCGGTCTGTCCCTTCGGTTGTAACCTCCGGTTCGCTTGTTCCAAGCGCATTAGCGCGCTTCTCTAGGCTCTCCGCTGTTTTTAGCAGTGAAGCCTTGGTGACGGCCTGTCCTTCTTCCATAGGTGCCGCCTGATACAGAATCTCAAATCCGCCTTTCAGGTCGAGGCCGAGCCGGACACTGTCCAATAATCCGGGAGTCGTAAATACCATGACGCCGATTAAGACCGCCACAGTAACAATGAAGCTCACAAGTCTTTTCATGCTCTTGCTAGTTCCCCTTTCATTAACTCAATATTCCTATTATAGCCACGTGCGAAAAGACCGTCAATTCAAGGGGACATTGACAAATTCTATTTTCCCATAGCTGGCTACACTCACAAAAAGAAACGGCCAGCTCAGCATTTTGCAAGCAAGCCATCCGTTTTTACAGGATATGTGAGATTGTTACACTCCTACTTTACGCCACTGTGTAGACGTTTGCAAAAGAAATTCATTCCTTTTATCAGTTTTGGCCCCGATATGCGGCAATTGTTAAATAGTTCATATAACTATTTACCTTTAAGGAGTAAATATCATTTACCATCTTGTGTAGGGGTGGTGTGCCTTCTTTGGCATAATTCCGGCTAATACAGTCCCAAATATCTTTGCCGGTCACATACTCATAGCCGAGGAGCCTGAATTCCTCCGCCTTGCTGGTACACATGGCTTCGATTTCTCCACTCAGCTTGTCATATTCCCTGTGTTCCGATTCCACGTGTTGACACCTCCAAGCACATCGTATGTTGATCTGCACTTTCTAATAAATTCGACTATCAAGTGTCCATTCCTTCTTACCCACATAAAATGTTACTCCACAAAGAAAAGCATGATAATGGACAGGACCTGCATATCCATAATTAATGACAAGTTCAAACCTGTCCATTCCATGTTGGGAAGAAGGTGTGCCCTTTGAGGAAACAAAGCTTTATTCAAGGAACATTGATCCTGCTGGCCGCAGGAATCCTGAACCGCGTACTGGGATTTATTCCACGTATTGCGCTGCCACGCATCATTGGTGCAGAGGGGGTGGGGATTTACCAACTCGGCTATCCCTTTTTTCTGGTACTGGTCACAATAATAACAGGAGGCATCCCGCTTGCGATTGCCAAAATGGTAGCAGAGGCTGAAGGGGAGCAGCGGCCAGAAAAGTCCCGCCAGATCCTCCGGACCGGTCTCGGACTGAGCCTGGGTCTGGGAATTGTATTTACAATCCTCGCGCTACTTGGCGCTCCATGGGTTTCAGAGAAGATTCTGACGGATAGCCGTGTCTACTATACTTTTATCGGAATGACACCAATGATTGGCATCGTAGCGGTTTCTGCGGTTTACCGGGGTTACTTTCAGGGGAAGCAGAATATGATTCCATCGGCTTTATCCTCAGTCCTGGAAACGGTAATCCGCATATGTTTCATGCTATGGTTCTCATGGCTGCTGCTTCCCAGAGGGATAGGTTATGCTGCTGCGGGTGCAATGCTTGGGGTAACGGTCGGGGAGATCGCCGGGATGTTTGCGCTGCTCTGGCAGTATTATTCCGGGATAAGAAAAGATAAAAAGGAGCTTCAATCGAACAATCCGCTGGTCGGGGTATTGATAGATCCTGCTCAGGCACCTTATCCTCCGGAACACAATGGCGTGTTGCGCCGGCTGCTCAACATCTCCATTCCAGTTACTACCGGAAGATTGGTCGGCTCCTTCTCTTATCTGCTGGAGTCGATTATTACAGCACGAAGCCTGGCTTTTGCCGGTATAGTCACCGCTGTTGCCACAGCCCAATATGGAGCTCTGCAGGGTATGGTTATCCCACTCCTTCTGCTTCCGGGAGCACTGACCTCTTCACTTGCAGTCTCTCTTGTTCCATCACTTTCGGAAGCAGCAGCAAGAAAAGATTTACCAACCATCCATAAACGAATGCATCAGGCTCTTCGACTTGCACTTGTAACGGGAGCACCTTTTTCTGTTTTCATGTACATATTGGCTGATCCACTCTGTACACTTCTATACGGCAATGCGGAGACCGCTCCCATGCTCAGGATGATGGCTCCCTTTGCGCTTTTCCTCTACGTTCAGGCACCCCTTCAGGCAGCGCTACAAGCCATGGAACGCCCTGGCCGTGCCTTGTTTAACACTTTAATCGGTGCAGTAGTCAAAATTATACTTATCATTGTTCTTGCCTCACGCCCTGAGTATGGAATCTACGGTGCAATTATTGCCATTATCGTCAACAGTATATTGGTCACGCTGCTGCACGGGTATAGTGTTATTTCACTCATCTCTCTATCTGTACGGTTCATGGATTTATTCAAAACCGGGACAGCCATGATCATTATGGGTGCAGGGCTGCAATACACCTATATTTCCATCCTTATCACAGACACACAATGGCTACAGTTTCTTTTCGCAGCTATGATTGGCAGCATCATTTACCTGATTGTAAGCTTTACATCGGGACTCATTTCTATAAGAGATCTCCGGCGATTCCCTATTTTTAACCGCTGGCTGTAGCCTTAGTCAGAATCCTTGGGGTCTACATAAATCTGACCTTTATGATCTATGGAGCATAGAAAAACCTCACGGAAATCCTGTACACCCTTCTGGCGGATTTGGCTTCTCAGCCAAAAGAGGTTTTTATCGATCATCTCCAGGTTAGCATCCTGCACTTTACCGTCCATAATCAGTGGAATCGGAAGACCCTCATATCTGATTTTGCTATGTGGAAGTTTGTAGCCTTCGTTTTGCTGCTTCCTGGAGCCGTCTTCATCCCCTGTGTTCACATTGACGTTGCTGTTACCGGACTGATTGGAGGAGGAGACATCCTTTGACTTTTCAATGACAGTAAGCTGCCCGCTAGTCTCCAGAATCGCGAACTCCACATCTGCCGGGCTATCGATATTCTGACCCCGCAGCTGCAGCAGGAGATCATCAATATTGTATCGTTGTCTCCACATCTCTTTCTGGTCCAGCTTGCC
The DNA here is from genome assembly GCF_042610485.1 of Paenibacillus oryziterrae. Classification (NCBI taxonomy): domain Bacteria; kingdom Bacillati; phylum Bacillota; class Bacilli; order Caryophanales; family Paenibacillaceae; genus Paenibacillus; species Paenibacillus oryziterrae. The sequence continues at coordinate 1,967 of NZ_JBGJZO010000016.1, read as the reverse complement.
GTCTGAGATTAGAACACTGGGTCTTCCGTCAATGAACAGCCGTAGCTTTCTGCTCTTAAGGCTCAGCCAGGCTATTAACACTTGAATCAGAACCAATGTAGCCATGGGTACTACGCCATCGTATATAGGCCGTTCAATATCCTCGATGACAAACACGGCGATTTCGGCAATCATAATGGAAATGGTCAGGTCAAACACTGAAAGCTTCCCGATTTCACGCTTGCCCATAATGCGCATACTCAGGAAAATGAAGAAATACATCAGCACGGTGAGGAAAATGTGTGTGGTAATATGCTGGAACATATTGCTCCGCCCTCCTTCTGTAGAGCCTCTCGCCAATTTCCGGCGGGTCTGACAATGTAGTTCTAGTCTGACCGCCATGTGCGGGGAACATTCGGAACCTGCCTTATTAATTACTGGTAAAATTGCTTCTGCAGGTCTTGTACTATTGGGGCAAGCCGACCCATAGAATGAATAGTAACCTGTTTATTATTAAAAGGAGGCTGTACCATGTCCATCATCCGGCGCCTGTTCTCTTGGAAAATAACTAACCCTGTATTATCCGGCATCTGCCGGTCATTCCTCTGGATGCTGCTGGGAGCCCTTGTGCTTTCTCTGCTACTTTGGGGCAGCGGGCTTCAGGAGAAGGATCTTTCCATTTATACTTACATCATTCATGGTTTGGCTGTTACACTAGGCGGACTTACAGCCGGACAAAGAGCAGGCCACAAAGGCTGGTACCAGGGCGGGCTTACGGGCGTCATTTATGGAATCATTATTCTTGTGGTGGGCTTTCTGGCCCTCGATAGCGCTTTTAGCGGGACAGGGATGCTTTGGGTTCTTGCAGCAGCAATGTTAGGCGCACTTGGCGGGATGTTCGGAGTAAATCTGCAGAAGGCATAATAAATTAATTTTTGGTAAAACAAAACGGTCTCTCCGAAAATATGATAAAATGTGTTCAGCATATTTACTTAGGAATCAAGGAGGCCTTGAATGTTTTGCTTTACCAATCTATGAATCACATATCGCTTTTCACTGCTGTCATTGTTGTGTTACTGATTTGGATAACCACGCGTCGCAATCCCTTAACCGTTTTGGTTGCAATTGGGAAAGAGATGCTACGGTCCTATAAATTTGTTCTGCTGTTTGCCGGTATGTTCGGTGTGCTAGCCTTGAATAAATACGAACTCCAGATCGAGAAAAAGATGCACCTGGCTTCCGACTTTACCGGGTTCGTTTTTGGGATGGAAGGTCATTTTGTTCAAGGAGTACAGCAGCTATTTTATAGTCCATGGCTTACGCCAATCATCGTCTTCTTCTATATCTTCATGCTTCAATCAGTAATCGCCGCCTCCATTGGCGTATATGCCATGGATAACAATAAGCTGATGTTATATGCGACTTGCTATGCAATTATTTTAAACTATGCGATTGCTATACCATTCTATCTTTACTTACCCGTTAATGAGGTTTGGTCGTATCCGCAGGCGGGTGTCAGATTCGTTATGCTGGATGTATTCCCTAGGTTTGAACAAGAATACCGTGCATTGTCCGGGCTAGACAACTGTTTCCCGAGCCTGCACACCTCCATCTCCGTAACCATGGCACTACTTGCACTCCGTTCTGGCAATCGGCGGTGGATGGTAATTACCGGTATTTCAGCGGTCGTTATCGTATTCGGCATTTTCTATCTTGGTATTCATTGGCTGACGGATATGCTGGGAGGTACGATGCTGGCCATTCTCGCTTCCTCTCTTGGGGTTCAGTTGTCAAAGCTGACTCTGCGCAGTGGAGAGGACGCACTTGCCTTGCGCAGCCGTGCTTCAGATATAAGATAAACAGAGTTCTATACCACGTTAAAAAGGGTGTTCCTGTAGCAATCTGAACTGCACCCCGTCAAGTAGACAGTACAAAAAATAAAAGATAGCTAAGCGGTCTTGGTCCTGAATTCAATGGGACTGAGGCCG
>NZ_JBGJZO010000015.1:0-113140 GCF_042610485.1 Paenibacillus oryziterrae | reverse complement strand
TAAACAAGCTGACTCCTGTTGAGTACAGGAATCAGCTTGTAGCCTAGGTCTTTTTTCAATGTCTACTAAATGGGGTCTTGACCACAAAAGCAGCTGCTCCTTTTTTCATTAAGGTAAAGGACAAGTTTAGAATGCATCTGCCCCATTTTATATAAGATCAACGGTTTGTCACGCGCGCTGTATAACAAGAAGTTTGTGGACCGTCCTAACGGGACTTCTCTTTGTCGTTTAAGTAAACAGGCAGTAACACTTCGTCAACTAATAAGCTCAAATAGGACTCGGCAAGTGTTCCACCTTGAACCATATATTCGTATCTCATCAAGTTAAAAGGCAGCTGCAATTGCATATCCGTGAAATCATAATTGATTTCTCCACGCTCTTTGGCAAACCCATGAATCTTTTGTATAACCAGTCCATTTTTTTCTCTCGCATGAATGAAGATCTCATTCCAGTTATCCTGCTTCCGGCTTAACTCTAACAAGACAGCACTAAACAATTCTGGTCCAATCGCATCCAAAAAGCGCTGATAAATCGTTAACGCTGAGAGCAGATCTGCTCGCAAGCTTCCGTGATCTTCTATGAGGTCTAATAAATTAGGCTCTCCAAACACTTGTGATAAGCGATAATGAGCCATTTCATGTAGTAAGTTCATTTGGCTTTCATACTGGCGGTACAATACCGTCCGGCTAGTCTTCGCTTTTTTCGCAACATTTTGGAATGTCATCTCTTGATATCCGAAAGTTTGAAAAATCTCAAAAGCCGCTTCCATTATTGCGCTTTCAAGCTCTTTCCCTCGTCTTCTTATACTTGGCATTTCAAAGCTCCTCACAGATTCTATATAGTCCAATATAGCATGAATTCAAAATACAAATGACATCTTCAATAACAAGTATTGCAACTTGTTTCGTTTAGATGTATAGTTCGTTATGGAAATAAGGTTCAATTTGTACCTTAATTAGAGAGGAGCTTTTGTCATGGCCACAAAAGTAGATGAAAAAATCCCGAAGTCTTTATTAACCATTGCAATCGTGCTTGTCCTTGGAGTTATTGCCCCCATGTTAGATGGAACCATGGTGAATATAGCGCTAAATGAGTTTGCTAAATCTTTTCATGCATCACTCGACCATATCCAATGGATCGTAACGGGATATGTATTAGCTACAGGAATAGCCGTCCCCTTTTCCGGATGGCTCATTCAGCGCTTTGATGGAAAAAAGGTTTATATCGCCGCACAAATCATTTTTCTCGTGGGTTCGGTTACCTCAGGACTTTCATGGAATTTAGCCAGTATGATTGTATTCCGTCTGGTTCAAGGCTTTAGCGCCGGTTTGATTCTGCCATTGTTAACAACACTTTTAATGCAAGCAGCTCAAGCAGCTGGCCAGGATAAACTCGGCCGGTTAATGTCCATTGTAGGTCTCCCCATCGTTCTTGGACCCATTCTCGGGCCCGTAATTGGCGGGGTTCTTGTCGATTATCTCTCATGGCATTGGATCTTCTTCGTCAATGTTCCGGTGGTATTCATCACCCTCTACTTTGTCTTTACGAAGCTGCCAAGCTTCCCCCCTTCAAATCAACAAGCAAAGCTTGATTGGTTCGGGATCTTAGTGCTCGGTGGTATTTCAGTTAGTTTTATCTATGGTATTACTGCAGCAGCGCGGATGGCCGGTTTTAATAATACGAAGACCATAACGCTCGTCATTGTGGGGGCCTTATTAACCATCGTCTATGTAATTTACGCACTTAAAAATGAGGAAAAAGTAATCATGCCTTTGAATTTATTTAGGTTTCGTAGCTTCAGCGCATCCTTCTGTGGCTTATTTCTTGCGGGAATTGCTGCGAATGGTCCAATGCTTCTGTTGCCACTTTTATTTCAAAATGTTCGCAACGATTCCATCATTGTAGCTGCATTATCTTTAATTCCTCAGGGAATAGGCATGTTGCTTGCAAGACCTTTAATCGGGATAATGATTGACCGAATTGGCGCCAAGATTGTTGTCCTCATCTCGATTGTCATATCTTTAGCCGGAACCCTTCCTTTCGTCTGGATCGATCAAAACACGGGGTATTGGATCATAGCGATTATACTCTTCATTCGCGGCATCGGCGTTGGCGGAGTCACGCTTCCATTAATGAGTGATGCCTATACAGGCCTCTCCAAAACTGAAATTCCACAAGCCAGTATCGCCACCCGGATTGTGCAAAATATCGGCGGTGCCTTCGGCTCAGCCGTATTGGCGACCATTGTCGCCAGTCAGTTGGATCTCGCGAAGATGGATGCTGCCCATTTGGCATCCGCCTATCAATCCGGCTTCTTAACAGCGAGTATTCTCATGGTTGTGCTAATCATTCCATCGTTATTCTTAACTAATAAGATCGCTTCAAAGGTTGCTTCGAGCCTGAAAGTTGACTAATCTTTACTCTTGTAAAAGGGAAATGGCGCACGATCTCAGTAAGAGGACCGTACGCCATTTTTGCTATAATTATGGTGTTTAAGGTGCGTAGAACCTTACCACTGAAGTATGACTTGTGATCGGATACGGTTTTCTTTTTTCCCGTAGCGTCACACAGCTAAGACCTTCTGAAAAATAATCCAGCCTCTCGTACTGTTCCCCCAGGTCTATCATTTCCATGTTACGTTTCATCAGCTTAATATTTTTCTTCTCATGTACACTCGCTATGCCCTCAATAAAACATGACGCGCCCGTATATTTGGGTTCAATCTCAAATTCTCCTTCTGGATTTATATATCCCCAACTTCTTCCAACCTTTACCGGGGCCAGCTGCTCATAAAAATCCTCCGCGTCATTGAATTTAGGCTCGATAATAATTTCACCTAATTTGTTAATGTATCCGCATTTATTTCGCTTGATAATTATTGCAATCCCATCGTGAAAATTACCGGCATAACCAAACCGTGGTGGAATGACGATCTCACCCTTGCGGTCCATATAACCGATCTTTCCTTTTATACTTATTGGTGCGAGCCCTTCGGAGAAGAAAATATAGCTGTCAGATATAGGCTCTATTACATACTCTCCGGCTGCATTAATGCATCCATGCTTACCAGAAGAGTGCTCTACGGATGCGATACCATCTCTGAAGTGCATCGAGTTCGTATGTATCTGATCATGAATAAAGTTCCCATTAACATCAATGAATGCTCTCCCCGTTGAAGTGCCTTTACGTACGTGAATAGTTGCGTATCCATCTGAAAAATCGTAGGCGTAATCAAACGTCGGAGGAATAACAATCTCTCCTTGCATATCCAGATAACCAAACTTGCCGTTTTTACTTAGAAACAACGCACGGCCACAAGAAAAATTCCCTGCTGAAAAATAATCTGTTTCCAGTACAGTTTCTCCGGATGTTGAAATGAACCTCATCTTATTGTTCAGCTTAACCGCAGCTATACCATCTCTAAAAAAAGTACCAAACTCGTATATAGGCGGGATCACCTGATTGCCATCGAGTCCTATGTAACCATGCATAATACAATCACTCCTGTAAGTTATAAGTCGACCGATTGAGTTTGTAAAAATATTCTATGTAATGCTTTCGTTATACCACGCACAGCAACGTTTCACAATCATTGAAGCAGAATTATGCAATCTCAAATAAAACACATCCGCCGACAAGGCGGGTGTGTTTTTATTGGAGGTATACTATTGTGAAATTACCTCTGAATTGCAACAGAATTCTGTAGCAATAAATTGTTATACTTCGCTGCATGTTTTTGTTCATCGAGAATTATGCCATACAAGGTATCTTTATAAATGCCGTACGGAAGGCCAAACCATATCTTCCGATACTTTTCAACTGCAGACAATTCACCCTGGAAGGCTTTTTGTAACCCGTCGATATAAGAATTAACCTGTTCGGGGACTTCATTACTGACTCCTGTCACCTCATGTCCAGTTAATTCCCTGTACATTTGCCGGAACATTCGATTATGTCCTCGTTCATCATTTCGAATGGATGTGATCACTTCAGCTTGTTCGTGGTTCGGAGCAAGTTGAATGAGTTGATCATAAAAAAGTTCGTCATTGCGCTCCCCTTGGACTGAACTCTTCATTAATTCAATTGCATCTTGAGTAGAAGTGGCCCACACGGGAACAAATTGTGATCGGAACCAATACGGATATACCCTATACATAGCTAAACCCTCCAGTAGTTTCTAAGTGTTCTACCAGCAAGCATATGCACATTAGCCCGTTATTGTGAATGAATTCAATCGGAGCAAGCACTGCAACGTTTCACAATCATTGACGTAGAATTATACAAAGGAGCTGATCACATGTTTGCCGGTATTTTTGTCATGATTCTTGGCCTCTCTGTCATTGCTTACGGCTTGTTTATTCGCAGGAACCCTACTTTTGGCTGGCGGATGAATGAAGGCTGGAAGGTAAAAGGTGATGGTGAACCCAGCGAAGCCTATATCGAAGCAGTAACTTTTTCGGGAGCGGCAGCCATTTGGGTTGGCGCGTTTTTTGCTGTTGCTGGTTTTGCCCTTCTTTTATAAATTTAAAAACACATCCGCCAGCAAGGGAACTGGCGGATGTGTATGGCTAAGCGGGGCTAAAGATTAGATCACGAACGCTCTCGAGATAATGACCAGCAAGATGAACAGTACCAGGATTGCGCCAGTAGAAGTAAAGGGACTGACAACTGGATTGTTATTTTCACAACCACAACTCATGTTGATTCCTCCTTTATGATTAAACACAAAGTTAAGATATGCACTTTCACCCCCGCTTGCTTGGGTGAAACCACAAAACCGCCTGCCCATTTAGGCAAGCGGTTTGTAATCCTGTTCCAGAATGGCATACAGATAGGAGTCGTTCCATCTCCCTTTATGCCACTTATGCTCTCTTAAGTGTCCTTCGTAAGTCATACCGATGGATTGCATAACTTTGGCAGATCCTATGTTGTCCGGCCGGCAAGTGGCATATATCCGGTGTAGCCCAAGCTCGCAGAACCCGAACTCCAGCAAGGTTCTGGCAGCCTCATTACCATAACCTTGGCGCCAGTATTGCTGATTGAAGCAGTAACCGATTTCGCCTTCCCGGGGTTCACCGGTGTGAATTCCGCAACCGCCAATCAATTGATTGCCTTCTTTAAGGACTACAGCGAATTCGAAAGCCTTGCGGGGCGCCGATTGCTGTATGTCCATTACCCAATTTATAAATCCTTCGGTTTCTTCCAGAGTATTAGGTCCCCAGATCATGTGCACAGCGACAGCCGGATCTGAGGCATAGGTATGTACTGCATGAACATCCTCTCGAACAAACTCCCTGATGATTAGCCTTTCCGTTTCAAGAATCACAGGTACTGTCTCCTCTCACTCATCTACCGGCTTGTATCAGTTTCTATCTGTATTTATTTGTAACTTATTCTCAGCATTCAGGCAATGCAATTTATTCTAATTCAGCGATTGATTTCTTAGCCGCTTTATCTTACAATAGGTTCATAAACGCGCGTTTATGAAAGAGGGGACAATATGCGCAGCGAAGATATAGCTAAGCTCGCCGGGGTATCCCGCAGTACGGTATCCCGTGTGATCAACAACTACTCGAATGTCCCTGAAGAAACCCGAGCCAAGGTGCTCAAGGTCATTGAGCAGCACCAGTATGAACCGAATAGCTTCGCCCGGGCACTGGCCGGAAAGAAGACGGATACCATCGGATTGTTCGCCATCAGCATGAACGAGAAGGAGAATACGACCCGGATCTATCAGAACAATTACTTCGCCCCCTTCGTGGATGCCGTTGTTGATACGGCGAACGTACGCGGCTGTTATGTTCTGATTCATACGGTTTACTCTCCCGACGATTTTCTCAAGGTCAAGCAGGCTTTCCTGCAAAAGCGGATTGACGGCGGCATCATCGTCGGCACGCAGAAGGACATTGATATCGTCCGGGAAATGGTAGGACTACACTCCCCGCTCGTGCTTATTGATTACGACATTTCGGAGATCATGTCGGAGCATCTGGACCGCAATCATCTGGCCATTGTGAATTCCAAGGATTATGAGGGTACTGTGGAAGCCATAGAATATCTGATCAGCCTTGGACATCGTGAGATCGGCATTATCTGCGGACAAATGAATACGTACTCCGGACGGGAACGTTATACGGCCTATGAGGACACGCTCAAGAAACACGGATTGCCCCTGAACGAAAGGTTCATCCTGAAAGGTGACTTCCTGAAGGAGCAGGCTTATCAGGAGATACAGCAATTGCTGTCCTCCGGTGAAGCTCTTCCAACCGCATTCTTCTCATCCAATGACGACATGGCCATTTCGGCTATGGAAGCGTTCTCGGAGCATGGAATATCGATTCCCGAGGAGATCTCCGTCGCCGGCTTCGACGATGTGCAGATGGCCTCCCGTATTCAGCCTAAGCTGACTACAGTGCGGCTGCCGATCTACGAAATGTCCAAGGCTGCGGTGGAGAAGGTTATCGAGCTGTGCGATGCAGAGCAGCCGACCTTCAGTACCATCAGCTTCCCGGCACGGCTCGTGGAGCGGGATTCCTGCCAGGCTCCCAAGAGTTTTGCAAAAGAATAATCGAAGTATGCGGGCTTGCTTCCGAAGCGAACAAGCCTGGCATCTTCCCGGAATCCCGCTGAAGGATAAGAACATCCTCTCATGGTGGATTCCGATTAGCACTCCCTGTCCCCGGGGAACTTTTTTAACAGATTTATAAACGCGCGTTCACAATCGAAAGGAGACTTTTCTCTTATGAAATTCGGAACCTTTGACGACATTAACAAAGAGTATGTCATTAACACTCCAAAAACACCTTACCCATGGATCAATTACCTTGGTAACGAGCAATTTTTCGGTCTTATCTCCAATACTGCCGGGGGTTATACCTTCTACCGGGATGCCCGGATGAGAAGACTTACCCGTTACCGTTATAACAATATTCCGCTGGATACAGGCGGACGTTACTACTATCTGTATGATGACGGTGATTTCTGGACACCGGGCTGGATGCCGGTTAAACGCGATCTCGATTTCTACGAGTGCCGCCACGGTCTGGGCTACACCTCCATTACTGGCGAACGCAATGGCATTTCCGTAAATCAGCTTGCTTTTGTACCAATGGGTCACAATGCTGAAGTACACCGCCTTGTAGTGAAGAATACCGGCACAGAGAAGAAATCCGTGAAGCTGTTCTCTTTTGCTGAATTCTGCTTATGGAATGCACAAGACGACATGACCAACTTCCAGCGCAACCTGAGCTGCGGCGAGGTTGAAGTGAAGGAATCCGTCATCTACCACAAAACCGAATACCGTGAGCGCAGAAACCACTACGCGTTCTACTCTGTAAATAAAGAAATCGCCGGCTTTGATACAGACCGCGAATCCTTCGTAGGAATGTACAATGGCCTGGACGCTCCACAGGCTGTAGCTGCCGGTGAAGCTACCAATTCAGTAGCAAGCGGCTGGTCCCCAATCGGATCCCATGCACTGAACATCACGCTGGAACCAGGCGAAGAGCAAAGCTTCATCTTCGTACTTGGCTATATCGAGAACCCGGAAGATGAGAAATGGGAAGCACTGAATGTCATCAACAAAAAACCGGCGCTGGCTGTTATCGAACAATTCGCTACCGATGCTCAAGTGGACGCTGCCCTGGCTGTTCTGGCTGCACACTGGGACAACCTGCTGTCCAAATATCAAATCCAAAGCGGTGACGATAAGCTCGACCGCATGGTTAACATCTGGAACCCGTACCAATGTATGGTTACCTTCAACATGTCCCGTTCCGCTTCCTATTTCGAATCCGGCATTGGCCGCGGCATGGGCTTCCGCGACTCCAACCAGGATTTGCTCGGCTTCGTGCATCAGATTCCTGAGCGTGCCAAAGAGCGTATTCTGGATATCGCCGCTACCCAGTTTGAAGACGGCAGCGCGTATCACCAATACCAGCCGCTTACCAAGAAAGGCAACAATGAAGTCGGAACCGGCTTTAACGATGACCCGCTCTGGCTGATCCTCGGAACAGCTGCTTACATCAAGGAAACCGGCGATACATCGATTCTGGACGAGCAAGTTCCTTTCGACAGCAATCCGGACAACACCGCTACCCTGTTCGAGCATCTGAAACGCTCTTTTGAACATGTTACCAATAACCTGGGACCTCATGGCCTGCCGCTGATCGGGCGTGCGGACTGGAATGACTGTCTGAACCTGAACTGCTTCTCCACCGAGCCGGGCGAATCGTTCCAGACGACTGCCAACATTGAAGGCCGCGTAGCGGAATCTGTATTTATCGCGGGTCTGTTCGTCTTCGTTGGACCGGACTATGCAGAAATCTGCCGCATGCGCGGACTTACCGACGTTGCTGCAGATGCAGAAGCCAAGATCGAGAACATGCGCGGAATTACCCTGACCCACGGTTTCGACGGCGACTGGTTCCTGCGCGCTTACGACCACTATGGCGACAAGATCGGCAGTAAAGAAAATGAAGAAGGCCAAATCTTCATCGAGCCGCAAGGTATGTGCGTAATGGCGGGTATCGGTGTTGAAGACGGTCAAGCTGCCAAAGCGCTGACTTCTGTGCAAGAACGTCTGGATACTGACTACGGTATCGTTTTACAACAGCCTCCATACTCCAAGTATTATCTGAACCTGGGTGAAATTTCGACGTATCCTCCGGGCTACAAAGAAAATGCAGGTATCTTCTGCCACAACAACCCGTGGATCATGATTGCTGAAACCGTACTGGGACATGGCGACAGAGCATTCGATATCTATAAAAAAATCGCTCCTGCATACCTGGAGGACATCAGTGAAGTTCACCGTATGGAGCCATACGTGTATTCGCAAATGATCGCCGGTAAAGATGCTGTGCGTCACGGGGAAGCGAAGAACTCCTGGCTGACTGGTACAGCTGCTTGGAACTATGTAGCAATTACACAAGCCATTCTCGGTATTCAAGCCGACTTTAACGGCCTGAAAGTGGATCCATGTATTCCTGCCGCATGGGATGGTTTCGAAATCACCCGTGTATTCCGTGGTGACACCTATGTCATTACCATCAAGAACCCGAACCATGTATCCAAAGGCGTGGCAAGTCTGACGCTGGATGGCGTAGCTGTAGAAGGCAATGTAATCGCTCCTGTAGGCGATGGCGCTATACATCAAGTGGTTGTGGAACTCGGTTAATTTATAAGTTAAATCATTAAGCTGGACCGCTTCCCGGGAATCTCCCGGAGGTGGTCCAGCTTTTTTTGCCGTTTCGCTATTTTTTAAGACTGACGAGCATATCTATAAGGACATGCCAAATGATGGAGATGTTTAACTATGCGGTCTTGGCCTAAATACCTTGTTATTTTTGCAGGCAGCCTGCTGATTGCCACCGGTACCGATTTCTTTCTCGTTCCCTATAAAATTCTGGACGGAGGGATTATCGGCATAGCCCTGATTATCAATTATCTGTCCGGTGCCAAAATCAGCCTTGCCATTGTCTTTTGCAGTCTCCCTGTATTTCTCTTGGCCTGGTGGAAAGACCGTAACATCATCTACAACAGTATACTCGGCCTCATAACTTCATCTTTCCTGATTGAGCTCCTTGGACCTCTGCAGTATCATTTCCTGTATTACTTTGAGCTGAGTCCCATCTCAAGCGCCATTATCGGCGGCTTCCTGCTGGGGAGTGGCCTCGGCATCATGCTGCGCTACAAAGCCAGTACAGGGGGAACGGATCTGCTCGCCAAATTTATAACCGGGTATATTCGGGTGAATGTCGGAGTTATTATCTTTGCGACCGATGCACTGATCATCAGTGCGGGGGGACTGCTTATCTCCAAGGAGACCTTTCTTCACTCCATCCTGACCATTGCCGCCGGTGGTGTAGCCACGGGTCTCTGCACCCTCGAGAACTGACAAATATGGAAAATCTCATGCATATACACGATCGTATGTTCGTATTATAATAAAGAACATATAAGCCCCACCTGGAGAGTGTATATCTCATGAATAAAGAACGCATCATTATGCTATCCGATTGCCAGAGCTTCTACGCCTCCGTCGAGAAGGCCTCGAATCCGGAGTACGGCAATAGACCGCTTGTCGTCGCAGGAGATCCGGCCCGGCGGAGCGGAATCGTCCTCGCAGCCTGCCCTGAAGCCAAGAAATTCGGGATCACTACCGCCGAGACACTGAAAGAGGCCTTGGCCAAATGTCCGGATCTAATTGTGGCCAGACCGCGGATGCAGCATTACATTGACGTCTCCGCCCAAATCACAAATATTTTACGTTCCTACAGCGATCTTGTAGAACCTTATTCCATAGACGAGCAGTTTATTGATGTCACTGGCAGCCTCTCTCTGTTCGGCAGCCCAACGCAGATCGCCGCTGACCTTCAGGACCGCATACGCAGAGCTACAGGGGTATACACCCGCGTCGGCATCAGCTATTCCAAGGTTACGGCGAAGATGGCCTGCGATCTGTGGGCCAAGAAGAACCAAAACGGTTTGTTCACCCTGTCCCGGGAACAGCTCCCTTCCCTGCTGTGGCCGCTGCCCATTGGTGAGCTGTTCATGGTAGGCCGCCGCATGTCTGCCCACTTTCATCATATGGGCCTCACAACGATAGGACATCTGGCGCGGCTGCCTCTGGCCGAGTTAAAGTGGCGCATGCGGGAGAAATTCCGCAAGAACTGTGATATAGACGCGGAATTCTACTGGCGGATTGCGAACGGTATGGACAACAGTCCGGTAAATCCGGCCACGTATGAAGCAGCACCCAAAAGCGTCGGCCATCAGATGACGCTCCCCCGGGATTACCGGACGCTGGCGGAGATTAAAACCATACTGCTGGAGCTTTCAGAGCTTGTGTGCAGACGCTGCCGCAGGCTGAAGGTGCAAGGGGCCGTCGTCTCCGTCGGCTGTCAGGGAGCCAGCTTCGAAACCCCGACAGGCTTCTCCCGGCAGACCACGATGGGCGACCCGGCGAATGCCACCAACCTCATCTACGAGGCGGCTGTGGCTTTATTCAAGCAGCATTGGGACGGCCAGCCTGTGCGGCGGGTTCATCTCAGCCTCTCCAGTCTCAGCGACGAGAACCAATACCAGCTGACGTTATTCGAATCGCGCCCCCGCTACCGGGAGCTTGAACGGGCTACGGACGTGCTGAAGGATAAATACGGGGATACGATTATCGGACGCGCCGCCTCCTTCACCGACTCCGGGCAGCTCAAGGACAGATCCGGTAAAATCGGCGGACATTATAAATAAGCTTGATATTTTCCTCCACTCAGGCGACAATCGGTTATATAACACTCCAGGGGAGGATCAACAGAAGTTGGATAGTATCGGCACGAACAGCAATAATGGCAACACCTCAACTTATGAAATCATTGACCTGTGCCTGCTAGCCGGCAAAATCATGCTGCAAAGCGGCGCGGAAACCTACCGCGTCGAGGATACCATGTCACGCATGGCGGCCTCGCTCGGATTCCCGGGAGCACACAGCTATGTAACGCCGACGGTAATCATGTTCACTACCAGCAGAACGGAGCCGGTGAAGCTGTACCGGATTGCGGAGCGAACAACAGATCTGCAGAAGGTTTCGGAGGTAAATGATATTTCCCGCCGCCTGAGCGATCGCCAGATAACCGCGGCAGAAGCCCGGGAACGCCTTAGCGAGGTGGATGATGCTGCGCATGCCTACCCGGTATGGCTGCAGATTGCTGCGGCTGCCCTGACAGGTGCATGCTTCACAATAATGTTCCAGGGAAGCTTATGGGACGCCCTTCCGGCCCTGTTTATATCCGGACTTGGATATACGGCGGTAACCTACCTGCACCGCGTCGTTCAGATCCGGTTCTTCGCAGAGTTCACCGCATCGTTCCTGATTGGGCTGCTCGCCTTCTTCTCCGTCAAATATTTGATCGGCCAGGAAATGGACAAAATTATTATCGGCTCTGTCATGCCGCTGGTACCGGGACTGCTGATCACCAATGCGGTCCGTGACCTGATGGCCGGACATCTCGTCTCCGGGTTATCCAAAGGTGCTGATGCTTTTCTGACCGCCTTTGCGATAGGTACCGGCATCGGGCTTGTGCTGTCGCTATTTTAATCACCTACGTGAAAGAGGTTTGCCGTTCATGATGTTACAACTCATTACCAGCTTTATAGCCGCTTCAACTTTCTGCATTTTGTTCAATGCCCCGAGGCAGGCACTGCTGCAGTGCGGACTTGCCGGCATGATCGGCTGGATTGTATATCTGCAGCTTGACCGGGAATGGGAGATCGTTACCGCTACTTTCGGGGCTACAGTCGTGGTAGGTATCATCAGCCAGATCTTCGCCCGCTCCTTCAAGATGCCGGTTATTATCTTCAGTGTCGGCGGAATTATTCCGCTTGTTCCGGGTGGAATGGCTTACGATGCCATGCGGAAGTTCGTGGAGAATGACTATCCGCAGGCTGTGCAAATCGGCACACAGGCTCTCCTGCTGTCGGGTGCTATCGCCGCAGGACTTGTCCTCAGCGAGGTGCTGGGCCAGATGTTCCGCCGGAAAAATGCATAAAGCCCCCTTCACTCAGGAAGGACCTGCTACAAAAAAAACGTCCGCTTCGTCAAAGGTTGGTTACCTTGACGGGCGGACGTTTCATTGTATTATGCGAATACGCTGTTCATGCTATTATTCTTGATCCAGGCCAAAGCAAGTGTACCTTCTCCAGCATGAATACCCGCGACAGGAACAAAGGTCATGATCTCCGTGCGCAGAGCAGGCGCCATATCCTTGATCTCCTTCTCCATAATCAGCGCTTCTTCCATGTTGTTCGCGTGCATGATACATACCTCTTTAACGAGCTCAACATCCTTTTTCAGAATATCCAACAGTCTTTGCTTGGATTTCTTGAAGGTACGAATCTTCTCATCCACAATAACCTTGCCTTGGTCAAACTTAAGCAGGAGATGAATTCGCAGCAGTTGGCTCAGAACAAGCTGGGAGCCCGATACCCGTCCGCTGCGGTGAAGCTGCGACAGACTCGTAGGAAGCAGGTAAAAGGACATATTTTGAATAATATTCTCAATGCGTTCTTTGATCTCGCGGACGGAGAGGCCCATGTTCTGCCAGTGAATACCGCGCATAATCATCTCCCGGATCGGATAAGCGCCTACCTTGGAATCGATCCCCACCACTGGAACCTCGGCGATATCCGCAGCCTGCAGAGACGTGTTATACGTTCCGCTGAGCTCTGACGAACAATGCACGGCGATAATCTCATCGTACTTGTCCTTAAGTGATTCATACAATTCAATAAATTCACCGATCGGCGGCTGGGAGCTGCCTACATGCTCATTATGGCGCATTTTTTCATAAAATTCATCGGGTGTAATTTCAATGTTCTCTTTATAGCAGTCATTGCCCACGATAAGCCGCAGCGGAACAATGTATACATGATTATTTTTGGCAAACTCGGGATCAAGGGTACTGGTGCTGTCGGTAACCCAAGCGATTGATTTCATAGAGTCACTTCTCTCTTTCATGAGGAGATATCCTGTATTGACGGATGTATTATATTATTGACACTTAACAAGTGCCTTATCACCTTAAATTATACATGAAAGTGAAGGTCAATACAGGAAAAGCAACCCCTAATCCCGAAATTTCTTTACATTTTTTCAACATTTCTTCACATTACACATGATAAATATACCTATGAAATGTTGGGTATTTTATGATATGACCATCCCGCCTAATGAGCATTTCCGATGATTTTCTGGTAGCTGGCGATGTCCAGTCTTCTCCCAAACTTATAACCGATTTCCTTGAAATAAGCACTTTGCTCATATCCGTTCCTTGTAAAAAGCTGACGGCTGCGCTCATTCTCCGAACATACGGTGGCCACCAGCACATGGAACTGCAGTTCAGCAGCCTTCTGCTCAATAAAACGCAGTGCCTGCTCCCCCGTTCCTTTACCTGTACAATCCGGCTTCAGATAGATGCTAATCTCCCCTGAAGTATCATAGGCCTGCTTGTTCTTATGTCTGGCAATCAGCACATAGCCCTGCATCTGATCATCCTGCATGATAGCGTAGGACTTAAACCTTGAATCACCGCTGAGAACGGATTGCCGCATTTCGCTTAAGGTCAAAGGTTCGGTATGAAATGAGATCGTAGTGTTCAATACATAATAATTATAAATCTCCAGCACTTCAGGCAATTGCTCTTCCTTAATCTCGGCAAAAGATAGTCCCGCCGCAGTTATCTTCGTCATGAATATTCCTCCCAGCATCTCTATGTATTGGCACAAGTATAACGTAGATTGACGGATTGCGGCAAAGCGCTACCTAAATAACAGCGAAATGAAACAAAATATTCACTGAGATATCGGCAATCTGTTTATTGACAAACAATTATTTTTATGGTATAATATAATATTTTACTATTGATCTGCATTTTCGATTCCGGTATGATGTGCATTAGCTTCTTTCACAATAACCACTGGAGGGAACACGATGCATATTGCCAAAGGAATCGAAATGTTAGAGATTTCGGTACAGGTCATGGGGGGAACAGATACCCTATATCCTACGCTGCTTTATGATGAACACAGCGCCCTGCTGGTAGATACCGGTTACCCCGGGCTGCTGGAATCATTCAAATCTGCCTTTCAGGCTGCTCAGGTACCCTGGTCCAGATTGAATTCGGTTCTAATCACTCATCAGGATCTGGATCATATCGGAAGTCTGAACGCTATTCTGGAGGATTGCACAGAGCCGGTAACCGTTCTGGCGCATGAAAAAGAAAAGCCGTATATTCAAGGGGGGCTTATGCTGCTAAAGCATACGCCTGAGGCCCTAGCTGCTGCGGAAGCCATGCTGCCACCTCATGTGCCGGAGGAATGGCGGCGCAAGTTCATGTACGTACTGTCACACCCTCCAAAAGGAAGAGTCGACCGCCTGATCGCAGGAGGGGACGAACTTCCGCTCGCCGGCGGAGCCCGGATTATTCATACACCCGGGCATAGTCCGGGCCACTTGAGCCTCTATCATCCCGGCAGCAAGACGCTTATCGCAGCCGATGCGTTAACGGTTCAGGACGGCAAGCTGCACGGCCCTGACCCAAGGGCAACACCGGACCCGGACACCGCACTCCGCTCATTAGCCGCGCTTGCGGATTATGACATCGAGACTGTCATTTGCTATCACGGCGGATTGTACAGAGGCGATGCTAACCGCAGGATAGCTGAGTTAGCACTGGAGAGACCTTAGGACTTCGCCGGAGTAACTTATATAAGCAAAAAAAGCAAGTCTCCGGCTATGACCGGGGACTTGCTGAACTATTACCTATAGATAGTGAACTAATGATTTATTTAATAACGAGCCGAATGCCGATGTTCCACGGATCCTTAAGGGCAGGCTCACCATCCACATCCTCTACAGAATATCCCGCCTGACGCACACGCGCCACAAGAGCAGTACGCTCTTCTTCGTTCGGCAGCAGCAGGGTGAAATAATCAATTCCAGGGGCATCTGCGGGGGCTGCCGGAGCCCCTTGACCCGCCCATACATTCAGGCCGATATGGTGATGATACCCCCCAGCCGCGATGAACATCGCCGCGTCCCCATAATGGGCCATAAGCTCAAAGCCAAGCAGATCTACGTAGAATGCCTTAGCCTTACCTAAATCACCTACATGGA
Organism: Paenibacillus oryziterrae; assembly: GCF_042610485.1. Taxonomy (NCBI): domain Bacteria; kingdom Bacillati; phylum Bacillota; class Bacilli; order Caryophanales; family Paenibacillaceae; genus Paenibacillus; species Paenibacillus oryziterrae. The sequence goes on along the minus strand of NZ_JBGJZO010000015.1, from coordinate 97,470 downwards.
AATGCACATGGCCGATAACGGTGCCCGCAGGAAGTCCATTCCATGGCAGACCTTCGGAAGCAGCCAAGAGTCCGTCAACATCAACAGGATCGGTTGTCATCACGACATGCCCTTCCCCATCCTTCTTCCAAGTATCCTTCGGACGATCACGGTACAGCTCAATTCCATTGTCGTCAGGATCCTGAATGTACAGTGCCTCGCTGACCAGATGATCCCCCTGACCGACGTGTATACCTGAGTCAATCAGATTGCGGAGCACGAGCCCCAGGCTCGGACGGTCCGGCACCAGAATGGCGAAGTGGTACAATCCGGCCACAGAATTCCGCCGCAGCACCTTGGCATTTTCGATTTCACGCAGAATCAGCAGCACACTGTGCCCGTCCGCGGTCATCTCTGCCTCACGCTCACTTTGCCGCAGAATTTGCAGCCCAATGACATTTTGATAAAAAGCGAGCGAACGTTCCAGATTGCTCACCCGGATCTGAACTAAACCCAATTCAACATCCTGATGTAATGTAACAGCAGCACTCATATAATTCCCTCCCGTATTATAATCAGTTAAGCGTTATTCTTCGCTTCATATTTCAAAACATTCAATATTTGTAACAACGTTAGTTACACTTTAACTATATTTAGTATAGTAACACACTAGAAGTTTGTCAATTACCAATTGGGATATATCTTGCAGTACGCAGCAAAAATAAATAAATCATGCCGGACCAGTTAGCCGTCAGCATGATTTATCCTTTTAATATATCGTTCTTTGTCTTAACCTATGTACAATTCCTTGATCGGTCTAAAGTCATTATGTGGCAGAATTTCAGTCGTGTTCACCCCTACTGGAGTGTTGCTGATCCGGTAGACCTTAGCCCCATCCTGCACAGAGATTACCCTGTATTCATTCTCCCTGATGACAACGGCGCAATGATTATCTACCGCAATCCCTGTCTGATCCCGATCCAGCATCATTCGGATGAAATTCAGTGCCCGAGTATCCTCATTGTAATGCGGGCAGTGAACCCCTTTCAGCAGACCCAGCCCTTCCAGCATCATATAATTTCGTGAGTCGCCGGATTCGTACATTTCGATGTCACTTTGACCATATTCGAACCAGCAGATTGATCCCGCACTGATACCTGAGCATACAGCTCCTGATTCATACGCAGCTTTTAGAAGGGTGTCTACACCAGTATTCTGCCAGATCTCCAGCATCATTCGGGTGTTGCCCCCGCCTACATAGATGAGATCTGCGGACATAATGGTTTCCCTAAGCTCTTCAAGAGTATAACTGCGGGTTGCAAGCAATAAATGCTCGGTCCGGCAGCCCAGCAGTTCCCCATAGACTTTATTAAAAGTATCGCAATAGCCTTCAGCATCATGACTGGCAGTGGGAATAAACAAAGCCCTCGGCGTTTCCTTTCCGGTCAGGGCTACAATTTCACGGTCAATCTCAAGGGTCTCCAGATCCTTCATCTCTCCGCCGCCGATGACCGCTATCGTTCTCAAAGGAATTCCTCCCCTCTCCGCTTATAAACCGCTGTTCTTCCTGTAGAGAACCATGCCGTGATTGCTGATTCCCAGTATGGAGGGCTCGGCACAGGTTCTCAGATGGTAATTCACCCAGGCTTTGTACTTTTCCTCATCCAGAGCGTTGATCGTGTCGTGCATAAGCACCCCTACTCCGTCCGTAGCGACATGTGTCATCTTGACCACTTCTTGAAATTCGTCCATAAGTGCCTCCATTTCCTCTGGGGTATGGAAGCAGGCATCCGTCCAGAAGCAGTCCTCATCCGATGCATGGATCATGCCTTCATCCAGAATCCGCGTTACCCAAGCTTCATTCATGAATGCCGGGTTGCCTCTAACCAGATGCGGAAGCAGAAAAAGCTTATTCACATAAGCAACAGCCAGAATACCGCCCGGTTTCAGAACCCGCATACATTCACTGATGCATTTGTTCTGGTCCACTGCAGCTTTCAGATGATACATCGGGCCCAGGCAGAATACAGCATCAAAGCTAGCCGACTCGTAGCGGGAAAGATCTGTGGCATCGGCAATTTCGGCGCTGATATTAGCGAGTCCGCTTGCTTCAATTCTGGACTGGATGATTTCTACATGTTTCGGAGTAATATCCGTGGACACTACTGCATGCCCTTTCTCCGCGTAATAGAAAGAATAGACTCCCGTCCCCGCGCCCAAGTCAAGGATTTCAGCATCAGCCGGAAGAGACGCATCCAGCGTATGGATAGTTGTAATGAATTCAAGCTTTCGGGCATTGTCCGTAGTAATTCTGGATGCTTCATCATACTGGTTGTAGTAAGTAATTACGTCTTCCATAGGAGACCTCCTTATGTGTTTTTACAAGAGCTGCTCTTTTTCCAGAAAATCGAACAGAATCCGGTAATAATCATCGGAATTTGGAGTGAAATCATCTCTTTGAATCCGCCTTTGGTCGGGCCGAACCACCTGTCCGCTTTCATCTGAAGCAATGCCTTCAACCCATACGGATTCGATATCGCCGTTCAGCAGGTCACGGTAGTCCTTGATCTTTACCAGGTACAACCCCGAAATCTCGGTTCTTTGAAAATGGTACTCGCTTAGCGGCTTATCCGTCTTATAAATAAAGACATGGTTGAATTCCCGGTCAATGTAGGTATCGGAGAGGACTACTTCTTCCGCGTTCATGCCGCAAAAAATCAGCTCCTCAAAAGGAACATCCAGTCCCAGCTCTTCCTTCAGCTCGCGTACCCCGTCCCGCACAGCTTCCCCCGCCTGCAAATGGCCGGCACAAGAGATATCCAGAAGCCCGGGATAAGTCTCCTTATCGGGATGACGAAGCTGAAACAGCAGACTCCCGCCCTCCCCTTCCCAAGGGTGAATTACCCAGCAGTGAAAGGTCTGATGCCACAAGCCTTTTCTATGTACATTGTCACGGCTGTCCGTTCCGGTCCAACCCATTTGTTCATCAAAAACATCCAGCATTTCTATAGGTGTCATGTATTTATCCTCCGCGTCCTGTGTGTGATTACTTGCTGCTGTCCGCATCTGCTTCCTGGTTCTTCTCAAACCCCGGTTCCACCGCGTTCCAGTTATCCTTCGCCTTCTGCATTCCCGCCTTCAAGGACTCTCCGAATTCCGCTGCCATCAAATAAATAACACCGACAATTAAAGATAGCACGCTTAATACTAACGGCGCCCTCCCGACATAATCCAGCAGATTCTGAAACATGGTTTCATTCCAACCCATAGAACCTGAACCATATACAGCTGCACTAAGATATCGGATTCCGTACAAAAAAGCGGCAATACCAATGAAAAAGACTCCCGTTGTTCTTCGGCTCATAAATATAGTCCACCTCCCCTATAATGACGCATGCACATTTTCAATTCACTACAAATTCAATATTCATCCTCCAATCCCTGCTCTATCCAAAAAAGACCGGAACGCTTGATTCACGTTCCAGTCTTAGATGATATGCCGGCACAAGCGGTTACAGCGCTGGTACTTGATTGGCGATCTGCTCCAGCGTTACCCCTTGCAGAACATTCTCCATCGCCTGCTGGGCAAGCGAGAAGACCGGAACGATAGCTCCGGCGATGTTCTTCCCCACCGGACACGATGGATTCGGGTGCTCATGCACAGAGAATAGCGAATCTGCTTCTACCGCATTAACCGCCTTATAGATTTGCAGCAGCGTAATCTCTGAGGCACTGCGGCTTAGCTTCGCACCTGCAACCCCTGGACGGACTTCGACCAGTCCCGCTTTGTGAAGCATACCTGTAATCCTGCGGATGACCACCGGATTTGTGTTGACACTTCCGGCTATCCATTCCGAGGTGCTCTTGCCCTCTTTATTGCTATTAATCAATGTAAGTATATGAATAGCTACCGCGAACCGAGTGCTGATGTTCATGTGAACCTCTCCTTTAATCTTCTGCCGTTAGTAGTTGCAACTATACTAGTTACATTCTACACATTTGTCAATCCTGTGAGAATGGCAGAGACCTCAGAAGCATATTTTTTACTCAGCCGGGTTTTGCCTAGATTGCTCTTCACGATCTTAATGTATCTGACATCGCCGCTCTCCGCATATTTCCGCAGCAGCGCAAAACCTTCCTCCGGCGCATCTGCAGCGAGGACGCTAAGGCCGTATTCCAGCCCTTTAATTAATACTTTAGTATGTTCTGCATCCCCAGGTTCTTCAGAGGAGCGTAGGCCCTCCATAATCTCATCCGCGAGAATCAAACTGTACAAGCAGACTTCATTGTCCTTCAGAAGCGGCGGATGGGCCAGTGCTGCAATAAAGGCACGCTGCTCCAAGGGATTGGCTTGCTGCCGCCAGTGATCCAGCAGCGCTTTCAGGAGTGTGAAATCACGTTCCCCAATGCTTTGCAATGTCATAGCCGCCGCCTCGCGCATCCGCCACCTGGAATCATTCATGGCGGAGCGGAGAATCTGCCGAATCTCGTCTCTATGGTCCTCCGCTGCAAATCCATAATAGGTGCCGCAGGCACACACCGCACAAAAGGGCAAGAATTCGCGGGGATCACCCGTCTGCGCTTCACAATCCTTGATGGCCGCCCAGGTAACCAGCAGCTTCCAAGCGGTATCACTTACCTCAACACGGGCGTAAAGATCCGCAAAGTTGCCTGCAAGCGCCAGATTAGCCCTCGGTCCGGGCAGGTGGCTTGCCTTCATCAGTTCATCTTCAAGCTGGCCCCAACATTCAATCTTATTGACTCTCTGCTCCAAATCCGCAGTATTGGCCACGTCTCTCATTCCCATCTTACAAATTCCTCCGGGTTACACTGCACATAAGCATTTATTAAAGCAATCGTATGAGGAGCTGCTGCCGTATATTTCTCATAAAGCTCCGCCGCCGTCGAAGCAAGCTCTCCGTTCCGTTCCAAATCGCTCAGATCAGCATCCTTCCAAGACCCATCAGGCAGGCGATTGCTGCTTTCGGCGAGCAATTCCAGTCTGCTATAAATTTCTGTCATCCGGGGATCTTCCAGCCCGGCAACATGGCCCTTCAATGCCGGCCAGGACTGAAGATCAGCGATGAAATAAACGGTGAACCCATAGATTTCAGCCGGGGAGTGGATATGATTGTGAAAGGCATAGAAGAGAAATGCCGCTTGCTGCCCAGGACTGAGCCAGCGGTATACTTCATTCTTAGTCTCGGGATCCTTGCCGCGCAGCGCTTGAGCAATATGTGCTATGCAGCTCCAAGCAAGCGTATCATGGTCCAGATGTTCAAATTCTTTACGGGTCAGGACAATCTTCATAAAGGTCCCCATCTCTTCCGGCTGAAGCAGTCCCTGCTTAAGCGCTCGTCAATATAATCGGCTTGCCTTTTGTAACGATAATTGTATGCTCGCACTGAGCGACGCGGCTTTCATCTGCCACACTAAGCGTCCAACCATCACTCTGCTGCTCTACGTACTCTGCTCCAGTAGACAGGAAAGGTTCAACCGTGATGACCTGCCCCTCTTTCAGCACTGTTTGTACGCGGGGGTTATAGAATGGTAGAATCTCAAACGGCTTCTCATGCAGTGACTTTCCGATTCCATGGCTGCACAGATTACGGACCACCTTATACCCGCGTTTGCGGGCTTCCAGCTCCATCACTCTGCCGATCTCATTCACCTTCATTCCCGCTCTCAGGTGGTTGATAACACTCATCATGGTCTCTTCTGTACTGCGGCACAAATGCTGAATTTTCTCGGTATAAGGCGGCAGTTGAAAAGAAACCCCGGCATCGCCGTAATAACCGTTAAGCTCAGCGGACACGTCAATATTGATTAAATCCCCCGCTTGGATCACCCTTGAACCGGGAATCCCATGGGCTGCCTCTTCATTCACACTGATACAGGTCCAGCCCGGGAATTCATACGTTTTATTAGGAGCCGAGCTTGCACCAAAGCGTTTCAGAATCTCTTCCCCCACCTTATCCAACTCTCCCGTTGTCATACCAGGCTTTACAGCCTTCCTCATCTCAGCAATGGTGTAACCCACTACTTTGCCGGCAGCCTTCAGTCCTTCCAAATCTTTAGGTGTAGCGCTGATCATCGTCTCACAACCCTTTCACTTCGATTGATCTCTCATTGATGTTAGTATGCAGGTGCAACCCGACCGGTACGGATCGCATCCGCGTAATCCTGACGGCCATGGCTTGCGGCAAGGTCAGCCGCCTGATTCCAGCCGTACTCAACCAAAATATGTTCTACTTTCCACTCATTCAGTTCTCCGGCTCTGCGACAAATGCAATAGCTGGCACAAGGTGTCCCGGATTCCATGATATGAGGATACGGCATTTCCTCAGCATACGCAGGAAGTCCGACACTTCCCGGGTTAACAACAGACCTGCCGTCAGGCAGAACCGCAGTTCCCGGAACATGGCTGTGACCGCAAAAAACGATCTGTTCTTGTATTGTGTGCAATTCCCAAGCCAATTGTTCTGCATTCTTGAGAGAAACAGCACCTTCCGGACTTATCTGCTCCAGCATATACCGCGAATTGTCCCATGGGGTACCATGGCAAAACAAAAGATTGTCATAACTCCATAGCTTCAGATGACTTCGGATCCAGCCCGTCTCAACAATTCCAAGCAGCGGTTTAACATAAAGGTAAGACAGGGATTCACTACTCTCTTGTAGCAAAAGCTCGTCACAGTTACCCAAAATATTAATGATTTCAGGCTGCTGCATTAAAATTCTAGCCGTACCAAGAGGATCCACCGGTCCGAAGAGATCGTCGCCCAGATTCACAATAAGATCCGCATTTCTATAATACGCATCCTTCAGCACTGCCTCCAGAGCAAAGCTGTTGCTATGTATATCCGAAATAACAGCTATTCTATTATACAATGGAGTCCCCCTAATTAGGCATGTTATGAATTTTAACTTACTTGCTGGTATTTTCAAATTCAGTGCCGTTCCACCTGTATACCTGCTCTACCTGCGCACCCGATGCATTATCATAATAACTTTTCTTAAAGCTGTAGCCGTCCACTTTCTCAAGCTTCATGGAATATCGTTCAGGACTGCTGATAAAAAGTTCCTCTCCCGTTCCAACTTTCAGTTCCTGAATTACATTATTCTTCCCAAGTGTGAATAGCCTGACAAACGATCCATTACCCGTTCCGTATTGCCCAATCGTGAAATCGAAATCGCCATCCCCGTTATAATCATCAAATTGAATTTGAAAGAAATCCTGGAACAATAGCGACTCCGTAAAATGCTCACTCAGCGGGAACGAGCTCAGAAGCTTCCCTCGATCATCAGTTACCACCAGTTGAAACTCTCCGCTCCAGCTTCTGCCCGCAAGCGGGCCTGGTGTAATCCAATCCTCGCTGTACTCACCCTTCACAAGCCGGAGATCCAAATCAAGCGAATCACCCGTAAGCGGGAACAATTCATTATGAGAAAGAGTTATCTGTCCGTGAACCGTGACGGAAGTTTCTGCCTTGTCTGTTCCTGCCGCACCCGTTCTGCCGTAGATGTAATCTCTTAACTTGTCAGCGTATTCCGCTTTAATTCTATAGGTCTGACTGCGTTTACCATAAGTACCCAGAAGGCCGTTATAACCATTCTCATTGCCTAGAGCCAGAAAATACTTCTCAGTATATCCATCCTTATATCCCAGCTGCAGTTCGTAATCCGCATCATAATCATATTCTCCCATTAACTTTTTGCTCTGGTTCATTGCATCCGAGATCAAATCAAGGAAAGCCTTATCCGTAAAACTTTTGCTCTCAAAAGGCTCTCCCTGCTTCTCCACACTGCTAATCTGGCGATACGTCAGAGAAACCTCAGACAGCCAATTGGAATTAATAAATCCGAATCCGTTCTGGCATCCGTTGAGTATAATCACTAGAAGAATTGGTACGATCAACAATGATTTTCTCCTAATAACAACCACCCCATCTATTCAACTCTACAGCTGAAAATTTTGATATCCGGCCGCAGATACTGTGATTTATTACCATTAATATTATTCATTATTTCCTCATAAAAGTCACTGTCCATTATCACGACTATATTCGGGATACACACCAATAATTCAATATTCATGTAATGTTATTTAACATAGATGCCCACAAAAGAGATGAAATCCACATAAAAAACGTATATTTAAAATTTTTACGTTATGTTTATTGACACATTTGTAAAAGGTATTTATAGTATCACTTAAGATTCATTAGCTGGAGCAACACAATGATGTGTCTTCCCTAGCCAAGTGATTCATAGTAGACAGGTAAGCTTTTCGATTCTTTTTTCACTAAACTTAATAAAGTCAGTCACGATGGCGTGGCTGCACATGGGCAATGGGGCCGATTCACTTAATTCGCATGTATGCGGATTCTGTCAGTCGGCCTTTTTTCGTCCGAACAATTAGAGGGGGAATTTGTGATGGAAGCAAAAGGTTTTCGTAAATCAGGGCACTCTCCAAGTTTATTGTCAGCATTTCTCTATTTTGATGTTAGCTTCATGATTTGGGTGCTTTGTGGGTCCTTATCCCTCTTTATCACAAAGGATTTTGGGTTGTCAGACACTCAGAAAGCTACGATGGTTGCCATTCCTATTCTGGGCGGATCTGTATTCCGAATACCTATGGGCATCTTAGCTGACCGGATCGGTGCTAAAAAAGCAGGACTTATCGGGATGACCCTTACGATGGTCCCTCTGCTCTGGGGTTGGCTCGGCGGAACGAGCTTACTCCAAGTTCAATCCATCGGATTCTTGCTCGGTTTTGCCGGTGCAAGCTTCGCGGTCTCACTTTCCTTGGCCAGCCGCTGGTACCCTCCTCAATATCAAGGCCTGGCGATGGGCATCGCCGGAGCAGGGAACAGCGGCACTGCACTTGCTACCTTTTTCGGACCTCAATTAGCAGAGACTTATGGATGGCATAATGTATTTGGCCTCGCCATCATCCCTTTGGTCGTTGTACTTATCGTGTTTGCCATCCTTGCCAAGGACGCTCCTAATGCACCTGCACCTAAAACCCTGAAAGATTATCTCGGCGTATTCAAATTTGCGGAAACCTGGTGGTTCTCGATGTTCTACGCCATTACCTTTGGTGGTTTTGTTGGATTTGCCAGCTACTTCAGCATTTTCTTCTATGATGTATACGGTGATGCTGTTAATCCTGGAGGTATTAGCAAAGTACAGGTAGGATACCTGGTTACGATTACGGTCATCGCCGGAAGCTTCTTTAGGCCTGTAGGTGGCTGGATCGCGGATAAGATTGGCGGAATGCGGTTCTTGGGTATTTTGTACACCGTAATTACAGTTTGTGCGTTCGCGATTGCTACAATGCCAAGCTCATTCCTGGTTATGCTTCTCTATACAAGTGTGATGATGGCTTGCCTCGGTATGGGTAACGGATCCGTATTCCAAATTGTTCCTCAACGTTTCTCTAAAGAGATTGGTGTTGTAACCGGAATTGTCGGGGCAGCCGGCGGTTTGGGAGGATATTTACTGCCTAAATATATACTGGGTCCTTTAAAAGAATCGACGGGCTCTCACGTAACCGGGTTTCTGGTTGTAGCAAGCATCGTATTAATAACAACACTTATGTTCTACGCAGTCACCCGCTCCTGGAAGAAGTCATGGGCTTCAGCGGATTCCGGAATCAACTACTAAGAGAGACGATACTGTACTTAAGCACTTCCAAGGCGGTGAATCAACATGACAACTAAAAAAGTGAAAAGTGTCTGTCCTTATTGTGGTGTTGGCTGCGGAATTGTGCTTGAGGTGTCCGGTAACCGTGTGGTCAAAGTCACAGGGGATAAAGATCACCCTGCCAACTTCGGCAGATTGTGCACCAAAGGGAACACTTGCGCAGAAGCCATCACAGAATCCGGGCGAATGGAATATGCGTATAGCCGCAACACCCGAAAGGAACAACCGTACAAGGCTGACATAGATGAAGCCATCTCTGAGACAGCCCGAAGACTTCGCACGATCCTGGATAAACACGGTCCTGATGCACTGTCCTTTTATGTATCAGGTCAAATGTCACTGGAGGCCCAGTATTTGATCAACAAGCTGGCCAAGGGCTTCGTCCGTACGAACCAAATCGAATCCAATTCACGCTTATGTATGGCTAGTGCCGGCAGCGGCTACAAGCTTTCGCTTGGTTCTGACAGTCCTCCAGGTTCTTATCAGGATATTGAACATTCGAACCTGTTTTTTGTCATCGGTTCTAATATGGCTGACTGCCATCCCATATTGTTTCTTCGAGTGATGGATCGCGTCAAAGCTGGAGCCAAATTAATCGTTGTAGACCCGCGCCGCACTACGACCGCAGATAAAGCTACTTTATATTTGCAGATTAAGCCTGGTACCGATCTCGCCTTACTTAATGGTATTTTGTATTTGTTACTCAAAAACGGACATACAGACCCGGAATTCATCGCTGAGTTCACCTCGGGTTGGGAGAACATGGTTGCCTTTCTGGAGGACTATTCTCCAGATAAGGTAGCCGAAATAACCGGGATCCCCGAAGCAGATATTCGCCAGGCAGCACTTTGGATCGGCGAGTCGCCAGAGTGGATGTCATGTTGGACGATGGGTCTGAATCAAAGCACACATGGTACTTGGCATACGAATGCCATCTGCAACCTGCATTTGGCTACCGGGGCCATATGCCGAACAGGCAGCGGCCCCTTCTCACTCACCGGTCAACCCAATGCCATGGGCGGCCGGGAGATGGGTTATATGGGACCCGGTTTACCCGGGCAGCGTTCCGTTCTGGTCGAAAGCGATCGGATTTTTATTGAAAACCTCTGGAACCTACCTCAAGGCACCCTTAGGACGGAGGTTGGTAATGGTACGATATCCATGTTCGAGAGTATGCGGGCAGGAGACATAAAGGCTTGCTGGATTATTTGTACAAACCCGGTGGCTACCGTACCTAATCGCAAAAACGTTATCGCCGGCTTACAGAAAGCTGAACTGGTGATCACACAGGACTCTTTCTTTGATACCGAAACCAATCGGTATGCGGATATTATGTTACCTGGATCATTATGGTCAGAAGGTGACGGGGTGATGATTAACTCCGAACGGAATTTAACCTTGGCGCAGAAAGCTGTCGAGCCACCTGGAGAAGCACTGCCGGACTGGCAGATTATCGCCCGTGTCGCTTGCGAGATGGGCTTCTCCTCCGGTTTTTCCTACACCTCCTCGGCCGAAGTCTATGAAGAAATACAACAAGCCTGGAATCCCAAAACCGGATATGACATCCGGGGCGCTTCCTACGAGCTACTGCGCAAATCTCCTTATCAATGGCCCTGCGCTCCAGGGAGCCCGGATCGAAATCCGATTCGCTATTTAAATAATGGTGTCAGTCAGACGCTTAAAGTGGATGCGGATGGCCATCACCCCCGAATCGTTTTTCCAACGGATAGCGGTAAAGGAATATTTCTGGCACGCCCTTATTTGCCGCCTGATGAGATGCCGGACAGCGAATATCCATTAGTGCTGAACACCGGCCGCCTGCAGCATCAATGGCATACGATGACCAAGACAGGGAAGATTTCAAAGCTTAATAAGCTATCCCCAGGTCCCTTTATTGAAGTTCATGCCGAAGATGCCGCGACATTTGGGATACAAGATCAGGACCTTGTTGAAGTTCGATCCCGACGAGGGCTGGCTATCCTGCCAGCAGTGATTACCGATAGAGTCCGTCCCGGTAATTGCTTCGCACCCTTTCATTGGAATGATCTATTTGGTGACAATCTTGCGATAAACGACGTCACGAGCGATGCGATCGATCCCATATCCTTTCAACCCGAATTCAAGTACTGCTCGGTCTCGATCGTTAAAGCTGCGGTTCAAGCTGCATCCAATCTCACATTGCCTGTCGATGATAAACTTCGCGCCACGGAGCGTTCAGCAGAAACTACTGCCAAACAGAAGGAGGAAGTGCGTATGGCACAATTGGATTCCCTCGCCAGCTTATTAGGAATTGAGACATCTCAGCCTATGACGCTGAATGATCATGAGAAAATATATGTTTCCGGACTCATAACCAGTCTGCGCACTAAGGAATCGCTGCAATCACCCGGCATTCCGGTTCTTCCTCCTTCCGCACCTGTTGAACCGTCCAAACGTATTTGGCTGGATGGCTTGCTGGCCGGACTGTTCTCCCGAACGTATCTGCCTGATCCAGTGAATAGTGTGTCACCGGATATATTCACACCTGTAGCGCAAATGGAGAAAGAACTAAAAACACCCGTCACTATACTTTGGGCCTCACAAACCGGCAATGCAGAAGACGCAGCTCAGGGCTGTGCCAGAAAGCTTCAGGCAGCTGGTCATGAGACCAGACTTGTCAATATGAATGAATATCCCCTAGCAGACTTTGCTAACGAACGCTTTGTTTTATTCGTTACGAGCACCTTCGGAGCTGGCGATCCTCCAGATAACGGTGAATACTTTTGGCGGTCCTTGAATAAAGAAACTACTCTCATTTTATCTAATCTTCAATTTGCCGTTCTTGCCTTCGGGGATTCCAACTTTGATCAATTTTGTGGATTTGGACGAAATCTGGACACTCGTCTGGAACAGCTTGGCGCACGGCGGATCTTAGATTGTGTGGATTGTGATACGGATTATCAGGAGCAGGTCGAATCGTGGACAAAAGCTATTGAAACTGCACTGGAGAAAGCTATAAACAATCCGGCACTAGTACTCTCTTCCACAGCTGCTACATTCGAAAACCAGGCGTCTGAAACCAAAGCTGCATTTGAAACTACACCTACATTTGAAATTTCACAAAAAAACGGTTACGACCGCGATCACCCGGTTCACGCCCAAATTCTCACCAATCGGCTTCTTAGTAAAGAGAACTCCGAGAAAGAGACACGTCATTATGTGTTTAATCTTAAAGATACCTCTTTGAAGTTTGAAGCCGGTGATGCTTTAGGGGTATGGCCGACCAATTGTCCCGAACTCATCAATGAGATCTTAGCAGCGATCAACCTAAAGCCTTCCGTTCCAGTTACGGTAAGCGGACATGGAGAATTGCCATTAGCAGAAGCTTTGCTCCGGCACTTCGAGATTAGTCGTATAACGCCTGGAATGCTTCAGTTCATTCAGAACCATGCTAGCAGCAGTCTGCTCAGCGGACTTTTAAAGAAAGAGAACAAAAATCAACTGCAGAAATGGCTTTGGGGGCGTCAGCTTATAGATTTACTTCAGGAGTTCCCTGTATCCACCAGCGCGCAAGAATTCATTACAACACTCAAACCTATGCAGCCCCGGATGTATTCCATTTCATCCAGCCCGAAAGCTAATCCGGAAGAGGTTCACGTAACAGTGTCCACTGTACGCTACGAATACAATGGACACACGCGTAAGGGTGTATGCTCCACATTCCTTGCAGACCAAGCGAAGCAACATACTCAAATTCCAATTTTCATTCAAAAGTCCCCCCATTTCCACCCGCCGGCAAATCCGGATGTGCCGATGATCATGGTCGGGCCAGGCACAGGAGTCGGTCCTTTCCGCGGTTTCTTGCAAGAGCGTCAAGCCATCGGGGCCACGGGAAAGAATTGGTTAATATTCGGGGAACAGCGTGCCGAAAGTGATTTCTACTTCAGGGATGAGCTTGAAGCCATCCAGCAGGAAGGCTTCCTGCATCGTCTGGACACCGCTTTTTCACGAGACCAGCCTGAGAAGATCTATGTCCAGCACCGGATGATCGAGCATGGGAATGAGCTGTGGTCATGGCTTGCAGAAGGTGCCCACTTCTATGTTTGCGGAGATGCCAACACGATGGCCAAAGAAGTCGATACCGCACTAAAGAAGGTCATTCAGCAGCATGGCGGGATGGACGCGGATGAAGCAGAGGATTATGTTCGAGTGATGTCGCAGACGAAGAGATATTCACGGGATGTCTATTGATGGACAGAGGAAATTAATTCACACAAGCAGCTCCAAGCTACCCTCTTGGAGCTGCTTGTTCATGGATCAATTTATTGCGCCTACAGCTCTCAGCCACGCATCAGCTATAAGCGCATGACCTGCTGGAGTCGGATGTACGCCATCCGGTGCCCAGAACGCAGGCTCTGCCTTTACCGAGGCAGCGGCAAACAGACCGTCAAGCGGTACCAGCACTGCACCATACTCACGTGCCAGCTCGCGTACTATATGTATTTTGGGATCAAGATCACGACGCCAGCCTTTGCGGTCTTCAGGCACTGGAAGTACAAACGGTTCAACCAGAATTAGCTTGGCATCCAGGGAATTGCGTGTGCGTTCAATCAAATCGCGGTAGGAGGCTTCGAACTGCTTGGGTGTGGTTTCTTCTCCCGAATCGAATCGACGCCACGTATCATTAACTCCGATATAGATAGATACCCAGTCCGGCTTCAGTGACAGACAATCCTTATCCCAGCGGTCCTGAAGATCCACGGCACGGTTGCCGCTGATGCCACGGTTGATGAATGTAAGCTTCTTCTCCGGATACAGATGACCCAGGCTTCCGGCAATCATCAGAGCGTATCCAACACCAAGTGATCCCGGATCCCTGTAATTGCGTCCGCAATCGGTGATACTGTCACCTTGAAACAGGATGATATCATTCTGCTTAAAAGCCATGATCCAGAATCCTCCCTTAAACGAGCATGTAGTGAATCTCCCGCTAGTATACCAAAATAAGGACATGATGAGCATGTCCTATCATTTTCGTGTATTTCATCATTGACGGAAGAAACATACTGTGCTATCTTGAGGTAGTAACAAATAGTTAGTACATAAATTTATATCACTTGTTTATTATTACTAACCACTAAATAGACTCTATGGAGGTTTTATTAATGAGTACTTTTACAGATTTAGTTCAAGCCCGCAGATCAGCTATGAATTTCGTCGAGGGGATCAAGATTCCCCGGACCGAGCTTGAGGAGATGTTCTCCCTGGCACGCCTGGCACCCTCAGCTTACAATTTGCAGCATGCGCAATACAAGGTCATTAGTGATGATAAGCTAAAAGAAGAAGTACGCAGCGCAGCATATGGCCAATATAAAATCCATACAGCTTCTGCAGTCATCGTTGTACTGGGCGATATGCATGCATACAAGCAGGCACCTGAGATTTACGGCGGTCTGAAAATGCTTGGAGCCATGAGCGAGGAACAGTACGATTCAATGATCGAATCCATCAATAACGCCTACATCGGTCATGAAACTTTCCAGCGTGAAGAAGCTATCCGCAACGCTTCCTTATCCGCCATGCAGCTCATGCTGATCGCCAAAGATAAAGGCTGGGATACCTGCCCGATGATCGGCTTTGATCCGGAAGCGGTTAAAACCACCCTTAACTTGCCGGATCATCTCGTACCTGTCATGCTGATTACCATCGGTAAGGATAACATGCATAAAATCAGACCACGCGGTTACCGGAAGCCAGTCAACGAATTCGTTGAATTTCTGGGTGTTTAATATAAAAAAGCTGTGCGTCGGCACGGGGAACGTCCCCTGCCAGCGCACAGCTTATTTTTTTGAAGCAGACCATTTGGCGCAACCTTAGTTACTTTGGACTTTCTTGAATCTCCACAGTACGCTTTGGAAGTCTCCGTGCAGACTTGGCAGCGGGAGTCCGGCATACATCAACTGGTCTCCGCCGTAGATGCCCCCACCTTCAATCCACTCATAATCGGCATCCGGGTCAAGCCCTTTCAGCCGGAGATCATGCAGCGGATCGTTCGGCTCCGCAAGTACGCGGGCGTACATAACCACTGCTTCCGACTTATCCTCTGAGGCAATCAACCAGGAAGTTTCATTGCCTTCAAAGGGACTAAGCAATCTGTACATTTCTCCAAACTGCACAAGATGCCGCAATTCCTTATACAGGGCTACCTGACTACGCACGGTCTCCTTCTCCTGATTGGTGAATTTCGTCAAATCCAGCTCATAGCCGAAATTTCCGGACATCGCGACATGGCCTCGAAGTTCAAGTGACGTATTCCGATGCACCTGGTGATTCGGCACCGCCGATACATGACTGCCCATAGAGCTAGGAGGATATACAATACTTGTTCCGTATTGGATTTTCAGACGGCTGATGGCATCCGTATTATCACTTGTCCATGTCTGGGGCATGTAGTACAGCATGCCGGGATCGAAGCGTCCTCCTCCTCCGGAGCAGCTTTCGAACAGGATGTCCGGGAACTCCGTTGTGATCCGTTCCAGAACACGGTACAACCCCAGGATATAGCGGTGAGCTGTTTCCCGCTGTCTTTCCGCAGGCAGCAGCGCAGAGCCAATCTCGGTCATATTACGGTTCATATCCCATTTCACATAAGTAATCGGTGCGCTTCTAAGCACATCAGCAATCCGGTCGCCAATCGCCTTACATACATCCTCGCGGGAGAAGTCCAGTACAAGCTGCATCCGCGCTTCTGTCCGCCGGCGGTCCGGCACATGCAGGCACCAATCCGGATGCTCGCGGTATAGCTCACTATCCGGAGAGATCATTTCCGGCTCGAACCAAAGCCCGAATTTCATATCCAGGCTGTTCACACGCCGTGCCAGATCATCCAGTCCCTCCGGCAGCTTCTTCGGATCAATGAACCAGTCTCCCAGTGAACTGCGGTCATTGTCCCGGTGACCGAACCAGCCGTCATCCAGCACGAACAGCTCGATCCCAAGCTCGCTTCCCGCACGGGCAATACTCTCGATTTTATCCGCATTGAAGTCAAAGTATGTCGCTTCCCAGTTGTTCACCAGTACCGGACGGGTCTGATCACGGTAGGTACCGCGGCATAGCCGGGTCCGGTACAGCTTGTGAAAGGTTCTGGACATGGAGCCGATACCGCTTGGTGAGAAGACGAGTACCGCTTCCGGAGTTTGAAAGGACTGCCCTGCGACCAGCAGCCAGTTAAAGTCAAACGGATTAATCCCTATAGATAGGCGGGTGGTCCGGTACGGATCAACCTCAGCCTGTGCAGAGAAGCTTCCGCTGTACACAAGGCTGAATCCGTATACATCACCGTGATCCTCGTCAGCTCCTTTAGAGAGCAGCGCAACGAACGGATTATGTGCATGGCTGCTTGCCCCTCTGCGGCTTTCCACGCCCTGCATACCGGAGGCCAGCGCTCTGCGCTCCATGTAACGTTCACGCGCCCAAGAGCCGGATAGGTGCAGAAGATCATAGTCGGAACCCTGGAAATCAACACTCATGCTTAGCCCGCGTAGCAAATTAAGCGTATTGCTTCCCTCATTAATGAACCGAACAGAGCGGGTTATGGCATTCAAATGTTCAAATACCGTATAGGATAGAATAATCCGCAGGCCGATCGCTTGATCAACCAGCTCCAGTTCAAGTGTTTCAGCTTCACTCTCCTGCTCTATATAAGTTGACGGCAGGCCTTCTAGAGATGGTTTGCCCTTGTAAATCCGGTGTGTATCATATATTGCCTCAGAAGCTGTATGCCCTTGTCCATCTTGAATTTGATAGGCAGGATGTCTGAAGTCACCAACGCCATATGAAGGATACTCTTGCAGGAGCGTATCGTACGACACGGACATATCGTCCGGGAAAGGACTTGGAGAGAAGGAGCATCTTTCTGTCCGCTGGATAATCGTCGCAAGCGCGCCGGAACGGATCTTCCGTCCCCAGTAGACATGTGCAGGAATTCCCTGTGAAAGCAGTTGAATAACATAACTCGTTTCATTGCTTTGAAGATGGAATATACGTTGTTGCGAATCAAATTGAATTCCCATGATAGCCTCCATTTTGTCTGAAATAATCTGGCATTCATTTAGTTAAGGTGCACTTATGACTTGGCGTAACGTAGAATAGCTGCCGCAGCGCGTTCCCTCCGTTCAGCATCACTGCACCGTAGAGCAGACTTCAGAATCTCCAGTGCTTCCGCAATGGTATCCTCATCAACGACTGCAGATCTCGCAGTTCCCAGATTTCCCGTTAAAAGATTAGAACTCCACCGGTACAACTGCGCCTGGTCCACCGGATACGGAAATTTCGAAACGGTTTCAGGATGTTCCAGAAACAATCGAACCTCAGCATTCAATTCTGCCCGCGGTATTTGTACCAGCCAGGTCACACCTCTGCGGTGGCACAAGCCCTTGTCTCTGGCTTCCGGGGAATCCTCATAGAAATAATCACCGAGGTCCCCAAGATGAACCCTGTCCAGTTCGGCAATCAGTACATAATCCCCATCCTGCATGTCATGTACGAACAGCTTCACTGCATCCAGACTTTCTTCCAGCCCGGGACTTACAAAATTATGCTCCAAAAACTCCGCGATTCTCTCCCTGCCCTGAGGGTTTGATTTCATCTGGTACAGATTCACCGACGTTCATTCCTCCTCTTGAAACGAATCTTCTGAATGTTGTATATAATGAATCCTATTGCAGAATCGCATATCTCAACAATAAGCAAAGTTCTTCCGAAATGCAAAAACATTTCCTCACTGCCTGCGAGATATCATAATGGACACAAAAGGAATGAAAAACAAAGAATCAGACCGATATTAAGCGCTTTCAGAAGAGATTGGCGTAAATGTTCTACAAATTTAAAGTATTTGCCTTTTTACAATTTGGGCACCCGGGCGTATAGTTTAGATATCAACTACAGGATAACTAGTCTACTAGTAAGGAAAGCTTAGCGGGCAGGTAAAGACTCTTCGGTAAGTAATCTTTAGTAGAGAAGATCCTTAGATTGATACTATATTCTTTATCCTGACGGTAAAAGTTTCGATTCATCGCTCTGAACGAATTGGTAAGAGCTTCTTAAAGCTCAAATGATGAAAAATCAAACCGCCTCGTTACAAGAGGGTGTAACAGAGAATTTTTATTCGGATGGATAGGCAGCATTTCTGCCACCTCGGACGATTTCTATCGAATGAGAGTTAAGGATAGGATAAGGAGTCTGAGAAGAACATGGGTATAGTGGAAACAACGTAAACCCCAATTATTGATGAGGTAATCAATAATTGGGGTTTACGTGTGCTTTTTAACAAAAAGCGCTAGTGTCTTAGCACCAACTCATCCAGCTTAACTCCGTCGACATCGTAAGCTTCATAAGTCAGCACACTTCCTTTTATAGTAATTGCGGCAAACATCGGTTTATAGTTCTGGAAATGAACCTCGTGGTAGAACTGATCCTCTTTCATATCGTTGAACTTGCCACCTGCTGTATTGGTGACCACATACACAACTCCTTTAACAGTCCTCTCTTCAGGAACAACAGCACCGGCCCGCAGCGGGTAAGAGCGGGAATATTCATGATTATGACCCTGAAGCACCAAATCCACCCCATAATAATCAAATATTCTGGTCCACTCCTCAAGCTTTCTGGAGAAGCTCCTCCCGTATGCAGGACGGTGCATGGCGACGATTGTCCACTTCTTATCTGTATCAGCCAGATCTTTTTTCAGCCACTGCGTCTGATTCTTCAGATTGCTCTCGGTATTGAGCACCGTTACATGTACAGGGCCATAGTCAAAAGAATAAGTAGTTCCGGCATTGGAACCTTTAGCCCCGTTACACGGCAGATTGAAGTGAGAAGCATACCTATCCGCATCGCCGCTCACCTCATCATGATTTCCTATAACCGGCATGAAAGGAACCTTGGAGACCCTGCTCTTCACCTTCCCGAACAAAACATCCCACCCCGCAACATCCTCCGGGTTATCAGTCAGATCTCCGTTATGTACGATAAAATGTGCTTGAGGAAAGGTTCGAAGAGCCTGCTCCAACGTCCTTCCCCACAACTTAAAATCAGCCTCCGACGTCCCTTGTGAATCCGTCACATTTAGAAAAACCACCTGATCACCTTCTGTAGCCTCCGTACTGAATTGCGAGGGCGTGCTCCATTCTTCCGCAACTCCGCTTCCGACTCTATAAGTATACTCCGTCCCGGGCTTAAGACCCGTAACCTCAACTTTATGGACGGTTCTGTTGTGTTTATAGGTATCAATAGTGATACTTCTAGCCTGAAGCCGGAGAACCTCTGCACTAGAGAAAGTAGCCTTGTGTCCTTGCACCAGTTCCAGCCAGCCGGTCTTTTCAGATCCAAGAGTATGCCATGTAAAAGCACGGCTTGTTCCGGGATTCCCCTTAAAAGTTGTAACCAGATTGAAGGGGAGCGTTCTCCCGGGAGAGTTTAAGGCTTTTCTTGATTTCAGCCGTTCCACTCCCATAATTAGCAGAGCCAGCAACATTATGATTTCGATGATAATAATGACTTCTCTATAATCCTTCAACCGTGCCGCCTCCTTCTACACCCAAGTATTTCTGTTCGGACAACTACATAAACGGCTATGGAGAAAAAACAGTCCAGAATGTAATGCTTTCTGAACTGTTTCTGATTTAGATATTCCTATGCCAACTGTTTGATAAGCACAGAAGCATTAACGTTGGTTTGCGTTCCCCCAGCTAAGGTCTGTAGTGTTACTGCAGCCGAGGAACTATGATTCCGCAAAGTCAAAGCATCGCCGGAGGCGAGCGCGAGTATAACCTGCCCATTGTTTTGCTGAGTTCCTGCTCCTGATCCATAGACAGAACCGGGCACCAATGCTCCATTTAAAAAGAGTGCAAATTGATTGGGCTCAACACCCGATACCGAGAAGGTCACTTCATATATCCCCGCAGTTGTAATTGAGATTAATGCCGTACCTGGAGCATGTGTTATCCCCGGTGTAGTAATACCATTGGTATCGAAAATAACATCAGCTTCAATTGGAACTACTCGTGCGCCCACATTATAAATATATGCAAATTGCGCGATCCCGCCTGGTGCTCCAGTCGCTCCGGTAGCACCAGTTGCCCCGGCTGGCCCCGCTGTTCCAGTGGCACCGGTTGCACCTGCCGGTCCCGCCGCTCCGGTTGGGCCGATTGCCCCTGCAGCTCCACCTGGTCCCACAGGTCCTACAGCTCCAGCAAAGCCCGCAGGTCCTGCTGGTCCTACTGGTCCGGCTGGTCCTGCTGGTCCTGCTGCTCCCGCTGGTCCGGCCGGACCAATGGCTCCCGGAAGTCCGATAGGACCGGCCGGCCCTGTGGGACCAATGGCTCCTAATGCTCCAGCTAACCCCGCTGCTCCGGCTAATCCCGCTGCTCCGGCTGCTCCTAAGGCTCCAACTGCCCCTGCGGCTCCTACTGCACCTAGCGCGCCTGCCGCGCCCAATGCACCTGCTGCCCCGGCTGCCCCAGTTGCTCCCAGGGCTCCTGCGGCTCCTAATGCTCCGGCTGCTCCTAAGGCACCGGCAGCTCCCGCTGCTCCCAAAGCTCCGGTTGCACCTAAGGCTCCAACCGCTCCTGCCGCGCCCAATGCGCCTGCGGCTCCTAATGCTCCAGCGGCCCCAGCGGCACCCAAGGCACCGGTCGCCCCGAGTGCTCCTACCGCTCCCGCCGCGCCCAATGCGCCTGCAGCGCCTAATGCACCTGCTAATGTACCTTGTGGAATAATGACACGCACAATTTGTTTTTTGACATTAATCTCCTTGCAACAGCAACCTTTCTCCAGTGAACATTTGCCTTTCACATGTCTTCTTTTTTTCTTCTCACAAAACTCGACTTTTTTGACTTTCCTTTTTAACTTGTGTTTAGAATAGCCCATTCTCAGCACCTCCATCTAGACCTTTGGTATATTACTCCATTTACCTACTGTCGGCATGGACAGCTGCCGTGATCAAAGTATTTTTTTATTGGCAAATCACTAAGCTTATAAATACAGGCCCATGCAAAAAGGCCATTCACCCAGATCTAGCACAAGGTGAACAGCCTGCTATTTGAAATTCTTCTGTTAGATCAAATCATCATGAAGGATGCCACACAAACAACATGTTAATATAACAACGAAGCTTAGCCTTGATTTCGCCGTAAAATCTTTTTCTGAGCCGCAGCCCGAGAGAGTGAAATCTTGCCAAAAGCAGCCTCTTATATCGGCGATGTGTAGCGACCGTACCGGATATCCAGTTCCTTAAAAGAGTCTCCCTCCTGATTCAGGAAAAAGGTGTTAACCCCTTCCGCGCCCCACCAGTTGAGGCCAACCAGCAGCCCCTCTTTTGTATCCGCGGCGAACAGCACAGAGAACATATCCGGTATTACTTCTCCGCCATCATCCACACGCCATACCGAAGATTGATCCTCCTGAATTACAGCAGGATAGTCCATGAAAGATAGGCTGGTTCCCGTATTAAGCACGATGCTGAACAACATATCATTATCTTCTCTAACAAATTGCACGATATACAGCTGACGGTCTTCGGACAAATCGGCGAGCTTCCATATTTGTTGGATCTCACGCTTCTTGGCGGCACCAATGCTACTCCGCACGCTCTCTTCCACAGCCGATTCCGGATCAGCTGACGGCAACTCTACAGGAACCAATGACTCCAGAATGAACTCGGCACGATCTGTCAGGTAGTAGCTCTGATCTCCTGACGCCACACCATCAACCAGTGTAAAAAGATATCCTGGAAGATTCGCGAAATTCTGCGCCGTTTCCCTGCCGTTATTGTTATCGTTCCCATCCTGCCATTTCTCGAATTTCACAGCGAGTACTTTGCCTTTGTCACCAACGGCTGTGTTGATTAATTTCATCTCAGCCAATTCATCCTGGTTATCACGCGTGACTAGAATATGCTTGCCAGCATCATCTGCAAAGCCGAAATTAGCCTTCAGTTTCCCAATATCCGGGACAGCCTGTTCCGGCTGAGCAGTTCCTTCAGGTGACGGTGAGGGACTGGCTTCAGCCTGTGCGGTAGGCGGTGTCGTGGAACTCTCAGTCGGCAGCGGAGTCGTATTTAAAAAGGCATCCTTGTTCCCGGTTGCACATCCCGTAAGCAAGAGAGCAATCAGCACGATCCCAATACATATTCGCATTTCCGTACCTCCTCAGTGTGATTTTAAAATATCCCCATGCTCAGGTAACGTTCGCCGGTGTCCGGGGCAATACAGAGCACTTTTCTGCCGCTTCCCAATCTCCGGGCTTCACGAAGAGCCGTCCATACTGCGGCACCTCCCGAAGGGCCGATCAGTATTCCTTCCCGGGCGGCCATAGCCCGAACAGTCTCCAGAGCGTCTTCATCAGACACTTGAACTATCTCATCATACACACTGGTGTTCAGTATGGCCGGTACAAATCCGGGACTTGTACCCACCAGCTTATGCGGTCCGGGGTTACCGCCTGACAATACCGGTGATCCCTGCGGCTCGACAACCAGTATACGAATATCCGGTAATTGCTTACGCAACACTTCTCCGGTCCCGGTGATCGTACCGCCGGTACCGGATGTTGCTACGAACACGTCCAGCTTCCCATCCATCTGCTGCAGAATTTCAACAGCCGTAGTTGTCCGGTGGATGTCAGGATTAGCCTTATTCTCGAACTGCTGCGGAATAAAGCTGCCTGCGATACCTTTACCAAGCTCCAGGGCTTTTGCAATGGCACCCGGCATTCGTTCTGCTGCAGGCGTCAGCACCACTTCCGCACCATATGCCTTCAATATATTGATCCGTTCCTTTGTCATATTATCCGGCATGACTAGAATCGCCTTGTAGCCTTTCGCAGCCGCATTCATTGCAAGTCCGATTCCGGTATTTCCGCTGGTCGGTTCAATGATCGTTCCCCCCGGGTGCAGGAGGCCGTCTTCCTCCGCTTTCAGGATCAGATTATATGCAGCGCGGTCCTTAACACTGCCGCTGGGATTGAAGCTCTCCAGTTTCACATACAACTCGGCATCTCCAGGTCCCGTCAAGCGCTTCAAACGGACGACTGGGGTATTGCCGATCAGCTCTGTAATAGAGTTCACTATTTTAGTCGACATAGGTGCCTCCCTCATCTAAGGATGGTCAGTTTCCCCCCATTGTACCCTTTGAAAGGAACACTGTCGATTCGGCCACAAGAAACACTGGAAAAGGCCGGGGCAGATAACCTGAAATAAGGAACACTTGTGTAGATACCCCTTGTTAGTGACTTATACTGATAAACCGCAAAAAGCCGCCCCTTTTAAGGAAGGGACGGCTTTCACTTGAATCTTACAGCTCCAAAGCTCACTCAGGCTGTGTACCCGCCGGAGCACAAGGTCATGGGTTTACGGTAATTGTAAAAGTAGATGTTGTGTTCTTGATCGGGGTTACGGTATTCGAAATCTTCAGATTATTGAAGATTACAGAGCCTACCGCCGCTCCTTGGCCCTGCTCAGGCATCTCATTTGCCCAAATCCCAACCCCGGACTTCGCGTCGAATGCATCCCCGCTCTTTTGGGCGCCGGAAATCGTGATATTCGTGAATATCGTATCGGTTACCGGATTTTGCGGCTGCCCGCCTGAATAATTAGTTTGGAACATGATTCCGTGATACGTAGGATCGATGATATCCACGTCAATGACCCGGATGCCCTGGAACACCTTGGACGCCGAGAAGACCCAGATTGCCGGGAAGGTCTGCGAACCCCAGAAGTGTCCGCCTGCGCGTACAATGCTTATATTCTGGAGGTTGGTGGTTGGTGTTGCTCCAAAACCATTCATCGGATAACCAAAGTCCAGTGAACTGATGGTAATTCCTGAATAGCAGAGCGTATCGGCAATATAGATATTGCGGAAGGTGTTGGCATATCCGCCGTACACTGCTACGCCAGCTGCGCGCCAGGTCAGAATCGAGGTGAGATTTTCATACAGATTATCCCGCATATCAGCTCCGCCTGAATCAATAGCCGAGAAAAGCGCGAAGCTGTCGTCACCCGTAGCCCGGGCTTCCACATTCGATACGAGATTGTTCGTGCTGCCGTTGGTCATATTGATACCGTCAGCGAATGTATTGCGGATACGGGAATTCGTAATCTTCATATAATCCGTATTGGCACCCCAATACATACAGACCTGATGCTCGGTCCAAATGTTATCAATCGTAATATTCGACACATTGGAGAAGTCAAACACCTTGCCTGGACCGTCAATCCGCGAAGTGTAGTTGCCGAAGTAAGCAAAATTTGCAAAAGTCGAGCCATTAGCCGTGGCTTCAGCACGGAAGCCAACGTCGGTATTCTCCTGAGTGGATGGCGCGTAGAACCTTGTGTACCAAGGACCCGCACCGATCACTTTTACCGCTTTGCCGTAGACCTGGAATTTATTCGAGGTCTGATAATTACCCGCAGGCAGGTATACCCCTACCAGATTGCCCGTAGTATCCATGCGAACTTTATCCAGTGCATTCTGCACATCCTGATGAGTGAAGCCAGTAGGCACTGTATACTTAGCCGGATCAGGGTTCGCAATTGGCGTTACCTGCTCCAAGCTGATGAAGTCAATCGCATATTGTGAAGTATTGGCGGCATCCTTCTGCAGCCGGATTGTGCTTCCGGCAGGAATTGTATTGTCGAACATAATATTAGCTTCATCATAGATATGACGCGGAGAACCGGAGCCTGGAGTGTTACCCGGGCTAGTCTCAGAGCCGTACAGCCACGCGAATTTGGAAGTCAGATTGATTGCTTTGGTATACACGCCATTGACATAAATATTCAGCGTAGCGTCGGTTCCGCTGCCGCTAGAAGAGTCCGGGATCGAGAAGCGGGTAACCAAAGTATTTGTGTTAGCTTTGGTGGTGAATTCCACATAACTGCCAGTTGTATTCAGTGTTACAGCTCTTCTGCCGGAAGCTTCGCCGGCCAGATCACCAATGTTGCGGTTAGCCGAAAGTTTAACAGCTCCGCCACCAGTTACGCCTTCTTCTGCTTCATACATATCGTAAGGCATATTCGCTCCGCGGCCTACAAAGAGCGGCTGAGTCACAATATTATTCGCCCGCTTAACAGGCAGCTCGTTGGCATCAACGGCAATTTCGGTTTTGACATTGTATTTGCCGTTCGCTGCCGTCCAAGTACCCAGACTTAATGGAGCTGTCGTTGCACCACTAGCAATAGTACCGGAATAGGAACCGGTGAGCGTCTTAATAACGGCATTGGTCGTGGCGTCCGTCAAGGTTAGCGTGATGGCATGGGCTCCGCTGGCAGATGCTGTTGTACCTTGGTTCTTGATCGCTACGGAGAAGCTGACCGTATTGCCGGCAGCCGGATTGCCAGGTGTCCAGCTGACAGAGGAAGCGATCAGGTCAGAGCTGGATACCGGAGCCACCAAAAGTGAAGATGGATGAGTATAGCTGTTGTTGCCATCGTTAAGCTCGATAACGGCGTCGCTTTCATCCACTTTTGCACTTAATGCATAGGATCCAGCATCTTTGGCACCGATACTTAATGAAACATTCGTTGAAGTACCTGCGGCAAGTGCTCCCACCGATGAGGTTCCAACCAGTGTTGTTCCCAGATAGAAGCTGACATTTGTTGCTCCGGATGAAGCCGTTCCGGCATTCTTGACTGTAGAAGTCAAAGTAATGTTATCCGTCTCTACTGGAACTGCTGGTGACCAGGACATCCCCGTTACGGTAAGATCCGGGTTCGCAGCCGGTGTCCCGATAATTTGGAATTCAGCGATCTGTCCGGCACTTGAACCGGAGTTGGTCGTGATTTTCAATTGCACCTCACTGGCAGTAGTCGTTACCGGGATGGTAACGGTGTTGCCACTGGCAGGATTAAATGTATAGACAGTTGCTGGAACAAGGCTGGTGAACGCAGATGTCGACTGGTTATGTCCCAGAACCTGAATCGTCTGTGTCCGTGTCGCCCAGGCCGAGGCCGGGTTCAGCTTCAGAACGATGGATGTGACGTTCGCATTCGCGCCTAAATTCACACTGAGTGTATTCGGGTAACTTCCGCCCGCCCCTTCCCAGTAGGTATTGACATCGCCGTCATTCGCGTTAGTTGCGACGAAAGTGAATACGGAAGAGGATGCACTAACCGGTTTGTTTAATGCCAGGTTAGAGCCAGGTCCGGATGTTGGGGTTGCTGTTGGAGTTGGTGTGGCTGTTGGTGTAGGTGTTGGAGTCGCGGTTGGCGTAGGTGTTGGAGTCGCGGTTGGCGTAGCTGTTGGAGTAGGTGTTGGAGTAGGTGTTGGAGTAGGTGTTGGAGTAGTGCTGGCCGTAATATTTACATTGTCTAGATTCACATTTCCGGTGTCGGTAGAGTCATATTTGTAAGCAATCGTGTTAACACCTGCGTTTAGAGCCAGTGTTTCTGCTTTCGTGGACCATGTATCCCAGTTGGACAGGTTCGCAAGTGAAGTTTGTTTGATTTTGCTTCCATTGACGTAAATGCTGAGTGTTTTGGTACTGCCGGAAGCATTGGCATATCTCAGAGTGACATCATAACTGCCTGCGGCTGTAGCCGTAACACTGAAGATTGTAACCGCTCCGGAAGCAAGATATCCATCTACGAATCCGGCACCCGTATAACCTGAATGATCCGTATTAACTTTGGCGCCTCCTGAAAGAGCTGCAGCTTCAGCCTCATAAGTTCCTGTAGGAGTTGATGCTGTACCATAGACTTCAAATTCCGAAAGCTGTGCGGCCGGCCAGCCTGTATTGGCTGTGAAGTTAAGCTTCACATACCGGACGCTTTGCGTTGTGAAATTAATAGTGACGGTATTCGAGCCGTTCGAAGGATCAAAGGTGTAGCTGGCTGATGCCGCTAAATTACTGTAGGTTGAGTCATTGGTACTGCCTTGTACGGATAAGGTCTGTGTTCGGGCTCCCCATCCTGCCGGAAGCTTTAGCACTACCTGATTTACCGAACTTGTTCCACCCAGATCAACCCTGATCCACTGTGGAAAAGCGTTGCTCGAACTCTCCCAATACGTATTCTGATTATTATCATTTGCATTTGCCGCTACATATACATCGCCAACGGAACTTGCTGTAATGGCTTTACCTTGGGCCAGATTGGTCGCTGCCAAGCTGACGGCTGGGAACAACGTTAACTGCCCGATAAATAGTACTGTAATTAACAGATAAACTAGAATAGACTTTTTCGTGATTGATTTACTTATTGACACACTAACAACCTCCTCCAAATTGTTGTGGAGCTATGCTGATGGTATGCGCTTTCATAATTGATCACCTTATGGACAACCGCCTCCTAAGTCGAAGTGTTCTAGCAGTTCAAGCCGACCAGCCATATTATTAGTTCAAAGTTTATATCCTTTTTACTCACTATTAAGATGTCACAGCAAAAAGAACGATCTGCTCCTCGCGTAAGTATGCACATCTCAACCGCAAGTTGCCATGACCGAACTCAATAGGAGACCATCGATAAACTAACTAATAATGGTAATAATATAAGATATAGTTAAGTTGTAGTCGATGGCGGTTTCTATGCTTAATGTGTGAAATATTACGTTTAATCCATAAAAAAGTAAAAACGCTCCTCTAGTCACATCCATGTCTTCAGGAGCATTTTTCAGCTAATTATTCTGACCAGGATCTCTGGACATTCCTGTTTCAAAGCGTTCACGGACTTCACGATTTTTACTATATATGTATAAATCCAATGCTACACGCAGAACACTTCTAATCCACCCATAAACATCAATTTACCCATCTCCTTTATGATAGCCTGCTCCCGAAGAGAAACATGAACTACCACCCTGTAGTTTTAATTCCATTCTCCAGTGTCTTTTGCACACTTCTAGAGTGTATCATGTTCCAAATAATAGAAAAATCCTGCCAGCAACTGCTGACAGGCCAACTATATAAGCTGAACTTAAGACTTGCCAAAAAGGCACAATCTTATGTTCAATTTATATATTAATTAGACATTGAATCGGGCAACCATTCCCTGTAATCCTTGTGCCAGTGAGCTAAGTGCATTCGCCGAGGAGGCAATCTGCTCAACTGAAGCCATTTGCTCTTGTGAAGCAGCAGAGACACTTTGGGTGTTAGAAGCGGTAGTCTCAGAGATTTGTGTTACGGTACGGATGGATTCTACCATTTCATCGGCTGCGGCAGTAATCTCCTCCACCGCACCGGACACCTCCTGTACCTGCCCAGCCAGTGAATCTATGGATCGGCGAATTTCATTGAAAGAGCGTCCTGCTTCCTCAAGAATTTCTGTACCTTCCTGCACTTCATTTCTACTGTTCTTCATGACCTTCATGGCATCGTCTGCTTCGTTCTGGATGGCAAGGGCCATTTCAGCGATTGAATGAGCAGACTCAGCTGATTGTTCGGCCAGCTTACGGACCTCATCGGCGACAACGGCAAATCCCCTGCCTTGTTCACCAGCCCGAGCCGCCTCAATGGTAGCATTCAGTGCCAGCATGTTCGTCTGTGACGCTATTCCTTTAATGACATCTACAATGCTTCCAATTTCCTGCGAGCGGTTCACAAAACCTTGTACCTGTGTAGATAAGGACTGAATGGATGCGTTGATGGAAGCCATCTGCTGTCCAGCCGCTTGGAGCGACTTATCACCGTTAATCGCAAATTCGGCACTCCGCTGCGATGCCTCCGAAATATCCTGGACACTTGCAGCTATCTGACCGATGCCCATCGACATTTCCTGAACAGTCATCATATTAGTCTGCAGATCGTTCATTTGCTGGCCTGTACCGTTAGCCACCTCACCCATGATTTCGGCAATTTGCTCGGTCGCCTGGGCGGTTAAATGACTATCCGATTTCAGCTTGGCAGAGGAAGCCGCCAAGCCTTTGGCCGACTGATTCACTTGTCCGATCATCTCCGCCAGATTTCCTGTCATTGTATTAAAATTCATGGCAAGAATGCCTATCTCGTCCTTGCTGCGCACATTCAGCTTTCGGGTCAGGTCGGCATCGCCTTCGGTTATTTCCTTTAGCTGCTCGTTCACATCACGCAGAGGTTTAATGATTCTGGATGAAAGAAGCAGCGCAATAAATGCAGCCAGCAGAACCGACAAACCCGTGACTCCCAGACTTGTAACCATTGCGATGTTCCGGTGTTCATTCGCTTTAGCTTGTTCGGTGCTGATTTCTTCGCTCAACATTTTTTGAAAATACACCTGTGATTCAATCATTGAATTCAGCGACAAATTTGTGAATTTCTTATGCGCTTCGGGGAAATTTCCTGCATCCGCCAAGGCAAAAGCCTCTTTCAGCACAACAAGATACTCATCCCATCTTCCCTGCAAGTCTGTTAGACCCTTTAATTCATCCTCACTTAATCCGGAATTGGTAAGATCTTCGATAGACTTCTCAATAGCCGGCAGCATCGCCTCATATTGCGTCTTGTAATTTGTTTGTTCTGCATCGGTGTTGCTCATAATATAACGCGCACCCAATTCGTCAGCGGTACGGATTTGATCTGTCAATGACTGAACCTGGGCCAGCTTGTCCAAATTACGGTTGACCTGATCCGTCAGCATGCTGGCTTTACCCTGAAATAGGGTGTTACCGGCGATCGCGACAAGAAACACCAGAATCACCGCTGCGAATCCCAATAGAATTTTGGAACGTATACTCTTAAATCTTTTTAACGAGATAAACTTTCTAAACATTTCAAGTCCCTCCGTAGCCCTATGTATTATGTTTATTGTCTACAAAACTCTTATGTGTGTTCATCCTACTCCTCAAAGCTTAAATGGATCTGAAATCGAACTGAAGATTGACTGAATCTAATATTCAGCACAAAAAAACACCCTCACAGCCGAAGCTGTAAAGGTGTCATTCATACGTTCTATTAAAGAGGTTTGATTGATTATTTCGCAGCCTTAGCCGCATCAAGAATGGCTTGCAGATAGCCTTCGGTATCCACCAGAGTAGCACCGCTGACAGCATCAACCATTTGCTCTTTAGATTTGTATTGGAGGGACATTTCAA
Source organism: Paenibacillus oryziterrae (assembly GCF_042610485.1). Taxonomy (NCBI): domain Bacteria; kingdom Bacillati; phylum Bacillota; class Bacilli; order Caryophanales; family Paenibacillaceae; genus Paenibacillus; species Paenibacillus oryziterrae. The sequence goes on along the minus strand of NZ_JBGJZO010000015.1, from coordinate 66,745 downwards.
GAGATTTGATGGTTTTTCCAGTTGCAAATTTCTCGATAAGAGCCAGGTTTTTGTCATAAGCTACAGTAGAACCGGCTGCTTCTTTCATATGCTCGCTGTAATATGCAGCATTGGCTTTCTTCGAAGCCAGAACTACAGCAGGATCTTTATAGTTTTGTCCGAAGTCTTTATCGGAGTTAGGTACTCCCTTTGCCACGTCAGAACCAAGGAATTGGTAATCGTCTACCGATGCAGCAACGATTACGCCGTTTTGTACGACTGCAACTGCTACTGTGAAGCATTTCGTGCCATGAGCCGCAGCTTCTACCCGTCCTACTTTAAGAGGTGCGCTTGCTGCAGAAGAAACGTTATTCAGCAGACTGCTGTTTCCTACCCCTACCAGTGCTAACGAAATACCAGCTACAAGCATTAATTTTGTTACTTTTTTCACAAATAATCCCCCGCTTCATAGTATATTAAACGCTTACATACTATATTTATCAAAAAAATAGCATCCGCGTCAGTTACAAATGTTACTAAAATAATGTAAATCTGCGCCATATATTCGGACTTCTGGTAGATTCCCCATGAAAAAGAGCCATTGTTTGACGACTCCTGAAGTAATACTGCTATTTTGCGTTTCTTAATGGCACTCCAACCACGAAACTTTATTTCCCTTTAAATACTAGAATCCCGGCAATCATCACTCCGATACCAGCTACTTTATTCCAATGCAGCGGAGTCTTTTCTACTCCAAAAAGTCCCAGGCTGTCGATAATCAACGCAAATACCAGTTGTGCCACAAGCGTGAAAGCTACCGAGTAAGCCGTACCGAGCCGCCCCATCCCCTGCATCACCGAGAAGACGATTAATACACCTAATCCTCCCCCGATTAGATAACCTTTGTTAACCGCCTGGAACTGGCCCATGTGACCATCCCGGATGAACAGATAAATGATAAACGACACAATAAACCCGGAACCGTGCACAAATGAATTGGTCAGCCAGAAACCAACCTTCTCACCAACACGTGTGTTTATCGCCCCTTGTATAGCAATTACGATCCCCGCAAGCAGAGAATAAAAAATACCAGCCATCAGATCCCCCAATTTCTACGGCTTATTCCGCCGGTTCTATTCGTATAAATTACCGCTTGCCAGCTCTGCCAGCTTGTGTTCGTCAAGAACAATCAGGCGTCCCCGCTTCCGCTCTATAATACCGGACTCTATAAATTGGCGGACAATCCGGTTCAAATGGCGATAGCTGGTCCCCAGTAGTTCCGCTGTTTCCGTTAAAGTTGAAGTACGGATCTCCTCGGCATATTGTCCCTCTCCCGTATCCTCTCGAAGAGACAGCAAATAGCTGGCGAACCGGTTCTCCACCGGATACAGCAAATTCAGTGCAGAGGTCTGCCCGAGTGTATATAACTTATGACTCAGCTCGCCGACCAGAAAACGCAGAAAATTCACGTTCTCCCGCAGCTCCCGTTCCAGCAGCTTATTTCCTGCCACAAGCAGCACGCTTGGACCTACGGATTCCACCTGATTCTTGACCGGATACTTCCGGAGCAGCTCGACATCCCCAATAATTGAGGTTGGTCTCGCGAATCTGACCAGCATGGATTTACCGTTTGGCAGCAAGGTATGAATTTTGAGCTTGCCTTCCACCAGTATGAACAAGCCGTCCAGTTCATCCCCTACAGAGCAGATTGCCTCCCGGTCTCCATAACGCCGCAGCTCCATACTTTCAAGAACATCCGGGCTGAATATTCCGTAAAGACCGTTCTTCTCCGCCAATCGTCCGGCCGATTTACGGTCGTATATCATCTGCATTCCCTTCCCCCCCGCTTGTCCCAGTGTAGACGAAACCAATATTCATCAAACAGGACATATGTCCTTTTTATCAGAGCATATTTACCCTCCCATATCAAGCGCAAAAAGCCAAGTGTTCCAAACCACAGGTTGCGGTTCCGAGTCACTTGGCTCTTGCTCTATCATGTTATCTAATGAGTAAAATAGTCTTCCAAGGCTTTCTGCGCCCTATGTCGGGACACATTAAAGGACTGCCACTTCCACGTCTCCTGTGCATTGTCCCACCACTGATTCCGCAGTTCTTCATCCAGCATCCCCTTCTCATCCCGGCTGAAATCAATTAATGTAGGTATGATCTCAGGGGCTAGTGAGACGATATAGGCGGTGTCCAGCTTGCCGCTGTCGGCATAACGATCTAAATTCTGATTCACGATAATTCTGTCCATCCCGATGTAATTCATCAGAACGTAGGATACGAGACCGAGAACGATATAACACTTCGCAAGCGGAACCCTTTCAATTGCAATCCTCAGAGCCGCAATAATAAGCAGCAGACCAAGAAAGATCATGAAGGCGTGCACCAGGAAACGGATATAGGTGTATCCATACACTTCTTCGTACAGCGCCAGTCTGGTGTAAGCGGAATACAGCATAACTGTTGAACAGCCAACCAGAACATAGAGCAGGATATTAATGATTTTTTGCAGAGCAGCCTTCCCCTTTTCAGCACCCAGAAGAGACAACAGCAGAATCACGAAATTAATCGAGGTTACCAGAATCAGTTCAAAGAATCCGCTCCGGGCATATTCAGCATAAGATGTACCTTCAGGCAGGGCACCTTCCCATGCACCGAACAAATAACTGAACTGAACAACAACGAACAGCACATACACCAGGTTAATCGCAACGAGGATAGTCGTCAGAATAACAGGATCTATTTTCAAGGATACAGGCTGTGGACTCAATAATTCATCCTTAATCTCTACTTTATGCTGATAGATCTTCGTATCCAAAAACCCCCAAATGAAACCGAAACAGCCAAGCCCCAGCAGAAAGATCCAGAGGAACCGTGCAACCCCTTCTCCAAACGAAATCTTGTCCAGCAGCTTTGGCAGCTCAGACAGCATATTCTGGAATACACCGTCCGCCGAGGACAGCAGCGAAATGACAATCAGCAGCAGCGGAAAAGAAATCGCCAGCCCGATGAGCACCTTCACCAGCACCTGCTTGCGTTCGTCTTTAATGCTGCCCCCTCCGCTTTTCTTGACGATCCTCAGTGCAGTTACCCAGTGTCTAAGATTTTGGGGAAAGAAATGCTCCAAGGCGTTACCAATCAGTCCGAAACTGCTCCAGGAAGGCCGCTTGACGCTGAGCATATAAGTCATATGTAGTAAAACAAGCCCCGGAATCAAGATAAAATTTAACCCGAAGAAAAACTTATTAAAAAATAGGGCATATGTTAAAGAAAGCAATGCGATTGCTCCAAGCCACGTATAGCTGAACCAATTGAACGGCCTCAGACGGGCTTTGGCAAAATAGAGCGCATATCCATAGAAGAGGCAGACAAATATCGGGTATGACACCCCCGGGATTTTGTCGAAGAACAGATACTGATGAACGGCAGCCAGCAGAAATGCAGTAATTAAAGCGGCAAGGGAGCGCTCCTTCGCGGGCAATGTTTCCTCAGGCATGGTAAATCCCTCCATATAATGACTTTCTATCCTTTATTGTAGATGATAAAATACGAAGAAAAAGAGAAATAAATTTTTATTTATTTCCTATATTCTATCAGGAGGAAGGGCGTTAATCCATGAAGCTGCATAACCAATTTCTGAAGCTGCATTCGCATTATGGAGGTGCTGAAGAAATTTCGGTCACGCTGGACGAGCTGGCGGCGGTACTCGACTGTACCCACCGGAATGCGCTGCATATTATCAATAAAATGGCCAAGCTCGAATGGATCGCCTGGACGCCAAGCCGGGGGCGGGGACGCCGTTCACAGCTTCAATTTCTTGTACGCTCCGAAGAGGTCGCGCTGGAGTCCATGATGCAGGCCATCAGCCGCAAGGATGTCCATCACGCCATTGAAGGGATCCGTACGCATGCCCGGTCCTCTTCGCTGCAGGATACCCTGCAGGGATGGCTGCTGACCTACTTCGGGCATCATGCGGAAATCCGCAGCGACAAGCAGATTGATACCCTCCGGCTTCCCGTTACACAAAAGCTTCACACGCTTGATCCTCTGTATATGAATCTGCTCGCGGAATCCTTTGTGTCCAGCCATGTGTTTGACGGATTAGTAAGGCGCAGCGGAGAACCCAATAAAATAGTTTCAGGACTAGCCCATGCCTGGGAAGTGGACAAGAGCCGCACGGTATGGACTTTTTTTCTCCGCAAAGAGGTTCTCTTCCATCATGGAAAAGTATTAACCGCTGAGGACGTGGTGCATTCGTTTCAACGCCTCATGCAGACCTCGCAGCGGACGCTTTACAGCTATATTTATAAAGGAATTCAAGAAGTTAAAGCAATGAATCCCCGGGTAGTCCGCATCCAGCTGAAGCAGCCCAACGAACTCTTCCTTCCATTCCTGTGCACCAGCCGCGCTGCCATCGTACCCCGTGATCTGGAGGGTTCAGGTGACGGAAGTACTGGCTGGAGACCTATTGGTACAGGCCCTTTTAAGGTGTCCGGAATGAATGAGGATTCCTGTGAGCTGGAGGTATTTCCGTATTATTTTCAGGGACGTGCCCACTTGGACCGGGTTGAGATTATCTATGTCCCGTGGAATACAGCTAACTCATCCGCCGACACCGGCTCTGCCTTTCATGTCATTCAGAACCCTGCCACTGATGATCCGTCAGATCCTTTATCCTGGAGCCGGATTCAGTCTGAATCCTCCGTCCGAAAATTCGTCACCTGCAATACGAAAAAAAAGGGACCGCTCAGCGATCCTCTTTTTCGTGCTCAAATGATGTCCTGTTTACTTGCTTCCGCTTCTGGTGGACGGACCGCTGAAACGACAGGAAATTCTGTACCCCTGCAAATTGCCACAATTCCGCAGTATGCCGCCGATGCGCATTATATTGAAGAAAGGCTGGTTCGCAGCGGCTATAAGTGTAATGTCGTCTGCGTCTCACCTGAAGAGTTCAAGGGACCCATTCGGCTAGAGTCCGATCTGATCGTATTCTCCCTGTTCCGTGATCAGGATGAGCAGCTCCGCTTGTTCGATCTTTATCTAACCCTGTCACAGCATCTGGACCCTTACATCCGCGTAGATATTGAAAGCTGGCTGGATCTCATCTCCCGGGAGCCTGACTCTGCAGCCCGGGCAGAGGGCTTCAAACGAATCGAGAGCCGACTGATTGAAGGCCATCACCTGTATATTTTGTACGAAAAACCTACACAGACAGCGTATCTTCCATCGGTCCGAGGTGTAACCTTTAACAGTCAAGGTTGGGTAGACCTCCGTCATGTGTGGTTTCCACCAATTATTTAGAATCGAAAGGAGGCGCTCTCCGCTCGGAGTAGGATTACAACTTCCACTTCTCCCCATCGTACCGTCCTCTCTGCTGCTTTCACCGGGAATAACGGACTACAGTGCATGCCTGAGTACTTTGGAATAACTATCTGCCCGGTAATGTTTTATCCAGGTTTTTGCCTATCAGATTGGCTGACACAGGCTGCAATCCAAGCTCTCTTGCCCATACCGATAACTGGCCGATATGGTGAATTTCGTGGGCAATGACATGCCGCAGCACTTCTCCCCAGGCATCGGTTACGATGCTGCCGTCCGGCCGGTGATCTTCAAAAATCCGATGCTCCAATCCTTCATTCCAAGAGAGCACAAATTGTTCCACTTCCGGACGGAAACGGGCATCCAATGCACGCACCTGTGCCAGACTGCGGTATTGGGCGAAATCCTCCTGGAAATCCGGCAAGCCCTGAATCGACTGAATCCAGCTCCACTCCACATCAGCAATGTGAAAAAGCGTCTTCAGGATGCTTCCCACCCCGCCAGTCCGTGTCTTCAGCAGTTCCTCTTCACTAACGTTCTCGCACCACTCATACCACTGCTCACGTACGATCCAGTTGTAACGAAACATGGTCTGCATTTAATACCCTCCTGTCATGACTCTAGTAATATTCAAATAGTGTACCATACACGCACCTCTTACCGTTAAGTGAAGGATCGGTTAAAATAATTGATGCCCGTTCACTATTTCGCGACTGTGGAGAGATGAATTCTCCATAAATTCCAGGCAGAATCCCGGTTATTTCGAGCACCATGAGTCCTGAACTGTACAGTAAATAAAAAAGGCCGGGATGCAAGATTTACTTGCAGGCCCGGCCCTGTAACATTCTATAGTTCTAATTACCAAAAAGTAATCGCTAGACTCTCGAAATTACAAAGCTGAACTCCAGATCACCGTCAGAAGCAATACGGTATTCCGGAAGAACCGGGGCTCCCCAGCTGTCGTCTCCGCCTACACCCATCTGCTCGCCGGCAACGGTCACAACGGTATAATGAACCGATGGCAGCTCAAAGTGGTGATTGGCGTTCTCCAGCTCAAATGCCGTGTACGGGGATATCCGGCATTGCAATGGCTGAGCGGCAGGAGCACTGATCTGAATACCAGCACCTTCGTCATTTGTTACGCTGACCCTGCGAACTCCGGTACGGTTACCGGACTCCTGCGGTACGACATAACCGGACAGGCTGTCAGCAGCTTCCGTACTGAAGAAGCCGAGTCTTGCGCCATGACTGCGGTCCGAATAATTCTCTTCCGGTCCAAGCGCAAGCCAGTCCAGATGGCTGTACTCCGCAGGGATTTTAAAGGTGAGTGCAAAGATCGGGAGCTCAGGTAGTCCTGCGGCACCTTCATAACGTGAGACAACCGCCACACTTCCGTCCGGATAGACCTTATAGCTTGCGGTTACCTTCACATCCTGGCTGATATTGAGGCGGTAATCGAAGGTGACCTTGATCAGCCCGTTCTCTTCCGTTGTCTGTACCCCCGTGCACTTAGGCATAAGGCTGGCAGCATACCAGGCACCGGCGTGGAAGCCTTGAGATGTACCCTTGTCATTATCCGTGGCGGCCCTCCAGAAGAGCGGCGCAGGCGGATAGGAGATCAGCTCTTTGCCGGAGTAATTCAGCGATACCAAGCTTCCTGCTGCTTTGGAGAAGAGAATACTGAAATTCTCGCCTTTTACCCCGATATTCACATCGCCGTGAATAATCCGCAGTGCCCGCTCAGGAACAACAGCATCCATTGATGGAACAGATTCATGTTTGGCTGCAGCAGCAAAGACCGTTTGTCCAAAAGCAACCTCATGGCCCGCTTCTGCCCAAAGTGTAGCCTTCTTAAGGCGCAGGGAGACATTAATCCAGTATTCACTGCCACTAGGAGAATGGATGCCTGCGAAGTCTAGCGCTGCAAGCTGTTCGGACTGCGCTGTCACTTGTACTTCCGTGCTGCCACTGTACAACACGCCATCAGCATTCTCCAAGCTGTAATGCAGTTCACAATGATCTGTTCCCTGGAACAGACCTTCGTTCCGAATCAGTACTCCAGTCTCCTGCGGCACCAGCTTGATATCCTGATAAAGAAATTTCACTTCCTGCATCTTCGGCGACAGCTTCCGGTCCGCATACACAATACCGTCCGTACAGAAGCTGTAATCAGTCGGCCGGTCGCCAAAGTCACCGCCGTACGCAAGATATTCCTTGCCGAAGCGGTCTTTTTTCATAACGGCCTGATCAATGTAATCCCAGATGAATCCTCCCTGATAGAGGGGATATTTCCGCTCCAGCTCACTGTACTTGCTCATTCCTCCGAGAGAGTTGCCCATGGCATGCATATATTCACAGCTGATGAACGGTTTCTGCGGATCGTTGCGCAAATAGTCCTCAATATCCGCGACCTTCGCATACATCCGGCTCTCCATATCGCTTGTAGCATCAAATCGGCGGTCATGAAACACACCTTCATAATGCACCAGTCTGCCAGGATCCTTCTCCTTGAAGTATTGAGATACCTTATAGATTACTTCACCGCCATGTGATTCATTGCCGCAGGACCAGATAAGAATCGATGGATGGTTTTTGTCGCGCTCCACCATTGAAATGGCACGGTCCATCACAATATCAAGCCACTCCGCACGGTCGCCGGGAATGACCCATGACGGCTCAACCGCCCCCATCTTCTGCCAGGAACCGTGTGTCTCCAGATTCATCTCATCAATCACGTAAACCCCGTATTCATCACACAGTTCATACCATTCACTTTGGTTCGGGTAATGCGAGGTCCGCACAGCATTGATATTGTTCTGTTTCAGCGTCATAATATCCCAAAGCATATCCTCCCGCGTAACCGCGCGGCCTCTACGACAGTTGAATTCATGCCGGTTAACGCCTTTGAATACGATACGCTTACCGTTAAGGTGCATGATCTTATCCCGCATTTCGAACTTGCGGAAGCCCGTGCGCTGAGGAATGACTTCGATGAGATTACCCTGCTCGTCGTATACAGTGATCCACAGCGTATACAGGTTAGGAATTTCTGCGCTCCACAACTCCGCATCCTTCACCGACAGGGACAAAGCCAGCGTTTCGCCATGAATTTCTGCCTCGGCTGCAGCAATGGATTGCCCAGAAGGGCTGCGCAGATCCAGCTTCACCTGTCCGGCACCCTTGCCTTCCAGCATCATATCCACCGCCAGCACACCGTTCTGGTACGCATCATCCAGCTCCGTACGCAGAAACAAGTCACTGACATGAAGGGCAGGAACCGTGTAGAGATACACTTCGCGGAAAATACCGGAGAACCTCCAGAAATCCTGATCCTCCAGCCAGCCGCCGGTACTCCGCTGATACACTTCCACCGCCAGCTTGTTCTCGCCCTCAGGCTTCACATAAGGGGACAGATCGAACTCGGCTGGAGTAAAGCTGTCCTCGCTGTAGCCCACAAATTCGCCGTTAAGCCAGACATAAAAAGCTGATTCAACACCCTGAAAAGAAATGTACAGCGGACGATCCTTCATCCGGCTTGGAACGGTAAACGTCTTCACATAGCTGCCTACCGGATTATGATCCTTCGAAACCTCTGGCGGCCGGAGATATTCATGTCCATCCCAGGGATACATCGTGTTCACATACTGCATTTGTCCGTAGCCCTGCAATTGGATATGACCAGGAACCTGAATATGCCCCCAGCCCTCGACCGAATAAGATTCCTTATAGAAATCAGCCGCCCGGCCAGCCGGATTCACCGCGTAGCTGAACTTCCAGCTGCCATAAAGACTATGGCGCATAGCCATAGCCCCTCCCCGCTCCGCCTCCTGCACGCTTTCATAATATTTATGATCCGAATGCGCCTTCAGGCGGTTCACTGCAAATACACTCAAATCCTCCAGCCACTCCGGGCTGGGTACTCTCTCTGCCACTTGATTCCCTCCCTGCTGATAGTGTGAATCTCATAAAATCCTTATAGACGGTTAAATCGTAACTCCGGTGAATGTTGGACTTCCGGCCGCTGTTGTCTCCAGATTTCTTGATTTGAACCGCTAATCGCGGTTGAAATCCGGAGACAGCTTATGCTTCCGATGCGAGCTTTCCTTCGGAAAGCTTTCGGGCGGGCGCTACCGCTCCTACAGTTCCAAAATTCCCCTGCGTCACTCACGTCGTCTCTTATTTAATCTTTTCACAACTTATTTTACATTTAAAATAAGGCATTTCGTCTTTAGCGTGCTGCCAGCACTTGCTGCAGTTTACGATGTTTAAGATTCTTGTACTTATTCTATAACTAATGGTTCAACAAAGGAACGAAGAGGGAATTTGGAACTGGAGAAGCGTCAGCGTTCGCCTTTATCTTCGGATTTCACCCTTGAAAAGGGTAATTCAGGAAATCCGAAGATAACAGCGATCGTAAGTCCAAATTTACCGTGTAGTGACCATGTTGAGCAGATGCTTTTGACTTAAGTTAGTTAATCTCTGACAATGATTCCTTCAGCGATTCACCCAGCACGCTAACAACAAAATACGCTTATTTTACCGACCCGATCATACCAGCCACAAACTGCTTCTGCATCAGGAAGAATACGAGAGCGGTCGGCAGGGTGCCGATGACAATGGCGATCAGGATCATGCCGTAGTCCGGCGCGTACCCCGAACCCAAAATCGAAATGAGCAGCGGCATCGTCTTCGTCTCCGGCGATTGAAGAACAATCAGCGGCCACAAGTAGTTGTTCCAGCTGGACATGAAGGTGATAATCGCAGCTGCGGCGTATGTCGTCTTCATCGTAGGAAGATAGATGCGGAAGAAAATGCCCAGTTCACCCAGCCCATCCATCCGTCCAGCTTCCAGCAGCTCTTTCGGGAACATCTTTGTGCTCTGCCGGAAAAAGAAAATCAGGAACGCTGTGGTCACTGTAGGTAAAATAACGGAACCCATGGTATCGATTCCTATCCACGGAATAGCATCAGATACCTGAGCAAACATCCGGTACAATGGCACCATCATCGCTGCAAAAGGAATCATCATCGAGAGCAGCAGAATATTGAACACGATGTCCTTGGAACGGCTGCGGAAGACCTCAAATCCATATCCGGCCAGGGAGGCAATAAGCAGCGCCAATACGGTGGTAGTGATCGAGATTTTTGCCGAGTTGATTAGAGACAGCTGCAGATCAGTCGTATCCAGCAATTTGCGCAAGTTCTCGATTAGATAGGTTCCGGGCAGCAGACGGCCCCGGGTGACATCCACCGACTTGTTCGTGGAGCTGATGACCATCCACAGAAACGGAAAAATCGATACAAAAGCAATGATGCTCAGAAACAGATAGGTAAAAAACCGTTTGCTTTTAGCCATTTTTATCACCTGCCACTTTGAACTGGAGGAACGAAAGCAAGACAATCATGATGACGATCGAATAGGATACCGTTGCGGCATACCCAAAGTCCGCCGAATATTTAAAGGACAAGTTATAAATATATTGCGAGATCGTAAGCGTGGCATTACCCGGCCCGCCTTTGGTAATATTCATGACCTCATCGAACAATTGCAAGGTACCGATCGTTGACGTAATGGAGGTAAACAGGATGATTGGCTTGAGCAATGGAACGGTAATCCCGAAGAACTGCCGCGTGGCTGAAGCCCCATCAATTCTGGCTGCCTCATAGATAGAACTGTCAATATTCTGGAGTGCCGACAAATAGAAAATCATGTTATATCCGGTCCACCGCCAGGTGATCGCAATAACAATCGTAATTTTGGCCCAACACGGATCGGTGATCCAGCCGATGGGAGTATCAATGAGATGCAGATTCATCAAAAATGTATTCACCAGACCATTGCCTGCGAACAAGTATTTGAATACTACGGAATACGCAACCAAAGAGGTTACACAAGGCAGGAAGATCGCCGTACGGAAGAATCCCTTCAACTTCAGCTTGCTGTCATTGAGCAGTACGGAGATAAACAGCGCCAGAATGATCATGATTGGTACCTGTACCAGCAGGTAGATAAACGTATTTTTTACTGCGGTAAGGAACATTGCATCTTCGAACAGCCGTTTGTAATTATCAAAGCCGGTAAATTCCAGATTGCTGCCGGTTCCCGTCTGGAACGACATGATGAACGCCTGAATCATCGGGTAGAAATAGAAGATTACGATCAGAAGCACGGATAACAGGACGAAGGACCATCCGGTTAGTGCATGTTTACGGCGGATACTCATGCTTGAATTTGTATTTTTCACACCGGCCCAACCCCTTCAGATATTTGTAAAAAAACCTTGGACGCCGCGCCTTCCCCGACCACCGGAGTAGCTGATTACGCCCAAGGTTTGCTGTGAGAGATTACGCTTATTTAATCTGTGACTCCGCTTGTGCCTGCGCATCGGCGAGTACACTGTCAATATCTTTGCCGTTCAGATAGTTCTGCATTTCAACGATCAGAATATCCTCGATCGCATAGGTATGGATACCATAGTTCACGCTAGGAATTTGCTCGGTCCATGCTGCGAAGTCACTGACAATCTTTTGGCCGCCGAAGAACTCATTGCCTTGGCTGTAAGCTTCGCCGGTTGCTGCTGCTTTGAATGTGCCGATCACTCCGATGTCTGTCAGAAGCTTCTGATACATTTCGGTATCGGAACCAAAGGTTTTAGCCATGAAGTCAGCTGCAGTCTCCGCGCCATCTACATTCAGCACATACCATGAGCTGCCGCCAAGGTTGGTTGCATGTACAGATTTGTTAACTGTCAGTGTTGGAATTGGAGCAATGCCCCATTTGCCGGATTGGGAAGCTTCTGCCTTGATGGAAGGTGTAATCCAGTTACCGGTAGGCACGGAAGCCACATCACCACTGTTCAGTGCAGCCACGAATTGGCTCCAGTCCGCATGGACATTGGCTACATTAGATTCTGTCAGCTCTTTATAAATCTCGAAAGCTTCCTTAAGCGGAGCATTATTGACAATGTTAGGTGTTTTGCCGTCTTCCGACAAATACCAGGTGCCGGCGGATTGGATCATCATGCGGATGATGCCAAGGTCATTTGGATCGAGAGTGATCAGGGCTTTACCTGTTTTCTCTTTGACCTTTTTGCCGATTTCAATATATTGCTTCCAATCGATATTCTGCAGATCGGCAAGCTTATATCCAGCCTGTTCCAGATAGTCGGTTCTGACATACAGTCCGGTTACGCCGGAGTCAAACGGAACGCCGTATTGCTTGCCGTCAAGGCTCGTCGGGCCGCTTTTATAATCTGCAAAGTCAGTGCCTTTAATGGAATTGCTCAAATCATAGAAGGAATCTTTATAGGACTGAAGGAAGCTTTGTGCGCGGTAATCTTCAATCAGTACGATGTTCGGAAGTCCTTTGGTTGTACCGGAGTTCAGTCCGGTATTCAGCTTCTGGATGATATCGTTCTGGGCATACTCGATGATGTTCACTTTGACATCCGGATTAATTTTGGCATAAGCCTCTTTAGCCACCTCAAGCGCAGCAATGTTGAAGGCCGGGTCCCAAGCCCATATGGTAATTTCTTTGGCCTGGGCGGGTTTCGATCCCGAATTGCCGGAATTCGAGGTGTTGTTCGCCGTGTTGGAATTCCCTGAATTCGAACTGCAGGCGGTAAGGAGCAAGATGCAAATCAGTAATAGTGCAAAGCTCTTTTTCATTGTTTTCCTCCCCTTTTGTACTCTTGATCGGATGGCACTGTAAGCGCTTCCTGATTACATATTCATCTTACCATCGCGAAATGGGGCATCGTTAGAACGAACTTTATGCTCATTTGTCATAATATCGCCTCTTTGTAAGCGCTCGCTTTGCCTCATTTGTTCTTTCTTTTGAAATTTGTATTATTTTCACGTTAGGATTAATGGCAGGCGGATCTGGATGGTCGTCCCTTCATTCAAGCGGCTGACGATGGTTACCCCGTATTCCTCGCCATAGAGGAGAACAATGCGGTCATGGACATTTTTAATCCCGATTCCCGTGAACAGCTGGAGTTTGCTTTCCGGCCCGGAGAGCTGAATTTCCGCGTTCCCGTTCTCCATCCCGTCCCCGTTATCGACTACCTCGCACAGTAGAGACCCGTTGTCCCGCGAGATCAGCACATGGATATACCCCTCATTTTTCCGGTTAAAGGCATGGAAGAAGGCATTCTCAATAAACGGCTGGATGATCAGCTTAGGTACATGGTATTGAATCGTATCCGGGGCTACAAAAAAATTGACCTTAATCCGCTCGCCATACCGCACATGGTTGATGAACACATAGGATTTCAGATTGTCCAGCTCTTGGGATACGGTAATCGTCTCACTGACGTTGCTGAGGGCATTCTGCAGCAGAGAGATCAAGGCATGAATCGTGTGTACCGCCTTATCCTTACTGCCTTGCTGAACCAGAAACTTAACTGAAGTCAATGTGTTATATAAAAAATGCGGGTTAATCTGCTGTTGAAGTGCGGCGAGCTCGGCATTGCGCTGCTCTTTCTGCGTCGTCACCAGCTGTTCCACATAATCGTTCAATTCATCGAGCATATAATTATAAGCATGTCCAAGCTCCTGAAATTCAAAGCTTCCGGTGACGGTGATGTAGTTATGGAAATTGCGCTCCGTAATCTTGGACATCTGGCGGGTGAGCAAAGTCAGGGAACGAGTAAGCTTTCTTGAAATAAGGAATACAACGATGAGCGCAACAAGTACAATGGCCGAACAGATTAACGCTACCGTCCGGGTGTTGATCATCTGCCCGAGCGCCGTCCGCTTATCGATAATGTTCACAATGTAGAAATCATAAGAGGAGAGATAATCTGCGAGAACAATGACGTCCTTATCCTGAAAATCGACGCTTTTGTAATCGAGTCCGCCCTCTTCAATCTCTTTGGCATATTGAAGCAAATCTCCGGCCTGCTGTCCCAGAAGATCATCCCGGTTGCTGGACACGATAAGACCCTCCTTGTTCAGGATCGCCACATCGTTGCCGTTGCTGGAGATACTGGAGTAGAACGAACGGAACGCCTGCTCTTGAATGGTGATATACAGGGTGCCGTAGATATCGCCTGTCGTCCGTTCCATCAATGCCTTACTGGCCACAATCACAGCTTCCTTGGTGGAGGATTTCGTGCTGCTCTCCTGATAGAACTGGTACATCAGCCTTTTCGGCTCCGCAAGGGTATTTAACGTCAGCTTATGCTCCTTGAGCTTATTGTCCGTCAGCAGCAAGTTATTTGTGTTGGTGGAGTAACTCCGCCCGTTCTCCCCCATGATCTTGACGCCAACCTGATACGCATCCACATTAGACTGGATCCGCTTCATCTGGGTCGTCATATTGTAGTAGGTCCGCAGCACCCGGGAAGAATTGGAATCCTGTTCCGACAGGAAGCTTTTGATCGTACCGCTTAGCTGCGTATTGTTGGTCGCGGTGACGATGGAGTAATGAAACGACTCAAAGTTAGCCTTAATCTGATTGATTACCTTGGAGTTTGTTATGCTGAAGGTCTCCATGAACAGCCGCTCCGACATGCGGACGGTCGTCCAGGAAGCAGAAATCGCGACGGCAATAATGCTGATCACCATGACAATGAATATTTTGATGAACAGGCTGTGGAATTTGTATCGCTCCATAAAAGCTTTCATGGCAGTCTACTCCTGACCGTAATATTGCCTTCTGTAGTGGCTCGGTGACAGCCCCGTGTATTTCTTAAACACCTTGCAGAAATAGCTGTGGTCCCCATATCCGACCATACTGCTGATATCCGAAATCGGGGCATCGTCTCCGCGCAGCAGCTCGGCCGCTTTATCCGTACGGATTTTATTCAGATGCTCCTTGAAGCCTTCCTTGCTCTGCGCGGTGAAGAGGCTGGATAAATACGACGGGTTGAAGTGGAAATGGCGGGCAAGCTCCGTCAAACTCAACGGTTCTGCATAATGCTCCTCCATATAATCCAACAGGCGCTTCATGTTCGCATTGCCGCTCTGGGATCCGCTGACCGCATTCGTGTGCTGAATGACCTGATCCATGAACGAATCCAGTATGTTAATTGCCTCTTCCACATCCTGCGCCTCGTCGACTGCCCGGAACCACGCATATTTCGACTCCTCCAGCGCCTTGATATGGTTAAACTGGTTCGTCACATTAAAGATGATATTCCCCAGGAAGGATTTAAACTGGAAGACATCGCTTTCATACTGCCGGGACATCATGTCTACGTGGGCTCTTAAATCGGAGAACGCATCCTCCAGCTGCAGTCGCTTGACTTGCTCTGTGAAGTGAGCCATCTGGAACCGGTCAACCTCCATGGAGGGCTGCTTCGGTAGATCATCGTGGATCAAAAGCACGCTGTGCGGGAAAAAGAACCGGTACTGCTGCAGCTTCTGATAACTCTCCTGATACACGTTAGCGGCCTCACCCCAATCCCGGAAGACTCGACTGAGTGACCAGCGTAGTTCAGTCTCACTCTCTGACAGGTCTTGAGCCAGCTCCCTGATAGCTATTGAGGCTTCTCCTTTCGAGGCCTCTGCGAGATTCAGCAGGAACAATAATTTACCCGGTTCACCTGGAATCAACTGCAGTATTGTACCTGACAGACGCTGCCCAAGCTCATTTGTGACTGTTCCCTTCAGCCATTCTAAGGACATTCCGTCAGAGGATGGCGGCAGTCTCAGATCAACACCGAAATAATAAAACAACTCATGCGGAAAATGGCCGCGGAGCACTTCGTAATCGGCTTTCGTATCATAACCAGAGACAACTCTGCTAAGCGCAGAATCTACTGAGAATAGGGCTTGCTCCACGTTTTCAGCGGATTCATTCAGAGCAAGGCTAGGGATTCTGCCCATAGTCTTCTTCAGGACGTTAAGCAGACTCTCGGCCTCCAGCTTCGGTTTCAATATATAATCGGCCACTCCGTTCTGAAAGGTGGAGCGGACATAATGGAATTCACTGAAACTGCTAAGGACAATGACCTCGATCTCCGGAAAGTCCTTCTTGACGATCCGCGTCAGCTCTTCGCCATCCATCACCGGCATAACGATATCGGTAATAACAATGTGGGGTTTGAGACTCCGGATCAGATCCAGTGCCTCCTGGCCGTTGGACGCCTCACCGACAATTCTGAAGCCTTCGCGCTCCCAATCCAGCACGTATTTGATGCCCTGACGGACTAAAATTTCATCATCGACAATAATAACCTTGCACAGCTGATTCAACTGATGTAGCTGGTTCACAGGTAACCCCCGCTTTCTGTATCTCTGGCATAATGCGCTTTCATCGTCATGATGGGATTATAGTGTGCTATGGCGGCGATGGTCAACCCGGCGTCTGGTGAGTGCAGATTTCAGCAATCATTCCTGGTACACAGCCTGGCCCACTGAAATGAACGGGACTTTTACCTTTCAAAGGCACTTGCGGTTACCCCTCTCCGCGTCTTGCAGCACAAAAAAACAGCCGCCTTATAGGGCAGTCCCCCAAGAGCAACTGTTTAAGGCCAGCTGTTTTTAACTAGATTTCACGTTTCAGCACGATTTCAAACTCTAAGTATAATTTCAAACTTAGCCCCGCTGGTAAGCGGTGACGAAGCCTCGATGGTTCCACCATGCCCCTGTACAATAGCCTTCGTAATCGCAAGGCCAATGCCGGTGCCACCTTGTTCGCCTTTGTAGAACCGCTCAAACACCAGCTTCTCCTCACCAGGTTTAAACCCCTTACCGTCATCGGTACACGTGATCACAACCCTATCACCCTGCGGAATCACCTTCAATTGTACTTTGGAACGCGCATAACGGATTGCATTACCCACAATATTAACGAAGACCCGCTTCAATTTATCACGATCGGCAGTACATACCGCTGCAAGGTCGCCTTTTACCGATAAGCTGATTCCTTCCTGTAACGCGAGTCCCTCGAGTCCTGAAGTAACTTCACTAATTACATCACCTATCTCAACCTGCTCAAAATGATAGACATCCTTCACCCGGTCCAGCCGTGTCAGATAAATCATTTCGTCCACCAAAGTTTTGAGCTGCTGGCATTCATGAATGATCACATCAAGGCTGGCATTCATCTCACCGTCCTTGACGATTCCATCCTTTATCGCTTCTGCATTTCCCTGGATCGCCATCAGCGGCGTCTTCAGTTCATGCGAGGCATTTTGAAGAAAGTCAGTCTGTAATTTATCATTGCTGCGTAATTTCTCAGCCATATCCATAAAAGACGCTGACAGCTCGCCGATCTCATCCCCGCTGTTCACTTCCGAAGCAAGATCATTTTGCTCCCGTTTCACGGAGAAGTTCTTCATGCCTGCGGTCAGATGGGCCAGTGGTTTGGAGAGACTTTTCCCGAGTACATAACCGATCAGAAGAGCGAGCAGCCCCCCAAGAACCATACTGACCAGTTGAGCGCGGAGAAATAAACCATTAATCCCCGTAATATCGGCGATTTGGATGCCCATTACGACTTCACCTTTTACGGCCCCGTTAGCCCCTTGTATCACTTTACGCTCAATCAGATAACCATCCGGTATCCTTCCTGCCCGCATGTCGAGCATATCGGAATCATTCAGAGTGGTGTTCTTGTAGAGCACCCGTCCAGCTTTGTTAAGCACAATAATCTTGGTATCGAGTAGTCTTCCAGCTAGCCGGAACTCTTTTCTCCGCTCCACACGCTCCGCTAAGCTGTTTACTGACAATAAGTCACCCGCTGACAAGGAACTGAACAGCTGATTAACTTCCTGTGTTAACTGCTGCCTTGCCTCTTGAATCAAATAACGCTGGGATAGAATACGAAAGGACACTGCTGTTACAACGACCAGAGTCAAAATAAGGACAAGATTACTCAGTTGAAGCTTCGTACTAATTCTCAGGTTACGTATCAAGACGGTAGCCGAACCCCCAAACTGTAGTTATTTGGACGGTAGACCCGGCAGCTGCTAACTTCTTACGGACCCGTTTCACCAGGTCATCCACCAGACGGTCCTCTATAACGGAATCATATCCCCATATCCTCGTCAGCAGCTGTTCACGGGTAAAGGGTAAATTACGGTTAACCGCAAGAAATTCGAACAACTCGTACTCCTTCACGGTTAAGCGTATTTCTGCGCCATCCTTTTCCAGAAAGCGGCGGTCCTGATACAACATTAAATCCTGCAGCTGAATGGCTGTGGAGGGAACCGTTTTATCCAATCGCCGTAAAATATTCTTGATTCTCACCACCAACTCCCGCGGACTGAACGGTTTGGTCATATAATCATCGGCCCCAAGCTCTAGTCCCAGGACCCGGTCCATTTCTTCCCCTTTGGCTGTAACAAAAATAATCGGAATATCACTGGTACGCCGGATTTCCTTGCACAGCTCAATTCCGTTGATGCCAGGCATCTGAATATCGAGAACCAGCAGATCCGGACGAAGCCGTCCAAGCTCTGTAAGTACCGTCTCACCGTTCATAAATACCGTTGCTTTATAACCTTCATTCTCTATATATTTGCACAAAATATCTCGTATACTTTTCTCATCATCGACCACAAAAATATGCTTCAACGGCAACATCCCCCCATATATCCAATATTATATCACTACATCGGATGCCGCTCTCAAGGATAAATAATATGTGAACAAACTAGATTCTACATTTAACAAAAGGAAGCCGACCGCCAAACCCGTCTGCTCCCTTTAACCACACTGTTGTACTAATACAAGCTATCCTTTATTCCAATACAGAGATCACTTCATCCATAAGTTCAATCTTCTGCTTCAAATTTGCGTTAACCTCCGAGAGCACCGCGCTTGCTTCACTTAGCTCATTGTGAGCGAGAGCTGTATCATTATCCTTGTTCGCCGTCCGGAATGCAGACAAATGACTCGCAAATTGTTCCATCAGATCTCCGTTCGCCTGATTCAACACTTTGATATCAGCCTGAATCGTTTTAGCAGCCTCGAGCGCTTCATCATTGCCGCTATCCTTTGCAGCCAGGGTCAAATCCAGAATCACATCCTGTTTAGCAACTACTTGTGATTTATACTGGAGACGCTCGGCACGCAAGCCGTTGATAATATGCAGATCTGCATTATATTCGCGCACTTTCACCACAGCCGCTTCCTTCTTAATCGTCGCCTTCTCCTCAACTTTGGATTTGACTGGCACCGTAGCCGTTTCCGCCGCGAATGCGCTCCCCATTCCCCCAACCATCATAAAACCAATCATCATTGCCGCAATTTTCTTCTTCATCGTCATTCTCTCCTTCAGTTGTTGTGTTCTTACAGCCCAAGTATAGGAAGAGAATATAGTAAAAAAGGGACAACTTTGTATGAAAAGTGTGTGAAAATGAAAAAGGCTCCGCATCTGCGGAGCCCTGAATATCTACCTATCCCATCCTGTTATGATCGCTATGTACTAATGAGATATCAAATGCTTGCGGTAACCCTCTACCTTCTCATCCCGGAAACCCAAGGACTCGTAGAAGACATGCGCATCCTTCCTGCGTTCACTGGAGACCAATATGATGTAATAACAATCTTTATCCCGAGCAATCTGCTCGATAGCTCTCATTAAGAGCTTGCCAACACCTTGACGGCGTGCCCGGGATGAAACCACCACATTCTCAATAACCATAAACGGCCGGCAATCGCCGACGATATCCTGACATACAATGCCCATGACAGAGCCCAGCAGTTCACCATCGACAAAGGCACCAATTACACTGTAGCGGGCATCGTCCTTGATACTCTTAAAAGCTTCTTCCAGTTTCAAGGGATCCGTACGTCTGTCAATCAACTCACTGTACAAATCATTTAGCGCTTCCAGCGACTCAAGTCCAACTTCCTGAATAGTGATCATGAATATAACCCTTCCTTCAGTTGTAGTATCCTGCTTAACTCTAACCCTTCTTCACACAATCCAGCACTGCCTGGACACGTTCCATAACACTGAAATCTCCCTCTAAGCGCACAACAGGACATTCCAGCCGGGACATCCATTCCTCATGCAGCGTCCTGCTTCTGACCTCAAGCCCGGCCGTATCATACAAAGCAGCCCACTCCATAAAAGCTTGTCCCTCTTCATATTTGCTTCCGCCCGGCAGAATATCTTCGCCATATCTTTCATATTCTCTTGCCCGTAAACGTTCCAGCCTGATCTCTTGCGGAATCCACAAGAAGACAACAAGATCAAAAAGGGGGCGTAGACCATCTCCCCAGCCGCAAACCGCACCGGACAGAATCCAGGGCTCCCGGTCACGCAAATCACGTTGAATCCGGTTAAGCCTCACTTCAACCTCTGTAGGCTGCGTATATTTATGCTCCCAATAATAATCATCACTGTCTACATGAACATGAGGCAACATCTTGGCTAACTCCTTGCCTAAAGTCGTAGTCCCCACGCCAGAAGCTCCCAAAATATGTATTCTCGACTTCATGATCGGTCCTTTCGACAACAATAATATTCTCCGCTAACTATTATTTTCTGGGAAATAAAAGTGATTAATCGCACAGTACCTTCATTATAGCTGTGAAACATGATTCTTTAAAATCGGCATGAAGCTCATCCTGTTCCGTCATCAGCCACTGAATCAGGCAGCCATCAATAATGGCGCGGATGGTTGGAGCCGATTTCTCAGGCAGCAATTCCTTGGAGAAAATTCCTTCTTCCTGCCCTAGCTTGAGAACTTCCCTGCTTATCGCTGCACAGTTATCATAGAACCGCTGATTGATCTCCCTATAGACCTCATTTCGGCTCGCCTTGGCTAAGAAATCCAAGTACACCCTGTAAAAGGACCTGTTCTTCTCGGGTGATACAAAAGCGGAATCGATATACGCCCGAAGCTTGCCGGTTGCTGTAGTTTGTTTCTGCACTGCAGCATATTCCTTCTCGAATATTTTGGCAGTCAGCCACTCCAGCAGCTCCACCAGTACCGCTTCCTTGTTCTCAAAGTAATAATGGACCACACCTTTGCTGACCTTCGCATGGTCGGCAATAACCTGCAGGGTTACAGAATCATACCCGAGCGTGGAAAGCGCCTCAAAAGCGGCAAACAGAATTTGCTTGCGTTTTTCCTCGGATTTCTTGTACCGAACCATAATACCTCCGCTATTTATGTCAATAATGTCCATTATATCATAGACAGAAAAAAGTTGACCAGTCAGAATAAATACTATATAAAGAACTTACACACTATTTGGTAAAAAGGAGCTTCCTTCATGACAGAGTCATTTCAAGCCTTGGTAGTAGATAAGACAGATTCAACTTTCTCAGTCGCCCTTCAGTCCGTTAAACTTGAGGATTTGCCTGCCGGAGAAGTTGTAATTAAAGTAGCATACTCCAGCGTCAACTATAAAGACGGATTAGCCAGCATTCCAAACGGCAAAATTCTTCGAACCTATCCCTTTATTCCCGGTGTCGATATTTCAGGCATCGTCATTTCGTCCAGCGATGACCGCTTCCATGAAGGACAGAAAGTAATTGCTTGCGGGAATGAAATCGGCGTTTCCCATTTCGGGGGTTATAGTGAATATGCACGTATTCCGGCTGATTGGGTACTACCGCTTCCGGAGGGCATGACTCTAAGAGAGGCCATGATCTATGGAACTGCCGGTTTTACTGCCGCCTTATCGATTCAAAGACTTGAGGAGCATGGTCTGGCAGCAGATAAAGGCAAGGTATTAGTAACGGGCGCAACCGGCGGTGTCGGTGGAGCGGCAATTGCCATGCTTGGCACAAAAGGTTATGACGTAGTTGCGAGCACCGGTAACTCGGAAGCTGCCGAATACTTGACTAATCTGGGAGCAGCAGAAATCATCTCCAGAGAAGAGGTTACCGGGACTGCCATTAAACCTCTGGATAAACAGCTCTGGCAAGCAGCCGTCGATTCCGTTGGCGGAAGCCCTCTTGCTGCAGTGTTAAGCAAAATTATTTATGGAGGCTCTGTTGCCGCAAGCGGCTTAACGGCAGGAACTTCAGTTCCAACGACAGTGATGCCGTTTATTCTTCGCGGTGTGAATTTGCTTGGAATCGATACTGTATACTGTTCCGCCGAGACTAGACAACAGGTATGGACCCGTATGGCTAGCGATCTGAAGCCTGAGCGGCTTGAAACTCTCGTAGACCGTGAGGTTACACTGGAACAATTGCCGCAGGCACTGGCGGATATTCTGGAAGGCAAGACACTTGGCCGGATTCTTGTCCGGGTCAATGGTGCAGAATAATGCCTCTCCTCTAAAGTAAATAAAGCCTCCCAGCCTGCGCATTAGGCGCATGTAGCCGGGAGGCTTCTGTTTATTGTTCTGGATCACCTGGATTCGAGCGGTACGGCTCTTGGACATAAGGCTGCTGCCGGTATTGCTGGGCATAACCTTGAGCAAAGTAGCCTGGCATAGACGCCGCTCCATATCCATACCCTGTTGTCATTTGCGGAATCATATAATAAGGCTGTGGCATTGCATTCATTGCACCCATTGGCATTGCATTCATTGCGCCGTGTGCCTTACCTGGTTCACAACAGCCTACAGGTGGGCCGATTACAGTGGTTTCTTTAATCGGTGCTAAGGCTTCCTTTACCTTGGTTTCATCGAGGCAGTAGGTGTGAGCAAGTACATTAGCTGGTGTTAAACTCAGGATATCTGAGCCATAGATGGTCTCGGGAATAGGCGCATTGAAGATCGCCAGTAAATGCGTATGATCCACTGTAGCCACTTCATAATGCCACCAGCCCTGCGGTATGTTCACAACCTGACCCGGGCATAGCAGGAAATTCAGCAGTTCTTTGGTGAATGGATTGAGAAGAGACACTACTGCCGAACCGCAAATCCCATAGACCAGTTCCGAAGCGTTCTGATGATAATGCGGCTCGACCACATTTGATTTACTGAGGTAAATATCCAGCAGTGAGAGGTTATCCAGTGTATTTAGCTGTTTGATGGACAGCTCGTTCAAGAAGTTAGCGGGATCCTTTTTAAAGACGGTATTGCAGCTTAAATCGTAAGTGAATTGCGTTTGAGGTGAAGTATAATCCATATAAGAGGTCACGGTACATTCCTACCCTTCCGTAATGGGCAATGGCTGCCCTTGTTTGGAATAGGATATGTATCCGCTTATGCCCAGGTGCAGGTTTTTTCAAAACAGTTATTTTTATGGATACCGGACTTAACGCTCATTCCTCAGGGAAGCAACCACCGTGCGGTTTCTTCCGGTTTCTTTCGCATGGTAAAGGGCCTGATCTGCTAATTGGAACAACGATTCTGAGGTCTCCGCATGAACTGGGAATTGGGCGATACCTTGGGATACGGTTACTTGCATCAAATCTTCCATCTCTTCTATCGACACCTTTTTGCGGATTCTTTCGGCTACCCTGTAGGCTTCCATAGCTGTGGTATTAGCCAGCAGAATAACAAATTCCTCCCCGCCATATCTGCAGCACATATCCCCCGGGCGAACAGATGCCGTGATTACACGTGCTACATGCCTTAATACATCATCGCCGGAAAGATGCCCGTAAGTATCGTTGAGAACTTTAAATTTGTCGACATCCATTACGATCAGTGAGAAACAGTACCCGTCATCAATCCATTGGTTCATTGTATTCTCAAGGTTACGCCGATTGGACAATCCGGTTAGTGAATCGGTTTGTGCTTCCTGGGTTAACAGATCCGCATGCTTTTGAAAATCAGCAATAGCCATGAGTACAGTTGAAGTCAACAAATCAGCCTCGCGGTTCCAGTGGGGTTTCTTCTCATGAAGTACGATGTCTTCTTTATCGATCCTACTCACTAGATTGGCCAAATCGGCAAAGGGCCTCGCCAACTCGCGCGCAATCAAGATTACACCCAGCAGTAAAATCACAAAAGGAATCAGCATAAACCACAAAATAGACTTAATGTGCATCTTTAATTGCTGCTGCATCACACTGACCGGCGAGACCATAACTACACCCCAGCCACTCGTGGGAACACTGGAGTACCCTGCCAGCATTTTCTCTCCCCTCGTGTTTATGACTGTCTCCTCACCGCTTTTACCCATCACAAGTTTCTGAACTACACTATTAGAGTTCACATCCTCTCCGATACGGCTGCTATCGGGATGGAAGATCAAGTTGCCGTTGGAACCTACCACATAATAATAAGATCCAAGTTCGTCTCTTGTGTCACTGCCAAATATCATGGTCAATATATTGCGATCGTGAAGATAAATCGTACCCCCGATAGCTCCCAAGTAATTTCCGGATTTATCCAGTATAGGCTGACTCATATATACGATTAACCGTCCGGTGGAAGCGATGAACGGCTCGGAAAGAAAGGGTTCCTTGAACATATTCACTTCAAGCCCTGTTATTTCATTAATAGATACGCCAACAGTTACCAGGTTTCCCGGATCCACATTTTGTAGCTTTCCATTCTCATCAATAATCAACATCGAATTGAAGTAATTGCTGCTATTACGAATCATTTCTAATGCATTGTTTCTTTCGTCCTGTGTCATACTGCTCTTCTCGGCGAAGAATTCAGCAGAGCTCATCAGACTAGCCCTCATTGACCGGAATAAAGAATCAATCGTTTGGCTCATTTTATTAGCATTGGAATAGTTCAAATGTAGGGTCGTATCGATCAGGGACTCCCGCTTGGATTCATAAGAAGCAATCAGAAGAATGGAACTGGTCAGCAATACAGCAAGGGATACCAGGCCGATAAGCAGCGTAGTAAGACTCAACTTTCTTCTTTGCCCTTTTTTAATCTGCATTTGCATACCTCCCCCTTGATTTGCTCTTATAACTCTTTTTTCGACATAAGTCGTCAAAATTCTTAGTTATTTATAAACAAAATTTTAAAGATTATGAGAACCAAAAAATTACAACTGATGAAATAGCCGAATTTGTATTGTTAACTGACCTCTTTTTCATAAAAAATGGAGTACAGACTGCTTTTTCAGCGCTGTACTCCATTTATGATTACGATCTATCGGATTAATTAAATGAATACTTCATCAACTGTTATCTTGCGATCCTTTGACAGATCTCTAAACTGGTTCTCCACCTTAACCAGCGGCTTAAACAGATCAGTGGGATTGTTCATCACAATGATTCCCTTTTCTCCATTACTAAGCTGGACATTTTTACCGATAAAGCTTGGCAGCAGGTTGCGGATAAGCACCTGTACCGTTTTGGCGTGAAGTTTCCCGAATCCAAGCTCCTCCACCTGTCTCAAGACGGTAATCAGACTTTGCTTGCTCTTATAGCTTCTTGAGGTTACTAAGCCAACATAGATATTGGCTGCGGCAACTACGCGGGTATATGAATGGATCTCCCGATGATTAATGCCTTTCGGATAACCCGTGCCATCCTCAAATTCATGATGCTGAAGCGCCACCAGAGCGGTAGTCTTATCTTTCATCGATTTCAAGATAACCTCATACCCGTAATTGGTATGCCGCTTTAGCTCCTCCTGATCCTCAGGAGTTAAGATTTGTTTATTCAAAATAGACGGTTCAACCTGACTTTTACCGATATCATGCAAGTATCCCGCACGGCTAATCTCCATGCATTCCTCCCCGGTAAATCCAAGCCATTTCGCTAGATATAAGGACAACAGACCGACTTGTAAAGAATGATTGTAAATAGTTGTGTCTTCCAACCCGAGCATAAGAAGAAGTGAAACCACATCCCTTTGTTTGTCCAGGCTCTCCAGAAGGGGCTTTAATGCATCATCCACCATAGATTGAGTGAATTGTCCGGTTGTTAATGCTTCTACAAATATCGATTCGTAACTTTCCAGCGCACTATCTAAATTCCCCTTAAGCAGACTTTGCTGAAATGTAGCGCTCTCCCTGAGCGCGGTAACCGTACGGTTCTCAATATCAACATAATCTATGCTATGCTGAATCAGAAGTGCGATTTCCACAGTTCTTACCATTGTCCCCTGCGGAAGCACATGCAGACCTACCTTGTTGAACGTATCTGCCAGAAGACGATCACCGGGTTTAAGATCCATAACGTGAACTTTCAAGACTCAGCACCTTCTTTATGTATTAGAATATTTGAAACTAGCAAAGATCCTCTCAAATACTATTACCCTAGTTGATATGATCATAACCAAATCCCGGTATCGATACAATAAGGTGAAAGTCACGCGAATCTAGGCTTAATGGTTCAAAAGATAGAGGCTGTCCGTCTGCTTCTCTTTCAATGTCCTGAAAAGCTGCGGCTTTATACCCTAGGGGAACTCCTCGAACAGACTAGATCAACTGCTGCCGAGCAAATGATGCCGACAGCATACCTGAGCAGATCACTCCATAGGAACCCATGACCGAGAATCAGGCCTCCTGGGAACGTAGCTCGGATACTGTTGATCCATTCCACCTGATACAACTGGCTTGGTCAGCCACACCCGAAATGAGAAATAGATCATGCATGCCCAGAGGGCATTACCAGCATGTTCCACTAGGAAGAGCGGCAGATGCTGTCCATAAATTCTCGAGCCAAGTCCAAGTAGAATAACAAGTAGCATTGCACCAATATAACTTAGTCTGAGGATTCGAATGCTTTTATCGTAATATCTTTTAACCACGTTTGTGTGATTGTAATTATTCATAAATGACTGGGTTTAGTGTGTCATCGAATTGCCGGAATATTTCAAGTGGATAGGGAATGGTGAACTCCGGCAATTCTTGATCCCGGAAAAACCGAAGTTCTTCTGCCTCTCCATCCTCTGATCTCAAGTTGCCTTTGACAATCGAGCATTCATAAACGGTGAACACATATTCGACGTGATCGCGGCTTTGATATATGTACCTGAATTTCTCGCCACCGAATACCCCAAGGATTCTGACGGGGTTAACCATAAGTCCCGTCTCTTCGAACACCTCACGCCGCAATGTGCGAGGCGGTGTCTCCCCCGGTTCAATCGCTCCAGCCGGCAGGGCCCAAAGAGTCTCCCCGCCTTTACGCAAGAATAAGATTTCTCTCTCCTCATTCCGTATGACCGCCGCTACAGATGGAACCATAAGCAATTCTGTCCCCAGTTTCTCTCTTAATCCGCGGTAATAATCAGATATCGGCAAGATGCAGCACTCCTTTGATATGGGGTGTATTTTCCATATCATTACATTAGAAGATCCTACTGCGTTTGGCAACCAGCCAAATCTGCTCACCTACAGAAGTATGCCTTAAATTTGCCCCTCACCTAGCCCCACTCTCTTATCTCCCAAGCGCCGGGTCCAACAGGTCCAAACCACATCTGCTATAAAATAAAGCAGAGCTACCGGAAACAACAGCTCCCACAAAGACTCACTAATCCGGTACAGAAGTTCCATCAGCGGATGGAGTCCGAACAGGCATGCTGATGCAAGTCCCCACCAGTACACTGAGAACCGCAGACAAATATGTCCGTGCAACTGATAAGGCATGGAGGAATAGTCCCACCACTGTTTATGAAATAGACTCTTCAGCAGCCAGCCACTCGCATACTCAACCCCTGAAGGCACAATCAGCGCCAGGAGAAGCAGCAGGAGTACCGGTAATCCGATCTCCATACCAATCAACAGCAGTAAAGGTGCAAATCCATACATAGGTTTAAAAGGCCCTTTGAGGAACCCTTCCTTACGAAAGTTCCCATTGCTGTACTTATTGTAGCTGCCTTCCAGAACCCAGCCCAGAAAAGAATAACTCAGAAAAAAGAAAAAGTATCTTCCTGCCACTGCGACAGGTGTGTACCCTTCCAGAGAAACAATTGGTGAAATCATGTTCTGCTTTCGCCTCCCGTATGCCATTAATCTTGTAGGCACGTACCCGGGATATAGTATGTCTGCTTAAAATGTGAACTATGCAAAAGGTCAGACCCGGAACAGAAAAAGACATGACCCGATAGGTCATGTCTTCAATAATATCGCGCGGAAACTCCAAACCTTTAGGATTTATGCAATTCTTTAGGATGAGCTAACAACGGCTGATCAACATCTTGCTTTCTTAACGTCTCCAGCTTCAAGTCACTACGCACACCAAAGTCCGATCCGTACTTCTTCTCAAGATGTACTGCAATGGCATCACCGCGTTTCTGCCGATACCGGCCGTTCTCATTTCGACTGCGCATATCAATTCCTCCCCGCAATATGGATTGCCTGAGACTGCGACGATCTTCGAGAATTAAAGGGTGATGAGGTTGTACATAACTTCATTATAATGTATCTAGAGTGAGGTTCTCAAGACTTGTACGCCCAGCTACACTAATATCACCTAAACAAAAAAACGAGGCTGCCCTGTTTGGACAGCCTGTTCTTACGGATCATCTATTTCTTGCCGGGAAGCGGATCGGGATGCGCCGATTCCGCCGGTTTAGAAACCCAGTCATCAGCTTCCGGTTCAATATCCACACCGTTCTCCATCTTCTTGATTTCCATCAAAGAGTCACCGTCTTTATTCTCTTTGTTGCGGATCTCCGCTTCATCTTGGGCTTTGTCTGACATGAGAAGTCCTCCTCTGCACAGTCTGCGTATTGTGTTACCTAGTTATAGTTACCAGATAAGTTGTTTAGCAAACATATTATACCCATTTCACCACATCACCCATCAGTTGCCGGGTTTTCCCGCGGGGCTCTTCCAAACGGTATCCGAAAGCGGCCATACAGGCAATTCCGAAATGCTCTGGATCCAGAAGACCTTCGCTAGCTAAAATTTCTTCGATCTTAACTTTGTCAAAACCTTCAATCGGGCAGGAATCGATTCCGATCAGTGCGGCAGAAGTCATCATATTGCCCAGGGCAAGATAAGTCTGGCGACAGGCCCACTCGAACATTGCCCGTTCATTCTCCTGCAGCCTAAACTTTTCCTTCAGAAAAGTATCGTAGACTTTGCCTTTCCCCTCTACAACTTCTGCAGGCAGCTGCTGAACATCCTCCATCATATGTCTGATATATTCGGAATCTGCAACCATATCTATAGGCAACCGGGTTAACAGAAGCATAAAATGGCTTGCCCCCGGAAGTTGTCTTTGGGCACCAGAGGCGTATGGAATCAGCTTTTGACGCAGCTCCTTGTTCTGAACGACGACAAACTGCCAAGGTTCAAAGCCAAAAGAGCTGGGTGACAACCGCCCTGTCTCCAGAATAAATTCAAAGTCGGAGTCGCTGATCTTTCTACTGCTGTCGAACTCTTTAGTGGCGTGTCTGAACCGGAAAGCGGACAAAACTTCCTGTTTAATGGTTTGCTTCAATTTTTCCATAGTATTCTCCCTTTCAAAGCCCTTTTCAAAAACCCAAAACAAAGTTACCCCATTATATCATACAACCTGATGGTCATTTCCCTTCACGGACAGCCGGTACATTTCGATAAGAATAGCTCATGATTGCTAGTGCAGCTTTTATCGAAAAGGAGTGGTCAGCAAGGGAAAAAGAATTCGTATCCGTGTATCCCTGTGCTATGAGCCACCAGTTTTACTTAACAATGAAATCTCCTTTCATTCCTACCGCATCACCAGGGATTTAATTGGATTATCGCGCTGGCAGCAGGAGCTGACTTCGGCTGATTGAAGGGCTAGTCATGGCAGAATAGTGTCGACCACTGGGAAGAAGCGATATACCGGTACCTGAAAGCTTAGAGTCTGATCCTGAGGTGCTGTAATGCACAAATACATGCCGTTTCGGATGAAACGGCATGTATTTGATGTGAGTGAGGCATAGATGTGATTAATTGGAAGTCTCAGCTTATTCCCTGTTACGATAGGCCCCTGGCGCCACACCGTATCGCTCACGGAATACCCGGTGAAAATAAGTATAACTTCCAAAGCCCGTTTCCTCGGCAATCCTCTCCAGTGTGTAGTTGGAATTATCCATGAGCTGTAAGGCTAATGCCAGACGGATTTGACCCGCATACTGCATAATAGAATACCCGAATTGAGCTTTGAACAGGTGTACGGCTCTGGTTACGCTGATGCCGGCATGGCCAGCGACATCCTCCAGACGGAAGGCAGAGGTGGAATGCTCCTCAACATAACTTTTCATTTTGAGTGCAAGCAACCGGGAAGCGGATGATGTAGCCGGTGCTTCTTCGATCGCCCGGTCGAGCAGCAGACATAATGCCCTGAACAATGCCTCAAGAATTTCCGGGCTGCCGCCATCGAGCCTTCTAGTCTCCAGAATAAGCTGCTGCCACACACTCCGCAGTTTGCCGTCATCCACAATCCGGACCTTGGTTGGTCTGCTCCGTTTCTCCCACCAGCTATCCACCCATTCCCCTGTACACATTACATAGTAATCTGCGCTGATACCAAGCGGACTCTCTTTCTCTCCGATTCTCAGATCGTAGACATCTCCCGGCCTGAACAGCAGGAGATCACCGGGGACGATGCTAACCATTTCACCTTGGATGAGCGCCTCGCATTCCCCTTCCGCCTGAAGCCGGATGATATAGGTGTCAAGCCCCTCACGGTATAACGCCCGAAATGGCTGTGGATGCCGTGAGAAAGCACTGAGATGAATATGTACACTGCTGGATTCCAATAAATGCACCTCTCTCTTTTTTCGTTCGATGACCAGATTGTTGAGGTTCTTAGCCATATTGTTTCTTTAAAAGGATATCGTATTCCTTCTATAATGAGTATGTAAAATATGTGTAGGAGGTTATTAAATCATATGAGTAAAGACATCGTTCGCGTAATTCAGACAGCCAAAGAAACCGGAGACCGGTTATCTGAAAAGCAATCTCTAACGTTCGTACCAGATGTAAATGAAAAGGAAAACGAACTGATTAATATTTTCGAAGACCTGGAGTATCAGGAAATTGAAGGCTTTGGCGGTGCGCTTACCGAAGCTTCTGCCGTTACTATTGCTAAACTTAGCCCTGCCAAACAGCAGGAAATTATTGATGCTTATTTCCACCCGGAGAATGGTATCGGATATACGCTGTGCCGCTCGCACATTCAAAGCTGTGACTTCTCGCTAGGCAACTATGCTTATGTGGAAGAAGGAGACGCTGAGCTGAACACCTTCAATATCTCCCGCGATCATGAAACCATTCTGCCGCTGATCAAGCGTGCAGCAGATGCGGTAGGTTCCGATTTCCGTCTGTTCTCTTCACCTTGGAGCCCGCCGGCTTTCATGAAGACCAACGGAGAGATGAACAAAGGCGGCAGCCTGAAACCGGAATACAGAGAAGCTTGGGCTAATATCTTCGTGAAATACATTCAGGCCTACATCGCTGAAGGTGTCAACGTCTGGGGTGTAAGCGTACAGAACGAAGCTAAAGCCGTACAAATTTGGGATTCCTGTGTATACACTGCTGAAGAAGAAAAGGATTTCGTCCGTGATTATCTGGGCCCTGCCTTGGAGAAAGCCGGATTGTCCCATATTCAAGTGTTCATCTGGGATCACAACAAAGAACGCGTATATGACCGTGCGAAGGTTGCCTTCGAAGATGCGGTTGCTTCCAAATACATTGATGGAATTTGCTTCCACTGGTATTCCGGCGATCATTTCGAAGCTTTATCTGCTGTGCATGACCGATTCCCTGACAAGAAGCTGTTCTTCAGCGAAGGCTGTCAAGAAGGCGGCGTCCACCTTGGTTCCTGGAACACCGGTGAACGTTATGGGCATGATATCATGGGCAATTTGAATAACTGGATGTCCACCTGGACAGACTGGAACATCGTGCTGGATGAGCAAGGCGGACCTAACCACGTTGGCAACTACTGCGATGCGCCAATTATCGGCGACACCCAAACTGACGAGATCACTTTTGAAAGCTCCTTCTACTACATCGGGCATTTCAGCAAGTACATCCGTCCAGGTGCAAAGCGCATCGGCAGCTCCAAGTATACCGACAAGCTGGAAACTACTGCATTCAAGAACACAGACGGTACGATTGCCGTTGTCGTCATGAACCGTACAGACAATGAACTTCCGTTCACGCTTCGCTGCCGCGGGCAATTGGCAGAGACTTCGATTGTGGGGCATGCAATTCAGACGCTGGTGTTTAAGTAAGGATTTGATTGAGCTTGTGCTAGGCTGGGCGGAAGGAACTACGGTGAATGTTTGGACTTTCGGCCGCTGTTGTGTTCAGATTTCTTGATTTAACCGCTCTTCGCGGTTGAAATCTGAACACAGCATATGCTTTCGATGCTAGCTTTCCTAGGGAAAGCTTTCGGGCGGACGCTAAAGCTCCTACAGTTCCAAAATTCCCCTGCGTTACTTCCGCTGGCCTAGCGTGTATCTCCACCAAAACACTTACTTGTTTTGGGGAGATAAAAGGAAAGGGTAATCCGAATCAGCCATGGCTGATGGATTACCCTTTTTACATATATTTCTTTGAAGCCTGCTAGCTTCAAGGAATATACTCTCTAAAACTTGTACCGCCTTTAACTCATCCACTACTTCCTAATAACTAAAACAGCAACCACACCACCAGCGGTGCGACGACTGAACCGGCAATTGCGCATACGGTCATGGCAACGGAGCTCATTGAAACGGCTTCCTCGCCGTATTCCAGGGCTTTTGCTGTACCTAGTGCATGTGAGGCTGTTCCGAAGCCGATTCCGATACCCGAAGCATCTTTCACCCGAACCAGCTTTAGGACAAGCGGTCCGGCGATAGCGCCTGTGAATCCGGCAATCATAACAAATACCGAGGTCAATGCGGACTTGCCGCCAAGACTTGCCGAGATTTGGATCGCAACTGGCGTGGTGATGGATTTAGGAAGGATGGATAGTATCACATCATCCGGAAAACCGGCAAGCATGGATAGAAGGATTCCGCTGAACATTCCGACCAGCAGTCCGGCGATTGTTCCTCCAAGCACAGCCGGTAGATTTCTGCTAAGTACATGACGCTGTCTGTATAGAGGATAAGCCAAGGATACAACTGCCGGCCCCAGCATCCGGTTGATCCACGCTCCGCCAATCATATAAGTATCATACGAAATATGGAATGCTAGCAGTAGCACCACTACTGTAAAGGTCGCAGTGAGTGCAGGAATAAGAACGGGCAGACGAAATCTCCGATAGATCTTGGACATTACCAAATAAATTGCAATAGTGATCAGTATAATTCCTATAGCAGTTAAGAAGGTCAACATTCTTCCCCCTTCTCACGCACAATGCTTATCCCCTGCAATCCATTAAGATCAGCTTCGGCAGTGGATTTTCTCTTTCCCAGCCCCGCCAGCCACTGGCTAACCTGTGCCGAAACTCCCATGGTGAGTATTGTGCTTAGGATCAGGATAACAATCAGCAGCAACCCTTTTCCGCTGAAAAGGGACAAGTGGTCAACAATTCCGGCCGTAGCCGGAATAAAGAATAATGGCAGGTATCCCAGCACTGCGGTAGCCCCCTGCTCAATCCAGCTAACGGGTACAACCTTGCACAACAAGAGAATAAACAGCAGCAGCAGTCCCACTATACTTCCGGGTATCGGGAGATGCGTCCACTTTTGAACATAGTCTCCAGCTAAATAAAACAGGTAGAGCAACCCCACCTGAACGATGATCCGTGAAAATTTCATTCGCCTCGAAGTCCCTTCATCGCTTGTACACTATTCTATATAAAACCTTGAACTCTATCAGACTAACAGAGTTTTCATGATTTTTTCAATGCATTTATGAAACTCGTATGAATTTTGCGGAAAACCGGACAATGATACTGTTCTATTCCTTAAAGCTCAGTTAGAATCACGTCACATCTCAAATATATCAAATGGATTTATATGTTATTTATGGATGACGATGCAGTGTATTTAAGACAAAATCCCCCTCGTTCTTCAGCTACATTCCCGCCACAAGTCCTGCTTCTTACCAAGGACATTTGAATCATTTTTCAAAAATTTTCCATAACTTTCCATGTAAGGTTACGAGGACTTCGGATCTCTTTTTCATTGATATACCGCTGTTTCTTAGTACGAACCACACTTAATGACCCGAGCTTCCAGCACTGAATGTTGAAGATTTTATCCCTAAATTCTGGAATTTTCTCCCTAGCTAAAAATGGTAAATTGACTGAAAATAGAAATAACCAAATCGCTTCTCTGTCGATTTATCTCTTGTCCTGTCTGGAAATTTGTTAGCGCTGTTTAGGCGTAAGAATTTCAAATGACTAGATTACGAGATATAAACACATGAGGAGAGTGCAGGTAGCTGCTGTCGTTAAATCTCCGTTTGCAATGTTGTCTTCTCCCTGTTTCCAGCTTGAAACGTTTTCAAACCAGGAATGAACGAAGGAGGCCAAATGGAATGTTTGTTATGAAGAGCAAATTTCGCAGGAATTTCTCCATCGGAATGGTCGTGGCACTGGTTCTTACTCTTATCTCAGCTTTAGGTTCTAATGTCAAACCGGCAAATGCGGCAACGAATTATAAGCTGGTCGGTTATTATGCCTCATGGGCTGCGTATGGAAGAGCTTTTAACGTCTCTGATATCGATCCTACCAAAATGAATGTGATCAACTATGCGTTCGCAGATATTTGTTGGAACGGCATCCACGGCAATCCCGATCCGACCGGACCCAATCCGGTGACCTGGACCTGCCAGAATGAGCTAGGACAGACGATCAATGTTCCGAACGGAACGATCGTGCTTGGTGATCCCTGGATCGACGCAGGTAAGAGCTTCGGGGACGACAAATGGGATGATCCCATCAAAGGAAATCTGAAACAGCTGTGGAAGCTGAAAGAACGGAATCCGAATCTCAAGACAGTAATCTCCGTCGGCGGATGGACATGGTCCAACCGGTTCTCAGATGTGGCTGCAACGTCTGCGACTCGTGAGGTGTTCGCCAATTCCGCAGTCGATTTCATCCGCAAATACAAGATGGACGGTGTTGATCTCGACTGGGAATATCCGGTGAGCGGCGGCCTGGCAGGCAATAGCTATCGTCCGGAAGATAAACAGAATTACGTGCTGCTCCTGCAAAAAATCCGTGAAAAACTGAACGCAGCAGGTGCCGCAGACGGCAAGACGTATCTACTGACCATCGCATCCGGCGCAGGTCCTGCCTATGTCCAGAATAATAACCTGTCCGGAATCGCCTCCGTAGTCGACTGGATTAACATTATGACTTACGACTTCAATGGAAGCTGGAACACCACGACCGGGCATAATGCTCCGCTCTATTATGATCCTGCAGCTGCGAATTCCGGGTTGACCGAACCGGCTAACTACAATATAGACAAAGCAGTAACCAGTTATCTGCAAGCTGGCGTTCCAGCTAGCAAGCTGGTGCTAGGCATGCCTTTCTACGGCCGCGGCTGGGGTGGCGCACCAAGTACCGGCAATGGTCAGTATAAAGTATCCACGGGTATATCCTCTACGGGAACCTGGGAACGAGGAAGCTATGATTTCTACGATCTGGAAGCCAATTATATCAACAAAAACGGCTATACCCGGTACTGGAACAATGTCTCCAAGGTCCCTTATCTCTACAATCCTTCCAACCAAACCTATATCAGCTATGACGATGTCGAATCCTTTGGTTACAAGACCAGTTATATCAAAAGCAAAGGCCTTGCCGGCGCTATGTTCTGGGAGACGAGTGGCGACCGCAACCGGACACTGCAGAACAAACTAAACGCCGACCTCGGAGGTCCAGTCGTGTCACCTACGCCGACGCCATCTGCAACAGCAACACCTACTCCCACTGTGACACCGACAGCGACACCAACACCTACACCGACTCCAACAGCAACGGTTACACCGACTCCAACACCAACAGCTACTCCAACAGCAACACCGGGATCCTCTGCCTGGGTGGCGGGTAAAGCTTATAAGGTGGGAGATATCGTGACTTATAACGGAAAATCTTACTCCTGCCGCCAAGCCCATACTTCATTGCAAGGCTGGGAGCCACCCGCAACTCCTGCTCTTTGGCTGCTTCTTTAATATACTGATGTCCGTATAATCTTCATCAACCATGGCACCATTGCCCACACTTCATCCCGAATTCAGATTGGATAACTGATTGGATTCCTTTAATATAACCTGTTATCAGTACCTCTTAGGTGCAGATGGCAGGTTATTTGTAAAACCCATTTTATTCCACCTATCTATTTACAGCATCCCCCCAGGGGGGAAATATTATGAGAATATTCTCTGAACATACACAAGCTGAAGACAAGACGCATAATCACGACCACGGTCATGAACAACATGAGCAGATTGTGAACCGCCTGTCCTGGATTGAGGGCCGTATTCACGCGGTCAAACAGATGACTATAGAATTTTGAGGATTAAAATAGGTTGTGATGGAATATTCATTTAGTATGTAGTCAGCTTGCCACTAAAAAGGAGAGACGAACGATGAGTAAATATGCCATTGTAGACAAAGAGTCCTGTATTGCCTGTGGTGCCTGCAATTCTGCAGCTCCCGACATTTTCGACCTGGATGACGACGGTATTGCAGAGGTTATCTATGCGGGTGACGGCAACAGGGGAATTATTGATATCGCGGTTGACTTCCTGGAGGATTTGGAGGAAGCCATTGAAAGCTGCCCTACCCAATGCATTCAACTGGCCTCCACTCCTTTCGCTTAACTAAATATAAAGGCTCTGTTAATAAGAAAAGGGGCAGTCTCCTTGGTAGAATGATCTACTTTGGAGATTGCCCCTTATTCTGCAACGCTGTTCATTACGCTAATTATCTTGTGCGGCGCTGCATTGGCTGCTCAAGTGCATACATTTCGTCTTCGATCTGGAGCATTTTTTGTCCGACCAGGGTTCTGGCATCCGATACCGCTTTATTGTAGACATACGGTCCAATTTCACCCAGCATGAAATCCAGCAGTTGCTCTGCTCCTAGATCCCCCAGTGTCTCTGAACGCTCTTCCTCGAAGTAGGCCTGAATGCTGCGTACCAGCTCCGCCTTCTCTTCTTTCGGCAATTTGATATTAATCATTGTTTTTTTCCTCCTCCGGTTTCAAGAACAATCCCATTCCGATGAGATCAAGATATTCCCCGTTCTCAAGTTTAATCTGCTTCTGCTGCAGGCTCTCTTGTACAAACCCCACGCTACGGTATAACCCGATAGCCGGCTCATTGGAAGAGAACACATAGAGAATAATTTTCTCAATCCGGCGGTTCGCCTTAGCCCAACGAATCAGCTCCAGCAGCAGTACCTTGGCCGCTCCGCTCCCCCGGTATTCCCTTCCAATACTAATCGATATCGTACCCGTATGAGCAATCCGCCGTCTGTGCCCGCACTGCAAATCCAGAAAACCAACCACTTCTCCCTGATGTTCGGCTATCAGGACCAGATTATCCGGCTCCCGCTGTACCTTCTCAATCCAGGAACGCTCATCCTCGGCCGTTAGGTTGAATTCTTCCGCAGTGGTGAGCAAATATGGCTCATTCTTTATAATACTGGTGTTATAAGCCAGAACCTGATCTGCGTCTTCTCCAGTAGCTGCCCGGATCGTGATATTTCTGCCCTGCTTATCAGTAAATTCTATCTTCGTAAAAAGCCCCATCTCTATTCCTCCATCCGGAAGGTTATAGGTACTATTCTAATCGATTTCAAATCAGACGGAAATGGGACATTCATCGGCCCTTGAGAACAGAGATTGCATGCCAATATAGATATTTCATTAGCGGTCCAAAGATGAACTAGATTTGCTTAACTGCCCTCTCCATCAGCGTAAACCGGAATATTATAGTTTATCAAGAATAGTACGCATCAAGAGCAAAGTGAGGTGGACAAATTGAGTCCTAAAATTCCGTGTGTAGTATTAGTCTTTTATAATGCCGATATTATTGCCAAAACCATGGATTTTCTGCAGCAATACTCAGACAGGCTAGATTTCACGGTCGTTGAGAACAAGAGTATTCACACTGATTCCACTATCAAACCCTATCTGTTAAAACTTGTTGAGGAGAGGAAGATTTCCCGATACGTCCTATTTAATGAGAATATTACAATGAATGCGTTACGGATGACCTTCGATCTTGGGCTGGTTAACCTCTCCGACAGCAAATATGTGATGATAACCGATGGGGATTTAATTGTAAATAACGCCGATTTTTTATCCGAGCAAATCCATATCATGGATTCCCATCCGGAGCTATTTGCCTGCGGGGTAAGTTTATGCACCGATAACCTTCCACTAAATAATTATCCTGAAGCTAACACGTGGATCCCGAATGATATAACTGTGTTTGAAGATTACATCGAAACCCTAACAGGCGCTCACCTAACCTTAATACGGTCAGAGGACTTTATGCTTTACCTGATCTATAGCAAACAAATGAATTATACAATCCTGGATGTTATGATGCATGAATTTTGTTACAGGATCCTTGGTAAACGGTGGGGTAAAACCAAGATCAGCAATGCTGTTCATTTAACATGGGATGTCTATGCCGACAGCAATCATCCTTACCAGCAATGGAAATCACAGATGAATCTTCATCAATTGTTTGTCCATGATAATTATTGTTCTTATGAGGTGTACGAGAGCAAGCAATAAGAAAATGTCTCAAGTAGAGGTGAATGAGCTTCTTATGGACTCTGATAAAATCTGTTTCATCTATTGTGTTAATCAGTTCCACTTACTGAAGGAATCGATGAAGTATCTTTCAGCTCTTTTTATCCCTGAAGGCATCAATGTTGAGGTATTGACCATTGCGAACGCCAAAAGCATGGCTTCAGGATACAATGAAGCCTTGAGTAAAACTAACGCAAAGTACAAGGTGTACCTTCATCAGGATGTTTATATTCTAAATCCGAATTTTATTGTGGATGTGTTGAATATTTTTCAACAGAATGCAAAATTAGGGTTATTCGGGGTGATTGGATCTCGCTATCTGCCATCCAGTGGAATGTGGTGGGAATCTGCTGATAACTATGGTCAAGTATTCGGGAGCCATTCGGGTACTATGGAGCTTCTGGCTTTTAACAATTGCGAACCCGGAAATGCCTGCCAAAGAGTTACAGCTGTGGACGGGTTGCTAATGATTACTCAAGCAGACATTCTATGGCGCGAGGATTTGTTCCCAGGGTGGCACTATTACGATATTTCCCAGTGTATGGAGTTCAGCAGAGCCGGTTACGAGATAGGGGTCGCTTTTCAAGATACTCCTTGGGCGCTTCATGACTGCGGAGTTGCGGATCTATCCGGATTTGAAGAGAATCGTGTCCGTTTTATTCAAGAATATCAAGAGGAAATGCGTGAGAAATTCGCAGCTTATTACCACGATAGATGCAAGCTCAGTTTATCCGATTCATCGTTCAGCAGGGGTATTGATTTATCTCTTCTCAAGAGACATCTGGATGAATATGGGCTTAATTTCTGATCATGGAGATATACCAGTAAAGGAGCACGATACATGAATGTATACTAATAATGAAGTTAATATAGCGGCAATGCTTGAGCAGGTTCGCGGCACAGAAGGATTTTTGATGGAACTGGAGATGCTTGCTCTTCTTCATTTGCCCTTACTTGTCAATCATCTTCCCGGGGATATTGTAGAAATCGGCTCCTTCAAGGGTAAAAGCACCGTTGCTCTGGCTCTTGGGAGCCAATATCTCACTAGCAAAAAACGCTTAGTTTATACCATCGATCCTTTCACTCATCCAGCACTGCCGGCTAATTATGAAGAGGATTTTAGGATAAATTTAATAAAAGCTGATGTTGAGTCCTTCGTAACTGCCATAAAAAAGCCCAGTCAATCCGCTTATGACGATTGCCCCCCATCAATCTCCGCGCTCTTTATAGATGGAGATCACAGCTATGAAGGGGTTGTACACGATATTATTCACTATGCTTCAAGGGTTGTACACGGTGGGATTATTGCCTTTCACGATTATTCCTACAAAAACTCCCCCGGATATGAATGGGCAGAATTGCCAGGCGTTACTAAAGCGGTTGATGAACTATGCGCACAACAAAACTATGCTTATTTATGCGACTATAATAGCCTTCGTCTTGTTCGAAAGCTGAAGTAGATTCAATATTGTACCTGCATGATCCTGTTACAAAAAGCAGGGACTTTCCAGTCAGCCCATTCATGGCTGATGAGAAAGTCCCTTTTTTAATATAGCTGGAACGCCGGCATACAGGACATTTGACGGAACATGCTCTTTCACAAAAGAACCTCCGCCGATCATAGACCACGCACCAATCGTTACTTTTTCACGGATAGCTGAGCCTGTGCCGATAAAGACTCCTTCTTCTACCGTAACATTGCCGCTTATGTTTACGCCCGGGGAAATAGTGGCATAATCGAAAATTGAGACATCATGAGCCAAGGTAACGCTCGTATTTACAATCACGAAATTACCGACAGATACGTTAATGCTAACTATCGTCCCTGCACACAAAATACAACCCACACCCAGACGGGTGCTTCGCGGCAGGTAGACGGAAGGATGAACAAGTGCCCCGGACAGACAAAATCCATGTTTCTGCGTTTTTTGAACAAATTTCTTCTTAATCACAGGATCTCCGACCCCGGCGCATATGATCTCCACACTGCCTTTCCACTTGTAAAGCTCTGTGATATCTCCAAGAATAGGAACACCGTCAATAACAGTTCCTCTTACCTCCGGTCGTTCATCAAGAAATCCTGCAACTTCTCGCCCCAGTACCTCGCATAAAGCTAGAACCTCGCGCCCCATTCCCCCGCATCCCCAAATGACCAACTTCTTATTATTCATTTGCCAAACACTTTACAATCCGCTGAATTTGATGATGCTTAATATCCTCCCAAACAGGCAGGCTCAGGATACGTTGGCTGATGTCCTCAGTAACAGTAAGCCGGGTGGCGGGGTAATGCTGAAACATTTTTTGTCTATGGCATGGCGGTGAAAAATAAGTTCTCGCTTGAATGCCTGAAGTTAGCAATTTATTTATATAATGCTCGGTTTTTTGACTTTGGGGACACAATATCGGAAAAAATTGATAATTAACCGTACCTGCCGTCGCTTGAACCCTCCATCCCGACTCCGGTAGTTTATGCTTGCCTAATGCCTTCATGTACCAATTCCCTATTCGCTCGCGATTTGCGATTTTCTCATGAAATACGTCCAGTGTTGCCAGTCCTATAGCCGCTGAATATTCAGACATTTTCCCGTTCAACCCCAATTGCATGGATTCCCGCTCCTCGTTAAAGCCAAAGTTGGAGGACTGCCGCAAATTTCGGATCAAATTTGCGGCACCGCTATATACGAGCCCCCCTTCTCCGATTCCGAACGATTTAGTGGCATGAAAACTATAAACGACTGCTCCGCCAAACCCCTGGAGGTGATGCTTCTCCTTGATTGACCCGAAGCTTGAAGCCGCATCGACGATAACGGGAATGTTCCGGCGAATCAATGATTCATAATAGGCAAGATTTAGTTCGGTGCCGAACGTTGCGTATGGCACAACAACGGCAACGTCATCCCCTAGTGTCTGCAAAGCCTCCTCGAGCAGCTCTTCATCCATGCACCAATCCGTCGGCTTGATATCAATAAAATATGGCTCCAGTCCGCACCATACTGCGCTTAACGGGGTAGCAGCAAAGGTGAAGCTGGGCATGAGCGCGTATTTTCCGGGGCGTTTCAATTGAGCTATCGATAAAATTAAGCCAGTTGTCGCATTATTGACAGTAGCAACAGCTCCTTCATTACCGAAATATTCCTGTAGAATTCGCTCTTCAAACCTCCTGTTCAGGGGGCCATTATTGCTATATATTCTAGATGCATCAATTTCCGCCAAATAACTTTGATACGACTCCATGGGTACGACAAGAGGACGCAAAAACGGAATCTCCTTCATCACAAAACACATCCCTTAATACTTGAAAGTAAGAGGATCCGGATATCTTACTGTCTTTATCCCGAGTTCGAGCATACGCCGAACTTTATTCCAATCACCTGGCTCGTTTAGTAAATAGGACTGTGGATCCCACGGCACACATTTCAACCAATGATGATAAAACATGGAAGAGGTCGTCACTTTTGCACACATGAGCGGTTCAGCATCATTCACGGCCCAGTGCCCGGGAAGATATGCGAAGTAAAAGGGATGATAGATCAAGTCTGCCCGTGTAAGCTTAGCGTACTCAACCAATTTCTCAATACGATCTGCAGTATATTCATCGTCGTCATCCAGGTGAGTAATAAAATGGCCGGAGGCTTTTTCCAGTGCTTGATTGGTTGGAATGCTCCCCGCGACGAGCCAACGTTGAAC
Source organism: Paenibacillus oryziterrae (assembly GCF_042610485.1). Lineage (NCBI taxonomy): Bacteria > Bacillati > Bacillota > Bacilli > Caryophanales > Paenibacillaceae > Paenibacillus > Paenibacillus oryziterrae. The sequence goes on along the minus strand of NZ_JBGJZO010000015.1, from coordinate 24,334 downwards.
AGGTTCATCTGGATATTGACCCCTGCTGGATAAATTCACAAACTTAATTCTTGGATCATTAAAGCCGCGTACAACTTCCTCTGTATGATCTGTGCAGGCATCTCCGATAACCAGGATCTCCAGATTCGTGTAGGTTTGCAGAACAGCCGATTTCAGGCTGCGAGTCAGCAAGAAATCGGCTCGATTGAATGTCGGTATACAAACCGTAACAAGAGGTCGTTCCAGGTCAAATATATCCGTGTACTCCTTGGTACTGGCCGCTCGTAAATAATCCGCCTGGTTCACCACTACCCTCACCTCCCGTAAAGGAATATACTTGGTCGAATTTCGTATGCTGAATAAACTGCTCGTTATTGGTCAGATAAAGATTCGGTCCGAGCTTACGTAAGCCATGTACCGGTTCGGATAGGTAAGTTGACACAATGGCGATTACCACCAGCTGGTCATTGTTGCAAGTGGCCAGAAGCTTTTGGTGCCATTCCTCTTTTAAATCAGTCCATTCTTTGGGACAACAAATCAGTATGGCGTGTTTACCATTAGTGGCCACTATTTCGGCTATTTTAATGCTGTCATATACGTTTATAAACAGTGACAAAGGCAAATTTGGCTGTTTCCACTTTCTTTTCCATTTTGATTCGAAATAAGCTTTATTCTTTTGAAATAAGCTTTTATATTTCTCTTCACTCCATTGTTTAAAGACCGAACTTCCCTGGTGATAGACAAAAGCATCTTCAGCAACTGCCAGACGATAGCCCGCTTCAATCATACGCAAACAATAATCGTCATCCTCAAACATGCCATACCCGTAATTTTTGTCTAGATGACCAATATGAGCGACGACTTCTTTTTTAAAGGCTACACAGAAAAAACCCAGCAATTCCGTATAACGTATTCTTTGGTCATATAGTTTGTAGAACTCGTCAAGCCAAATTCGATTAGGGCCAGTTATTTCATCAGCAATGAAGAAGTCCAGCTTTTGATCGTTGCCTACGTGATTGGACATCGGACCAACTGCACCAATGTTGTGGTCAATAAAGAAAGGACGGAGCAATCGGGAAAGCCAGCCTTCCGGGACAATCGTATCGTTGTTGAGCAGAACAATATATTCCCCTGTAGCATTAGTTATACCTATGATATTCCCCTCTGCAAATCCAGTGTTCTCGGGAAGCAAAATGGGCTTTATTCTTGCTTGGCTGTAATTTAGCAGTTGCCCTGGCGTTTCATCTGCTGAAGCATTGTCCACAATAACAATTTCCAGTCGCGGATAACTGCTATTGCTGAGTACGCTATCGATACACCGACGACTCAGTTCCCAGTTATTATGTGTTACGATGATAATGCTCACTTTAGGATAGAGCCTTTTTTGGATAATCGTTTGAAAGGAATCATAACGTTTCTTCCACGTATTCTCGGCTGCGAAATGTTTACGTCTCTCTATCCAATTAGTTCCGTCGCTTTCTTGAAGAGCCTCTCGTATCGAAGCTTCGAATTGTTTGGCACCACTGGCAAGCTTAACATAATCTGTCATATTGCTCAGTTCTGGCAGCTCTGAGGATATCACTGGCTTGCCTGCGGCCAAATACTCGTAAACTTTAACAGGATTGGTGGCGATTGTCAGTTCATTGATCAAGAACGGGATGATACAAACATCGAACGAATGGATATATCCTGGAAGTTCAGAATAGGGCTTCTCTCCCAGGAAGTAGACATTATTCAGCTTCTCGATTTCCGTTATATCACTGAGATACGTACAGCCGATTAGAACAAAGCTCCAGTGAGGATTTCCAATAGCCAGGTCGTAAACCAGCTGCATGTCAAACCAATCGGCAATCGCGCCTATATAGCCGATAATAGGCCCACTCACCTGCGAAATATCTGCGGGACGATTCTTTGCTCTGCCCGAAAAATGATCAAAATCTCCTGCATTGGGTACGAGATACACAGATGGATTAAGCTGTTTAGCTTTGTTATAGAGATGATTCGAGGACGTGACTATGACATCAGCCTTATCCATAAGAACAGGTTCGAGCGCCAAGAGCTCTGAAGAAGTATTTGAGAATCCGGAGTGTTCATCCATGCAATCATAAATGATTTTATTATCCTTCAATTCGAATACAAGTGTCGACCAAAACGGCAGATCGACGATCGACACAGTATGAGTAATACCGAACCCTTGCTTTAGAGCCTCTAGAGACCATTTCAAGTATTGAAGGTCTAATAAATGGTTGATTGTATTTCGGTATACATTCAAAACAGAATATGAGCAGAGCTTCACGCGCCATACATTTTTCTCCACTTCATCTATTTGGATCTGTGATTGAATATCTTCAAACGTCGCATTCTGAATTTCTATTGGCAAACTATCGATGTAGAAATAAAATACCCGGAAGCCATTCTGCGCAAATTGACGGCTTATTTGTTGCGGTCTTTGCCAACGGTAATCCCAGTCAATGATGGGGAAGCAGAATAAATCGATACTAGGACTGCCTGGCTGATTTAATTTCGCCGTATACTCTTCAACCAATTTAGGATAATGATTGCTTTCTAATGATTTGCCGTGAATCGGCTCTTCAACCCATTGTGAAGGATATACATTTTCCACTGGTTTGTCATAAATCTGCTTTTCAATCAATTTGGGAGAATACATCTGATTTGCATATTTGTTATTAATACCACTCTCACCGAGTAAAGGTAAGTTCCTTTGTAACGCTATGTTCGGTTTAATAGGCGGTACTTTGGGGTGAATCGGTTTTCTTTTCTTCGTTTTCTCCCAGTAATGAATCTTCTGAATCATTTTTTTCTTTTGTAAACGCGATTGTTTTTTACTCTTATCCCACTCAATAACTTCATTCAGCATTCTTAATAATCTGCGCTGCTCTTTTGTATACACGTCAGCCCACCTCTCCAATCGGTCTCTCCCTTATCAGATGTTAAAATATTTCCTAATACTTTCAGGATGTTTGCCCTCATAAGGGACTGTTCTCACATCGTATTCTTCATGACGATAAGACCAATTGGGATCACCCGAATTATTATATAAGTTAACATCTCCTCGCCGGTTATCGTTAAACTTGAATCGCTTCCCAACCGCATAATGATAATGATAAAGCGGTACATTGATTCGTTCTGACGGCAGTGACCAAACATCACCCGCTTCACTATGCAGAGTGCAGTGATGTTTTTGATCCCGGTAGCGAATCCCTTTCCTATTTCTCCACATACGTACGATATCATTTGACCATCTTTCATCATTTGGCGCGTTAACGCGCACGGTCCACGGATCTTTCCAAAAATTTATCATCGGAAACAGGAATACGTCAGCATTGGTTTGCGCCATTTTCTTAGGTAATACAGTCTTTATAGCGTCATCGAATATTTCGTCGGCATCAATATTGGCGATCCAATCCCCTCGGGCTTCGTTAACCATAAAATTTCGCACAACCGACTCATTCCAGTCATCGGAGTATGGCGTTCCCTGTTTTCTAATAAATAAGCGAATATTGCATTTCCCCATATACGATTTGATAATTTCTACTGAACGATCCGTGCTCCCTCCGTCGACAATGATGATTTCGTCTGCATAGGATGACAAGCTTTCTAAGTATCCGGGTAAGAACGTTTCTTCGTTTAGAACTGGTGTAGTAACCGTTAAAGTCATTTGGCTCACACTCCACTTTTCTTATGCACTTAGTCTATTCCCGCTGATCCAGAAAGAACGCAGCATTCACCTATTTTAATCCCGCTTGTTTATTTCGACACAAATAGTCCTTCATCCATATCGTTATAGAGCTTATTTTCATATTTTGAAGAGAATACGATCACCGGAACGATTTCAGCAAAGGGGGATTTGTCTATGGGTACGGATTTAGTTATTGTCACCTTCAATTCTGTTTCTACGATCAAGAGGTGTTTAGATGACATCCAAAAATATACGCCTGTTCCTTATAAAATCATCGTTGTGGACAATGGAAGTACCGACGGTACGCTTGAGTATATAAGAGGCCGCAATGAAGTTGCATTAATAGAGAATGGTTGTAACAGAGGGTACTCAAGTGCGGTCAATCGAGGGATAATGAGCGGTGTTTCTGAAACGATCGTTGTGATGAATCCGGACGTTTTCGTTACAAACGGATGGCTGACTCCACTCCATGAGCTGCTCTGGTTAGACGAAAAGAATGCCGTTGTAGCACCTAAATTGATCAATAGCAAGAACCAACTGGTGGGTGTGGGAACAAACTGGGATTGGACCGCTCCATATTTTATGTGTCCCAATGAACCTGGCCTTCTAGAGGAAACAAGAGCATGCTTAGCAATAAACGGAGCATGTTTTCTATTAAAGAGGAATCTGCTGGATAAGCTGGGATTGTTAGATGAACAGTACTTTCATTACTTTGAAGAAACGGACTTTTGCTTTAATGCTAATTATTCAGGCTTCCGCGTCTTATTCTGTCCAGCCAGCACCATTTATCATGAATATTTCCCGAATCCGGAACGAGATCAGGCTATACGTCAGTATTGGGAACAAAGTGAAGCGATCTTCAATGCCAAGTGGAGTTATCCAGGCAATGGTATCGTCTCAAAAAATCTTTGAAAGAAATTAATGTCAAAATTTCACCATTCAATATTTACAATAAACACAATATCTTTTGGGTGCAATGAAGGTCTCGAGCGACCATTCCAACATGAAAGAAACGCAGTCACGATACTAGGCTTAAGAATTTAATAGAATGAGCACTCCCGATGGGGGTGCTTCTGTTGAAATTCATTCTTATATGCTGCTGCCTCTCATTAATAAAAATTTATTTCTGCTCGTAAATACCTGTGATTTCTATCAAAAAGATTATTGAAAAAAGGCGTGAAGTTTACGATGGAGCCGACATAAATGGACGGACAACCAATTGCCGTATTCGACGACACTTACAGCAAGCTTATTCAAATGATTATGCAAAATTAGTAAATTAAGAAAGGTTGCTTCATCACCCGATTAATGGTCTTACAACAGAAGCCTCCACATGCACTGTGGAGGGCTTCTGTTGGTGTTATATAGTTCAAATAATTTGACGTTATTCCCAAAATTACGTCTTAAAATTATTATCCTTTATTTCTTCAGATTCCAGCTGTCCGCACCATACTTCTCGGCAGCAAGCTGAGTCGCCAGCTCCATCTCGAACTCGGTCAACGTCCCTGGGATTAGCTCCGTACCCAGATTCTCGGCGAAGCCGGAGTGAAAGGCTTCTTCTAAGTTGTGAATCGTCGCTGGAGGTTGCCCTTTCCGTTGCAGGCACGAATTAATATCCACTGCTTTACGCTCGAATATTTTTTTCATCCGCTGCTTGTCCGTAGGATCGGTGAAGTGCAAGACGTCGAACAGCAGATCGGAATCCAGTTCGAGAAGAATGGAGCCGTGCTGCAGAATGACTCCCTTGGAGCGCATCTGAGCGCTTCCCGCGATTTTCCTGCCTTCGACGACGAGCTCGTATTTGGATGGAGCATCGAAGCAAGCTGCCGACATCGGCCTTCCACGCTGGGAACTGCGATTGTGCTCATCTGCCAAGGTTTGTGCCTCCGTAGATTCCACGCCCGACATATGTGCATCCAGTCCTAGCTTACGGAAACCGAACAGCAGCCCCATGCTTAGCACGCGGTATGCTTCCACTACGCTTGCCGGGATACCGGGATGATTCTCCGAGACGATGATGCTGTAGGTGAGCTCTTGGTCATGAAGCACCGCCCGGCCACCAGTCGAGCGCCGCACGAAACCGAGGCCGCGCTCGCGTAGGGCATCGAAGTCCACTTCCTTAGCAGCCTGCTGGAAGCACCCGATGGACAACGTCGCCGGGTTCCAGCCGTAGAATCGCACAGTCGGCGGCACAAGCCCCCGCTCATGCGCGGTAAGCATCGCTTCGTCGATCGCCATGTTCTCCGCAGGCGTCCGGTTCCCCGTGTGTACAAACCTCCACATTGACATCACACCCTGCCCTCTACTCATGATTTATAACCTGCCGCGTTCGCGGCCTTGCTCTGTTTCATCCGTTTGCATCTGGAATACTCTCCTCAGCTCTCAAGCACAGCGGCTTCCGTACCTGCTGCAGATGCCTTCGCACTCTCCGTTTGCTCCCGTGCATGATAGGAGCTGCGGACGAGCGGACCTGCCTCGACATGGGCAAAACCCAGCGCCATCCCCTCCCGCTTCAGCTCAGCGAACTCCGACGGATGATAATAACGGTTAACTGCTAAGTGCTTTAAGGTAGGCTGCAAGTATTGCCCGATCGTCAGAATGTCGCAGCCTGCGTCTCTCAAATCCCTCATCGCTTCGATGATTTCTTCCATTGTCTCGCCTAGCCCGACCATCATGCCGGATTTCGTCGTCTGCTCCGGACGCAGCTCCTTCGCCAGGCGCAGCACGGACAACGATCGCTGGTATTTCGCTTTCGCCCGAACTTTGTCCGACAGGCGGCTTACTGTCTCCAGATTGTGGTTCAGAACATCAGGTTTCGCCGCCAGCACAAGGGCAAGCCGCTCCGCTTCCCCTCCCAAATCCGGAATCAATACTTCGATATTGGTTAGCGGAGCACTCTCTCTCACCGCCGTAATCGTCGCGGCAAACATCGATGCTCCGTGATCGAGCAGATCGTCACGGGCAACGGAAGTGATAACGACGTGCTTAAGTCCCATCTCCTTGACGGATTGCGCTACATGCCGTGGCTCCTCCAGATCGAGTTCCGTCGGTAAACCCGAGGTAACGGCGCAGAAACGACAGGCGCGTGTACATATATTCCCCAGAATCATAAAGGTCGCGGTCCGCTGGCTCCAACATTCGTAGATGTTGGGACACTTTGCCTCTTCGCAGACGGTGTGAAGCTTGCGTCCACGCATCATTGTATTGATCTCTTTATAGCTGTCCCCGGTATTCAGCGATATCTTTAACCAATCGGGTTTGCGTTCTCTTGCCTTCTGCATCTTCAGCCCCCACTTATTTGGATTAATGAACGATTCGTATACCCCGGCGCTCTTAAAGACGCCACCGCCACAAGTTTATACTGGATTATGGCGGAACTCGACATAGATCTAATGGAGACCCAAGTCTATTTTTATCATAGCTTACAGCCTGACACGAAGATTAGGCAAGGTATATTCGTCAGTTATTTAAAAATCTTAGTATATTTAAGTGATGCCCAGTTCCGATACACAGGTGTCACTAAACTTGGTGCCCGGTACAACTTCCAATATCTGAAACGTCAGGCTGGTCGCTTTTATTGGCAACGGCAAACTAAATTCTGTATCCTTCGTGAAATCGGCAATCATCGATGTACCGTTGGAAAAAGTAATTCTGGCTTTACGCACACTGTTGTTCTCTAAGTAAGAAGATACGGATTTACCATAGCCCGGTAAAATATCTAGAGTAGTGATTTCAACGGGTTTTGCAAATTGAATGGTAAAGCTCTGACCCACTCCGTTCCCTTTAACCCCTTCGCACCAGCATGAAGCAGTATCACCATCGATCAACTGGTTTGTCGTATAGGAGGCTGCTTTCGATTTAGCCAGAGTAGATGTTGCCGTGATTGTTGACACTTTGAACTCCTTGTAAGACTTGTAGGCATTCGACCACGAATCTTTCATATTTATCGCTGTTTTGGTATGAAGATTTATTTTATATTCTGTGATAAAAACACCTCTTACAAAGACGCTCACATAGGAAATCCAATTCTTGCTTCCTTCATTGTCTGCAACGGGATAATCAAATTTCACGAGAGCGGATTCCTTGCAACCGCAGACTTTGGACAGAACCTTCAGATCATCTCCCGGCTTTCTTTCCTTCCCTTCATACGGATCACGAATAAAACTTCGCTTTTGCATAAAAATCGGGTTGACGTAATCCGGAAGTGTTCCCAATTGAAGTAGAATTAATCCACTCTTGAAATGAATAGTTCCTTCACCCAGAGCCTTGTACACCTTTCCGTCCTCATTATATGCATCATATTCATAGGTGAATTTCACAGGCTTTTGTCCGTCAATAACGATCGGGGTTACCGATTCAATCGTTGGTGCGTCCCAGTCTATGATCTCATACTTCAAATTAACAGTGTCTGTCTTCTTATCCATCTCAATAACAATAACTCCGTCGATTTCTTCATTCTCCACCAGCGCTTTGTCAACCCATTTGCCAACATAGGAAGACGCTGAAGCGCTGGCCGTTGATGAAGTTGCGTAAGTACTTAATGGGAACAGACAGGAAAAGAATACCGCAGCTGCTAAGATACTCGTAATTGCTTGTCGAATGGTCATATTATCTTCGTCCTCGTTTCATGTATCAGTTCAGTATCCTACCTATTCGCTGGATGGCATTAACTTCCTTCTATTATTGAAATAGAAAATCCCAATGACATTCATCATCGGGATCATTTGCCTATAAAAAGAAGTATGATATAATCCCTCCGATCTACATCTTAGCCGGAGGTATAGTCATGAAAAAATGGCTTGTTGTATGTTGTGTTATCGCTTTAATATGGGGTGGCTGCAGTTTGATTATCACACGGCCTCATTCAAAACAAATCGAACGCACGTTGAAAGGGCTACAATATAATGTTGGAACTGAAGAAATTACTGGTGATGGCGCGCCAAATGATGCTCAAAACGGAACAGAACTTAATATGTTACTTCATAAAAGCGGTGACGGTCTTATGTCTTATCATATGGATTTTAATACATTCGTTTCTAGGAACTCTTCTGATCCAACGGTCGATCCTATGAGTATGATAACTTACAATGAGCTTTATGGTGGACTGTTTGCCGATTCAGATTTCAGAACAATCACAATAGAAGTTCGCAATCAAGAGCACCCCACATTAATAACCGGAAATGCTGATACTAGAGATAATGCACTTTTTATTGCTGATAAATTAATGAAGGCATATTTCAAGAAATTTCATTTGAATAATTATATTGAGCATTATGAAAGTGTACTAGGGAATGTAAGCGAAATGGTTGAATAAATAATACATATGGAGGTAATTAAGTTTGAGTACTCACTACTATCTCAGTTGGTTTAATGATTTTTTTCCAGAGAAGCTGGTCCAATGGTTGCATGAGGATATAAAAGATAGAAAATCACTAGTTCTGATTAGCGCTCAACCGTCTGGTTATAAAGGTAAGCAAATTAACATTGATGATGTTTCTGAAGCAACATGGTTAACAGAGGCTAACATTATTTTTGATGAATATCATTTCATTGATTACCGAATTCAAAAGGAAGAGGCCCAGCGATTCATTCACAACGCTTCTGTCATTTTTTTATGCGGTGGAGATCCTGTTTTGCAGAACGATTTTTTGGCGGAATATGAATTATCAGATGTTATTAAGAATAGCAATGCCGTTATAATGGGTGCCAGCGCCGGTGCTATAAATATGGCTGCAAAATGGTTAAGCTTGAAAAACACTAGCTATGAAGTCGAAACAAGTACTATTTATGATGGTATTGGCATTAATCATTTTGCCTATGAATCTCATGCTAAACGCGACTACGCCACGTTTGTTCAAGGCTACCTATTCCCCTTGTCTGAAGAGATTGATGTTTATGCAGCAGAACAGGAGAGCGCTATGCGTGTAAAGGACGGCAAAATAGACACAATGGGTCCTATATATTTAATTTCCCACTCTAAGATTCAGAAATTGGTTGAGACGCTCTAATTAGGGTTTTGTCCACCAATTCAATTAATTATAGGCACTGCTTTCTTTTGCATATAATTTCGCAGTTTTCATGATCCATCACAAATTAAGGGAGCCCCATGGGCTCCCTTAATTATTATCCACAGCGGCTATATCCGCAGTTGCTACAAGTCTTACATCCTTCAATGTTCACCAGCGAGGCACTGCCGCAGGATGGGCAGAGGTCGCGGGAAGCTTTCGCATGGCTGTGTGCGCCATGACCAACGTGACTGTCAGCAGCCGGCAGGCTGGCCTTCAGTTCAGCATTCAACGCATCATTGAAATCCTCAAGCTCCAGTGTAGCTGCGATTGGAGCAGGAACATGGTCATCCTGCGCATTGTTCAGGACATGAGTTTCCAAGGCTTTCGCTACTGCGTCCGCGATAGATTCTACGCGATTCGCGCCGAAGCCGATGGCGCCGGAGCCGCCGATGCCTTTGAGGTGTTTGATCAGGAGTTCGACCTTCTCGCCGTGATCCCCGTAGCGCAGGAACAACGAGCAGACACGGCCCAGGGCTTCCGCCATGGCGAATACGTCAGAACCGGCTTTACCTACGTTCAGGAAGATTTCGGCCGGAGTGCCGTCCAGATCATTGATCGTGATATAAGCCATGCCGAATGGCGTGTTAATCTTATAGGTTGCGCCGCGCAGAATCTGCGGACGTTTCTTGTATTGTTTATCCAGCACATTCGAGCCTGCTTGCGGTGCTGGTGCGGCTGCAACGGAAGTGTCAGCCACTGCCGGAGCAGCTGTTTCGATAGCTTCAACCGCCGCCGTTTCCTGGGCGGGTGCGTCCTTCTTCTCTTCCTTATTATCGGTCTGCAGAACCTGTACGTCACGGCTGCCGTCACGGTAGATGGTTACACCTTTGCAGCCCAGATCAAAGGCCATTTCATACAGCTCTGCAGTTTCTTCCACAGTAAAGTCGGAAGGGCAGTTCGCTGTTTTAGAGATGGAACTGTCCACCCAGCGCTGAATGGCGGCTTGCGCACGGATGTGATCCTTAGCTGACAAATCCATTGAAGTTACGAAATACTCTGGCAATTCTTCACCCGGATGGGCTTCCAGCCACTCCTGGGCAATTGGCACGAACTGCTCATCGAAGCCGAGACGGCTTTGACGATAATATTTGAAAGCGAAGTAAGGCTCAATACCGGTGGAGGTTCCCACCATTGTTCCCGTACTGCCTGTAGGTGCTTGGGTAATAACGGTAACGTTGCGCATTCCGTGCTTGCGGATGGATTCTCCGACTTCCGGATATACATCAACAATATTCTTCATGAATCCGCTCAGCATATATTTCTCGGTATCGAAAGCTTTGAAGGAACCCTTCTCACCGGCAATTTCGGAAGAAGCCAGATAAGCCTCACGGGCCATAAACCCGTACAGCTTGTCCAAGAACTCCAGGGATTCCGGGCTGCCGTAACGGATATTCAGCTTGATCATCAGCTCAGCAAGTCCCATCGTACCGAGACCTACACGGCGCTCCAGCTTTTGATTAGCTTCATTTTCCGGGAAGTGGTAAGGCGTCTTATCGATAACATTGTCAAGGAAACGAACGGAATACCGCGTCGTTGTTGCCAGCTCTGCCCAATCCACATCATGATTCTGCTCGTCATAGAATTTGGAGAGATTGATAGCCGACAGATTGCAGACACCCCAGCCCGGCAGACCTTGCTCACCACAAGGATTCGTGCAGATAATCGGGTTGAAGTACCAGCTATTGGACATTTGGTTGTAGTATTCCATAAATACGACACCCGGCTCAGCCGATTTCCATGCCGATTCGATGATGGTGTGCCACACGTCGCGGGCTTTTACCGTACGATAGTGGATCACACTCCGGCCATCGGCCTTCCACTTATCGAGATCTCCGTCCCAGAGCTCATTGTAATCCGGGTCTGTAGTATCCGGGAATACGAGATCCCAATCCAGATCCTCTTTGACCGCCTTCATAAAGCTGTTGCTTACGCAAACGGACAAGTTCGCGTTGGTTACTTGTCCCATGGTCTGCTTCACGGTAATGAAGTCCACCACGTCCGGATGCCAGTCGTTAATCATCAGCATCAAAGCACCGCGGCGGCTGCCGCCTTGCTCGATGAGTCCGGTCGTATAACTGAACAATCCGCCCCATGATACGGAGCCGCTGGAAGAACCGTTAACCCCGCGAACAATCGCACGGCGTGGACGCAGCGACGACAGGTTAATTCCTACACCGCCGCCGCGAGCCATAATCTCGGTCATTTCAGACAAGGTCTTCATGATGCCGCCACGGCTGTCTTTAGGAGAAGGTACTACATAACAGTTGAACAGTGTAAGCTCTTCACTGGCTCCGGCACCTGCTGCAATCCGTCCCCCCGGCACGAGCTTCCAGTCATCCAGGATGCTGCGGAATTTACCCGTCCACTCCTCTTGTAGCTCAGGAGTTTTTTCCACCGAAGCCATGGCAGCCGCCAAGCGGTCCCACATTTCCTCAGGTGTTTTTTCTATATTAAGCGTAAGTTTCTCGACATCAGACTGCACGTACTCGCCGCGACGTGTTTTTACTGTTACGATCCGGCCGTTCCGCTCTACAATCTCGCCGACTTCCTTAGTCGGAAATTTAGGATCATCCTTGGTCAGTACGAGAACCACATCGCCTACCTTGGCATTGTTGCTGTCCGCATCTTTCCAGGCATAACGGTCCAGGAATATTTTCTCACTCAGGCCCTCGAGGCGCTGCTTCCGTTCTACTGTACTCAATCAAATAACCTCCCGCGATTGTAATTAACGCTTCTCTCTTGTCAATAACAAATAACCCTAAAAACCACGTTTCAAATCAAGTTTTTGAACATTTGTCACAATATATTGTATACATCAGCCTTTAAACTATACCACATATTGTATCACAGGTGTTTTTGAAGAATAGGGCCATCCTGCCCAAATATCATTAATTCTTCTCCCTTTTTCTCACTCTTACTTCCTTTTTTATTAGATTAAAAGAAAAGTTAAGTTATGAATCCTCTCGTTTTCGCGCATACTACTTCTACGTATTGGTATGTACTCAAGCACTGGAGGTGGCCCTTGCATGACGCAATTATTCCGTAATTCTCCACCCCGAAACGCTGGGAATCCAGCCCCTATATTACCCGTTCCGCTATCTTTTGACCGCAGTTGGCTTGAGGATTTGGAGTCCAGGCTGAATAAAGGCGGGCCCTGGGGAGATTTAAGACTATCACGCCTTGCTATTGAGGGTGAACGGTCCGCGCTTGTCACAAGCTTCTCCGAGCTTCAGTGCATGAAGCATCTCCAAGGCCTCTCTCCGCTCCCCCACCAGATTGATACCGCGCATAAGGTGCTGTTCGAAATGTCGGGCAGGGCTATTCTGGCAGATGAGGTTGGGCTCGGCAAGACCATTGAAGCAGGGCTGATTCTAAAAGAGTATCTTGTGCGCGGACTGGTCTCCAAGGTTCTGATCCTAGTCCCAGCATCTCTCGTGCTGCAGTGGGTACGCGAGTTGAACTCCAAATTTGGAATCTCCGCCATTGCCCAGAAAAAGGCTTATTCCTGGGAAAGCGACATCGTTGTGGCATCTATGGATACGGCTAAACGCGATCCGCACAAGGAGATGCTGCTTGGCAATGAATACGACATGCTCATTATCGATGAAGCACACAAGCTGAAGAATAAGAAGACCACGAACTATGTGTTTGTCCAACAGCTTCGCAAAAAATACTGCCTGCTGCTGACCGCAACGCCAGTCCAGAATGATCTTGGGGAGCTGTTTAATCTGATTACGCTGCTGAAGCCGGGGCAACTCGGGAATCAAAACGATTTCGCCGCGAACTTTGTTGTGGATAAACGGGTTCCTAAGAATGAAGAGCAGCTTAAAGGCGCTTTGTCCAAGGTCATGATCCGCAACCGGCGCGGCGAAGGCGAGATGGTATTCACCAAACGAAAGGTCCGTAATATCCCGCTCACGCTTTCTTCAGAGGAAAAGGTATTATATGATGCCGTCACTTCTTTTGTCAAAGACCAATATCAGGAATCCGGCGGCAATCTCACCAGTATGCTATCTCTCGTTACCCTGCAACGCGAGGTCTGTAGCAGCCGGGATGCCGTATTTGTAACACTGGTCAATCTGATGAAAAAGCTGCCGGAGGATTCGCCCAAACGGGAGCGGATGTTTGAGCTGTTACAGCTGATCCGGACCGTTAAAACCAATACTAAAGCCGAGACAGCACTATCACTTATTAAAGAGCTCAATGAGAAGGTAATCGTCTTTACCGAATACCGCGCGACCCAGGAGTATTTAATGAATTTCTTCCGGGAGCATGGACTACAGAGCGTGCCATATTCCGGCGGAATGAATCGGGGCAAAAAAGACTGGATGATGGATTTATTCCGCGGTCGTGCACAGGTAATGATAGCGACAGAAGCAGGCGGTGAGGGCATCAACCTGCAATTTTGCCACCATATGATCAATTTCGATCTGCCCTGGAACCCCATGCGGGTAGAGCAGCGGATCGGACGCGTACACAGGCTGGGTCAGGAGAATGATGTCATCATCACAAATCTGTCCACCCTGGGCACCATTGAGGAACATATCCTGCATCTGCTGCACGAGAAGATCAACATGTTCGAAATGGTCATTGGCGGACTGGATGTCATTCTGGAGAAATTCGAGAAAAAGGAATCTCTGGAGAAAAGCCTCTATAAAATCATTTTGGAAGCAAGTAGTGATGAAGAGCTCCGCAGCAGAGTCGATGACATCGGTCAGTCTCTGAGTGAGCTAACCGAAGGCATACAACGGGAGAGTGATATTTCGTCATGACCTTATCCCTGCAAGAAATCCGCACGCAAGTAGTGGATTATCTTGAAGCTACCGAGAGCACCATACTGGAGCAATCCCCTCATCATGTAACGGTGAAGCTGTCACCGCGTGCGGACCGCATGCTGACGGATCGTCCTTATTATTGGGGATTTGTAGAGCGGACCGGAGTGGAACCCGAGACGTTGTCATTTACTTTTGTATTTGATCCGGAGCAATATGACGATCCCGCTGCCCGGATACGGCAACCGACGGATTCAGCGGTGCTGGCGCCACCTGCTGGCGCATCACCCAATGTTTCATCACCTAATGTCTCTCTGCCCGGAGCCCTGCCGAATCCGCAGGATGGCATTCTGGCACGTTATTTTGGCGTTACCCCTATGGTTCCCAGGATCGGCCCGGGCCTCGTCCGCCGGGAGGATGTGACCTATGGAAGCAGACGGCTGCGGCAAATCTGGTCGGCTGCGCGGGAAGAGGGCAAATGTCTCCATCTCTTCGAGGTCCCTGCAAGCCGGCAGCGAAACACCTTATTCTCCGCATCTTATGAACCATGGCTGGGTGTATGCTTTAAGGTCGAGATGAGCTGTGACTTGAAATGTGAGCAGTTGAACTTTCTCGGGATATCGCTCGCCAGCGGGGCAATCATCGAGGATTTCTCAGGTAGAATCGGAGCAGATACCTTACAGCTTACCCCCCGTCTGCCGGAGAACGTGCACATTCAGCCCTATCAGTTCTCGCTCACAACAGGTACAGACAAGCTGGAAGAACACCTGACCTCCCGCCTTTCCGAAATGGATTTCTCCTGGGCTGAGGAAGCACGGGAACGCCTACAGTTAGAGCTGGCCATTATCGACGTGTATTATGAGGATCTTCTGAAAGAACCCGATGAAGAGAAACGTCAGCTCGTACAGGAGCAGTACACCAGACGCCGCAACGAAACCATCTGGCAATACGAACCCAGAATTACAGTTTCTGCAGTGACCTACGGTTTATTCCATCTGCGAAGCACATGAAATACGTAAGATCTGACCCCGCTCGCTAAAAGCAGGCAAAATAACAAGAGAAACACATGGGAGAAGCGCGACAGCAAGCAACACCCTTTTTGGCGCTTGTCCCATACAATATATGTGAGAAATAAATGTGAGGTGAATGTCTGAAATGACAATAAGGACTCGACAGAAGAGGGCCGGTAACGGGCGAAAAATATTGCCCCTTCTGCTTCTTGGTCTGGTGATTGCTGTTTCCGGGTTAGGTTTTCCATCCAGACTGGACGCAACTGGTGCCTCCCCACTAATTCCCAAAGTTGCTACTACCGGATTAGAGCTGCGAGCATCGGCTGCTCCGGACACCCTTGAGAGCTTTGTCAGACTTACAATGGAGAAGTTGTCCAAAGATTCTCTATTCAAGAACTGGAATGGTGCTGAAGGCCGTTATTACCCTCTTGGTCCAGGCACTCATGGCTGGCTTGTTAATGTTATGAAGGGAGAACAGCGGATAGGCTATCTCATTATTGCCGCAAAAGAAGACGGGGGATATGTTGTTAGCGAATACGGGGCTGGTAATGAGGGACTTCCATACAGCCTGACCGATCTGCGCCAGACTCTGGTGCAGTCAGGAATAATAACATCCAATTATTCAGGATCTATTGAACTGACACCTCTATATTTACCGCTGCTTCCACTATGGGAAGTGGTAATAAAAGGTAAAAAAGTATATATGAACGCCGCTCTGCCTGAAGTGTTACCATGGAATACCAGCAAAGTGGAACTCATGCTCCACAGTGCGGACAAAGAAACTGAAATCGCGCCAATACAGAACCTGTCCATGCCACAAGCGGCTTATCGGAGTGGAATCTCCTCAGATCCTTATGATAATCTGCTGTGGCTGACAAGCCCTAAGCAGCCGTTAATTAAGGATGAGCTGTATCCGGCGCTACTGCAGCACGTTGGACGATTTGTATTCAAGTCTTCAGCGGCTAACGAAGACTTTGGTGCCCCGTTGACACTCACAGGTTATCAATTATGGGTCACACCAGGGGATGCCCAGGGACTGAAGTCAGCACAAAGTCAAACAAAGGTAATTGCCTATGCAGCCGCAGGACCGCAGGGCAATCGCTTCCTGCCTCTTTCTCTACTGCAGAAGAAAGGCTCGCTGCACGCAGCACCATCTTCAGACAAGAACAACATAGAGGATTTTAATTAAACATCAGACAACTCAAATAACCCTCCATCCTGTAAGGCAGTGGAGGGTTATTTGCAATTCTAAAGTGAATCCTTCTTGTTCCGGCTCCATTTACTCCGCCAGATTGAGATCCCGAGAGGCATCATACCGAACCATTTTTGGGACCAGGGTTGTCTTGGTACCTCGTCACGCTTTCGCTGGTCACGCGGACTCTCTATATACACTACAACTTTCTCCGTTATATACTTCACAAGTTCATCTCCACCCGAAGCCATATCCCCACCTCCAATCGAGTCTTTACTTCAAACTTCAGTTCCCGATTTCCATGTAATTAGTCTGCACCAATTGGCCTCTATCTAAACAAACACCTCTAGTTTGTATACTTTAAACCACATTCACACACGCTAACAAAATATCACCGATACAGGAGGCGTTGCATGTGAAGATAAAAGAAATATGGCGAAAGCATATTCCTCTAAGATGCTTGAGCTTTCTATGTATTACGTCCGGAATGCTGGCCTATATGAGCTTCACACCAAGTGTTAATGGAGCCGCTTTAAAGGAAGTAAGCATACCCCATGCACCCCATACTATACTGGGGCAGGGACAACGTGTGATCCTTATCGATGCCGGACATGGCGGCATTGATGGCGGCACCTCTTACGGTACATTGCTGGAAAAGGACCTGACGCTTGATATTTCCCGCAAGCTGTACCTTCTGCTGCGCAGTGACGGCTTCAACACAGTTCTAAACCGCTTCGGAGACTATGCGCCTAGTGATGATAACCGCTGGCTGCGCAGCTCTTCACGCCATATGCGCGATCTTGCCCAGCGTAAAGAACTCGCAGAAACTCTGCCGACAACGGTTGTCGTCAGCATTCATGTGAACTGGGCGCCCTCATCTTCACCGCACGGGCCGATCGTATTGTACCGCCAAAAGGAAGGGCGTAGCTTCATGCTCGCTAAGGCAATTCAAGGTGAACTAAATGGTCTGTATGGTGTAAAAGGCGAAGTCAAACCCGGCAAACCCTTTTATCTGCTCAATACAATAACCGCCCCAACAGTAATCGTCGAGGCGGGATTTATCAGCAGTCCGGCGGACCGGGCCAAGTTATGCTCACCGTTCGGACAACAGGCAATAGCCGAGGCGATCTCCAGAGGCATTAGAGTATATCTTACGGAAGTGTAGGATCCGCCTTCCATTTCAATTCTTCTTTGAGGAGATCAGAAATTCCCACAAATTCAACACTGTCTTTCATTTCATTAATGCCGCCGCGGATTCCGGCGGCAGTCTCTTTGCCTTGAATGCCGACATGACCGATCGTGATGCAGTAGCGGGATTTCATTGCTTTTTCATGAACAAGGTGCATTTGTTTTAGTACATGACCCGCGGTGTGATTATCATCAAGAAAGACTTGATTCTCCACGCGCGGCAGTCCCTTCTGAGCAGACAACTTGCCTACCACAGAGCGGTAACTCGTCTTACTATCCACAAAAAACAATCCCCGTTCCTTACAGACCGATAACACAATATCCATCACTCGTTCATCACTGGTGACCTTCGAGCCCATATGATTATTAATACCGATAGCATATGGAACATCATCCAAGGCTGCCTCCACCCTCTTGCGTACTTCATCATCACTCATCTGCGACAATACCGCCCCCGGACCCAGCCATTCAGGTTTGCCGTGGCGCGGCTCCATCGGAAGATGCAGCAGCACGTCGTCTCCGCGTTTGTGTGCTCGAATTGCATCCTCCTTGGTTGTGGACAGAAACGGCATAACGGCTACCGTGAGCTTAACCGGAAGTTTGAACATTTCATCCGTACCCCGCATGCCATTGCCAAAGTCGTCAATGATTACAGCGACCCGGCTTCGTGGGGAATGTGCCTTATCTACCGTTACACGTTCATTATCCGGGGGCTGCTTGTCTCCTTTAGATGCCTGTGGGCTGACAGTATTAACCCCCTCCGCCTCGCTTACTCCCGTAACTGGTGATACGGATGCCATCAACAGAGCGATCATTCCCATGCAACAGATAGCCGCCCTTTGTAGTACATCTCTTCTCAACATAAGCTCAACTCCCCTTAAATGATCTGTTCTCATTGTTTGCCTAGGAAAAAGTTATTATGTGAATCAGCTTCGTCCAACTATTAACAAAGAGTTCACGGACATCTGCGTTATCAAAAAAACATCCACCCTTCATGTGAAGTGCTGATGAATTACCAGCTATTTCATAATAAAGAGGGGATGTTTTATGTATCGGCTTGTGGAATTTGTTGAACAAATAAAAAAGGTTTCCAATCTGCCCGGAAGCAGTTCAGAAACCTGTTATTGATAATGTANTAATAAAGAGGGGATGTTTTATGTATCGGCTTGTGGAATTTGTTGAACAAATAAAAAAGGTTTCCAATCTGCCCGGAAGCAGTTCAGAAACCTGTTATTGATAATGTAATGCGGTCGAGAGGACTCGAACCTCCACGATATTGCTACCACACGGACCTGAACCGTGCGCGTCTGCCAATTCCGCCACGACCGCATATTTTTAATACTCCGCTTTTGGCGGCGACAAGATATATCATACCACCCACAGATACAATCGTCAATATTTTTTATTTTAAACTTTTTTCTGTATAATTCTTGCTTTCATACATGGTTTCCATGTATAATAAGAACAAAGGTTCGCATACTAAATAACGAGGTGATTTGTATGGCGACTACCACAATAAAAACTCCAGATACAGCACAACATGTATCCCAAGAAGAACTGTCCCTTGTCAGAAGCTATTTGCTGCTTACATTTATCCATAAAGTATTTGAACGCGATTGCCGTGTCATCGGCCAAAGCGGCTTGTTCAAGACTCCACAGCTGTACATGGAGATGATCTCGGGCGGTGCCAAGAAGACCGCCGTCATGCTTCAGGAAGTCAAGCGTGAACTGGATTCCCACAAGTTGAGAATTACAACTATTACTCAGGATGTGCATGGTGTGGAAGCCAAATACTCCTGCAGAAGCATCCCCGGTGAGCTGAACATACAGTGGCCCGGATTCCGCCGGGAGATGATGCTGCGGATGCGTGCATACCTCGGTCTTGCAACCGAGTTCTCCATCGTAAGCCGCGATGAGCATGTAGAACAATTGTCCTTGTCCCTGTAACTAAATTCAGGCATTTCATACCACAACAGCTCACTGTCCGTTATTCATACGGCGGTGAGCTGTTGTGGTTTGATATGTTTTTAACCATTATTTATCGGCCAAAATCGCCTAACCATTCATTAGTTTTAGTCGGCTATAGGCTTCGATATCGCTGATTGCATTTAGTGCAATAGATTGGCGGGATATCCGCCCATTTGGCGATTCTGTTGCAATTTATACAGCAGATTACGCCCATATGACCCATTTATTGAAATTCAACTGCACAAAGTGCAACAGATAGCGAAAATCAGGTGTTCCAAGCTTATTCTGCTGCACAGAGTGCAACAGACAGCATATAGAAAGCTAATTTTGCTTATTCCATACCAACTACGTTAGGATATCTGGTCTAGGTTCGCTAAAGGGCTGAAATATATAATTCCGGTCCAGCTTCACCACCCGCTTATTCGGACGGCGAATCATCACTTGGTTTTCATCCCAGGCTAGCACAATTCCTTTGACATCATTGCTCTCCAGTCCATCGCGCACCACACGTATTTTCTCTCCGGAGATCCGGTAGGCATTCAGTTGTTCATCGCTGATCATGATATATACCCCCTTACACTTATCTTGTCCAGAATAAAAAAGACCACAATGAGTAATCATTGGGTCTCATGTAATCAACGAAAGAGATCATATTCTCTTCCCCGGCTCTCCTATATCAACGCTTCATTCTTCTCAAACCAAAAATCGAGAACTTTAGCAGACATCACTCGTTGCTCCAGATACTCCACTTGCTTGGTTGTAAACTTCTCTCTCCAAGAGAAGGACAATTCCTCACAAAGCCCTTTAATGGTCAGCAGTTCAGACCAGGCTACATAGCGTTTGTACCAAAAGAACTGAGGATGTTCAATCATATAGGGATAAAGGTCATCAAATTCAGTGTGCTTGCAGTCCAGCGCGCGCTCAAAGTGATCCTTGGCCTCGGTTAATTTATCAATAAAAAATTGCTGTGTCACCGGTTCATTCCCCATTGTGACGCCTCCTCTCTTCTGTCTACCTTTTATTATAAAGGAAAAGTTAGAGGGTGAAAAGCAGTTGTTTCGAAAATAGGCCATATTCTGATGATTACCAGTCCCTATTCATCAAAGACAATAGTCCCATCAGTTAGGGACATAATCCGTACCAGCGACTCTAGACGGATGCCCTGCTCTCTGATGGTGCGTGCTCCTGCCTGGAAGCTTTTTTCAACAACCACCCCGAGGCCCACAAGCTCTGCCCCCGAACGCTGGATGATCTTGATCAAGCCACGAGCGGCATCGCCGTTCGCAATGATGTCGTCAATAAACAGGATTTTGTCATCTTCGTTAATGAACTGGCGGGATAACATGATATCCGTCACAATCCCTTTGGTGAAGGAAGGTACACGTTCACATAACGAATCCGGATCGGCCAGCAAGGTCTTCTTGCGGCGGGCAAACACTAGTGGAACATTCAATACAAACGCAGTGGCAAATGCTACGGCAATACCCGAGGACTCTACGGTCACTACGCGGGTAACCCCGCTTTCCGCGAACCTCCGGGCGAACTCCCGTCCCATCTCCATTGTAAGCGCAGGATCAACCTGATGATTGAGCAGAGCATCAAGCTTCAGCACTTGATCCGAAATGACGACTCCCTCTGCGAGAATCCGCTGTTTTAATAATTCCATGAATCCAAACCTCCAATACCCTTTATAATTGCAGACCTTCCGATTAATGAGACAGACGGAAGTCATGTCCTTCTGTCCAACATCATAACCTGTACTATACGGACTGCACAAGGCATTCCTGCGAATACTTTAAGGAGGAGATCCATGCTATGAAGACTTCGATCCGCACCTTGCAAATCGCATTTACTTATATCGGCACCATTGTAGGAGCCGGTTTCGCCACAGGTCAGGAGATTCTCCAATTCTTCACGCAGTACGGGCGGTGGGCAGTTCTGACCATATTGCTCTCTACGATACTGTTTATCTGGTTGGGAACTAAAATGATGCTTGTCGCACACCGGATCGAGGCTGACTCCTATGAGGATTTCAACCGGCATCTGTTTGGCGAGAATGCAGGCAGGGTGATCAGCCTATTTACCTTGGTCATCCTGATCGGCGTCAACAGCATCATGCTCGCTGGTGCAGGAGCAATTTTTGAGGAGCATCTTGGACTTCATTTTCAGACCGGTCTGCTGCTAACCCTGGCTGGTGCCTACTTGCTTTTAAAAAGGGGAATATCCGGAATTCTGCAAATGAACAGCATTGTTGTACCGCTTATGCTTACTCTGTCTCTCATTATTGTATTTAATACACTTCATCTTCCGCAGGCAGGCCGCTTTCTGCTGCTGGATACCGAACGGAGCCTGTTCAGAACCTGGATGTCGCCCCTGCTGTATACAGCGTTTAATTTGGGAATGGCACAAGCCGTACTTGTTCCCCTTGCCCGCCAGACCAGAAACGTTAAGGCTTTGAAGCTCGGAGGCATATTAGGTGGAATCGGTATCGGTTTCATGCTGCTGACGGCACATTTTGCGATGAGTGCACAGATGCCGGGGATTCTTCAATTCGAGATTCCGATGGGAAGCATTGCCTTTCAACTCGGAACTGTAGTTCAGACCGTGTATTTGCTGCTTATATTCCTTGAGATCTTCAGTACCTTTGTAGCCGATATTTATGGAGTCACGATGCAGGTTAAGCAGCATCTCCCGATCGCTCCGGCCCTGATTACTCCACTCGTGATGCTGATCTGCTATGCTTTAAGCCAGTTCGGCTTCAGCTCCTTGCTATCGCTGTTCTATCCGATTTTCGGCGGGTTGTCACTGGTGTGGACTTTCATGCTGATCCGCACTCCGCTCTTCCCGCCACCGCGACTACCGTCCGCCCCTGAGGATACCAGCGGCAGATATGTACCCGTTGAACCGGCAACACGCATTACACGGAAATAATGGCTGCTGTCGGTATCCGCTCCGACACCGCCTCAGCTACATGCCGGTGGCAGGTCATCATCACAACCTGCCGGGTGGAAGACAACTTACCTACTAGCTCAAGTGCGGCATGAAGCCGTTGTTCATCAAAATTCACGAACAAATCGTCAAACAGCAGCGGCAAAGGTGCCTGCCGTGTCATCGTCTCGGCCAGAGCCAGCCTAAGTGCAAGATACAACTGCTCCGCAGTTCCGCGGCTAAGCTGTCCGCTGCTCAGCAACCCTTCGGTCCGGTGCTCTGCTTTAAGCTCTTTAGCCCCCAGCGTCATCACAACACGCCGGTATTCCCCTCCCGTCAACTGCTCGAAGAAGGATGAAGCCAGCAGCAGAACCTGCGGCTGTTTCTCCTGCTCGTAAATCCGGCGGGTCTTTCCGATCAATTCAGCTGTCAATGCCGTTATCGCATATTGTTCCGCAAGCTCCCGGAGGGCAGCACGCTGTTCCTCCAGCTGCTGGAGCGGTGAATCTTCGAGGCAGCGTTCCTGTAGTCCCGCCTGCTCCTGCAGAAGCTTGCCGCGAAGCTGAAGCAGCCGGTTCCATTCATCCTCTGCCCCTTGAACAACCTGTTCCTGAATCGAAAGCTGCTGGCTCAGCTCGGTCAGATCCCCGTTGTCCAGAAGCTCCAGAACATCTGATGTTCCTTCAGCATCCAAACCGGTGAACATGGCAAGCTCCCATTGCCGGATAGACCGTAACAGCTCGGCTCGCTGCTGAACGGCAGCCGCCCGGCGCAAGAAATCTTCCCCACTCGCTGCTCCGCCCTCCTGAAGAAGTCCCTCGCGACTCTCTTTCAAACGGCTCAATTCCGTGCGGCTGACTGCAAGCTCCTCTTCCTGTTTCAGCACATTTGACTTCAGATCCTCCCGGCGCAACATCCCTGCTTTGAGCTGATCCCATGCTATTTTTCTTGCCTCCAGCCACGTTAACCTTGAACCCGGATCAATCCCTGTATTCGATTGCTTTGCCAGCTCATCGCATTCCCTTTCAAACGCGTGGCATTCCTCTTCCATCTCTGCTATCCGCAGCGACAGCTTCTTCTCCTGCCGCAGCAGCTCGAACCCCTGCTCAACAGCAAGGAAAATGTCAGGCAGTCCGTCAGGGGAGAGTCCTTCCGGCAGGCAACGTTCCTGCAGCCACCGTTCGTATTGTTCAGCTGTCTCTTGAAATGAGCGCTCCGCCTGTTCCAGTGCCTCTGCCAGCACCACTTCCTGTCCGGTCAAGGCTTCCAGCTCTGCCCGTCTGGCATCACGCTCCTGCGTCAGCCGTTCGAGCCGCTGACGCCAGGCTGCCCAAGCCTCCATGAGCTTGCGCAGCTCTTTCATCCCCGCCTCCAGCCCGCTTGCGTCAGGGCTGGAAGGGGCCTCGGCCGACCGGCGCAGCGAGGCCGTGGGGCTCTCCGGCGCACCGCCGGAGAGCAGGAGCCCCCGCAGCCGCAGCATCTCGGCTGCGGCTGCGGTTGCACCCGCGTCCCCGCCGCCGTGCTCCGGC